>JAEWEW010000301.1 GCA_023389175.1 Pseudomonadota bacterium | reverse complement strand
GTTCCGCCCTGCCCGGCCGGCTGCAGCAGCGACTCGACGAAGAAGCCGAGCGCGCTCAGGTTGTTGGCGAGGCGCTGGTGGTCACGGCCGGTGGCCGGCTCGCTGCCTTCGGCGATCGCCGCGATATCCTCCGCGATCGCGGCGCAGGCGCGGGCCGCTTCCGCATGGCCCAGCACCTTCAGCACGCCGGTCGCCTGGGAGATGAGCGGCTCGAGCGATGCGACCTGGGCCGCCGTCGACGGGTCGCGGAAATAGGTGTCGAGCGTCTGCTCGCAGGTGCGCAGGTTGCCGGTCAGCTCGGTGACGAAAGCGCCGAGCGTGATCCGCTCCGAGGCCTTGCGCGAGATGTCCACCAGCCACTGCGGCGCCGTCTCGCTGAACGCGGCCGGGCGGTTCATCACCTCCACGAGGCGGCCGCCCAGCTGCCCGGCCCGGGTGTCGTAGGCCGGATCGCTGCGAAGGCCGTTGTCGAGCGCCTCCTCGGCAAAGAGCAGCGCGGTCGCGACTTCGAGCGCGAGCGCGTCGTCGGAGGCGCTCGCCGACTCCACTGCGCGCGGGATGCCGGCGATCGCATGGGCAAGCTCGGTCATGCCCTGGTAAGGCAGGTTGCGCAGCGACTCGACCAGGTCCTCGGACGCGTCGGCGAAGGCATCCACTTCCTTGGAGGCCCCGCGGACAATCTTCTCCCACGACTTCTTCAGCAGGGCCACCGCCTCGCGCGCCTGGCGGACCAGCGCGGGATCGGTGAGGCCGTAGCGGACCCGCTCGAAGTCGGCCGGCACCGTGCCGGCCAGGCGATAGTGGCGCCGGACCTCGGCCGCGACCGGCGAGGTGTCCTGCGCGCGCGCAAGCGCGAACAGCAGGTCCTTCAGCATGCGATCGGCCACCGGATCCTGGCTCTCCAGCGTGCGACGCGCCTGGATGTTCACCCGGGCGACCAGCCGCTTGGAGTAGAGATCCACCGGCAGCGCGGCATGCTTCAACGCGTCGAGCAGCGCAAGCGACATCCAGAAGAAGGCGCGCGCATGACGCGCGGGATTGGCCATCTGCATGCGCGCCATGGCCGCATGCATGGTGCGGATGGCGCTCGCGTTGTCGTCGCCCCGCAGGAAGCCCAGCAGCCCGCGCTCGAACTCGCGCCGGGCCGCAGCGGCCAGCATGCCGATGTCGTCACCGCCGGCCGTGGGGCCGCTCGGCATGATCGTGGCCGGCGGCTGGATCGACAGGTCCGGGAAATAGAGGTCCGCCGGGTCGATGCGCTCGGCACCGCGCAGCAACAGCAGCGCCCGGTAGAAGCTGAAGAGCACCACCGGCGGCAGCGCCGATCCGGCCTGCAGGTCCTCGAGATACTCGGTCACCGCCGCGAGCGCGCGCTTGAGCGCTGCCACCGCGTCGGCGTCGATCGGTCGCTCCTCGCGCTCGCCGCGCTCGATCAGCGACTCGGCTTCCTGGGTGAGCACCAGCACGCCGGCCACGTCCGCCACCTGCAGCGCGCCGTGCGCCTGGTGCAGGTGGATGCGGGCGTTCTTCAGGTGGCTGGTCGTGCCGGCCTCGGCGCCGAGATGGCGGTCCAGCTCGGCGCAGGCGCGGGCAAGCGACTCCCGGATCTCCGGGACGCACCACGACAGCGCGACGATATCGATGCCCTGCGATCCGTTCATCATGCCACCCTGAAGCGGGACACCGAGTTCTTGAGCTCGCGCGCGAGCTCGGAGAGCTGCAGGATCGAGCCCGCGGTCTGCTGCGTGCCTTCGCTGGTCTGCTCCGTGACCAGGAGGATCCGCTGGATGCTGTGCGCCACCAGCTCGGCCGACTCGGCCTGGTTCTCGGTAGTGCGCGAGATGCGCATGATCAGGTCGGCCAGCTCCTTCGAGATCTGCCCGATGCCCGACAGCGCCGCGCCGGCTTCGTCGGAGAGCTTGGTACCCTGCACCACGCCCTGCGTGCTGCGCTCCATGGCGGCGACCGCATCATGCGTGTCGGTCTGGATCGCCTTGACCAGCGCGGAGATCTGGCGCGTGGCCTCGGCCGATTTTTCGGCGAGTCGCTGCACCTCTTCCGCGACGAAGGTGAAGCCGCGGCCGGCCTCGCCCGCCGAGGCCGCCTGGATGGCGGCGTTCAGGGCGAGCACGTTGGTCTGCTCGGTGATGTCCGAGATCAGCTCGATGATCTCGCCGATCTCCTGGCTCGACTCGCCCAGGCGCTTGATGCGCTTGGCGGTCTCCTGGATCTGGTCGCGGATGCCGTTCATGCCGGAGATCGCGTTCTGCACCGCGTCGCGGCCACGGTCGGCGGCGGTCAGCGACTGCCGCGCAACGGCGGCGGTTTCCGAGGCGGATGCCGAAACCTGCTTGATCTGCGCTGCCATGCTGAGCACCGCCTCGCCGGTCTCGCGGATCTCGCGGGACTGCTGGTCGCTCGCGGCCTGCAGGCTCGAGGAGGTGATCTGCGCCTGGCCGGAGGCTTCGGCCACCGCGGCGGCGGTCCGGTTGATCCGGCCGACCAGGTCGCGCAGCTCCTCGACCGTGTAGTTCACCGAGTCGGCGATCGCGCCGGTGATGTCCTCCGACACGGTCGCCTGCACGGTGAGATCGCCGTCGGCCACTTCCTGAAGCTCGTTCATCAGCCGCAGGATCGCCGCCTGGTTCTGGTCGTTGATCCGCTTGGCTTCCTGCTCCAGCCGCTCGGCCTCGGCCCGCTGTGCCTCCGCCTCCAGTGCCTTGCGGGCGGAGTCGTCGTAGTAGGCCTTGCCGAGCAGCACCAGGCCGAGGAGCGCGAGCGCACCGAAGCCGATGACCAGCCACTGGCTGAGCGCGCGCTCGCTGCGCGCCTCGGTCATCGCGGCGCGGACGCTGTTGATGGTGTCGGTGAGCTTCTCGCTGCCGAAGAAGACCTTGCGGCCGGCAACGCGGGCCTGGTCGAGCGCCGGCAGGGCGCGCTGCGCCTCGAGCGCGGACTTCACGAAGGCATCGGCCCGGGGCGAGGACTGCTGGACGATGGCGCGCGCCTCGCTGCTGCGCAGCGGACCCATGCCGAGGCCCGGGTTGCCGTCCAGCGCGGCCGCGCGCATCAGCGCGTAACCCTCGATGTTGCGGGCGAGCGTGGCCGCGTCCTCTGCGCGCACGTCGTTGGTCTGCATCAGCCGGCTCATCTCGCCGACGATCGTGCGCAAGTGCAGGTCCATCTGCGTGAGCAGCAGCACGTCCTGCGAGCCGGTGCTGGCACGCCGCACCGCATCCAGCGCGCGGCCATTGACGTTCAGCAGGTCGCCGGCGGCGATGCGTCCCTGGTAGGCCAGCTGGTTGAAGCGGACCAGCACCTTCTGCTGGTCGATCACGTCCGAGACGTTCGGCGCCATGTCGGCCCAGACCCGGGCGAACGTCTGCGCCGACTCCTGCAACGGCGCCTGCACCGGGGCGATCTTCTGGCGGCCGATGTCGCCGCCGATCGTGAGCGCCCCGGCCGCGGCGGTGAGGTACTTGACGCTGTCCTGCAGCTGGTCGTAGGCGAGCGTGCTGCCCTGGACCGCGATGCCGGCCGCCTTGGCGATCCGCTGCGAGTGCATGAGCGCGTCGCCCACCACCTCGTTCTGCGCCGCCACCATGTTGGTGATGCGGCTGTCGTAGGCCGCCGAGCCGAGCGCCACCGTGAGACCAATAGTGATCACCGCCAGCAGCAGGTTGACCTGCTGCTTGAGCGGCAGCCGGCCGAGCAGCGGCGTGGCCGACACGCGGCGGGCGGGGCGAGGCTTCGCGACAGCAGCCGAGCCGGCAGCGGCACCGGCCGCGACACCGGCCGCAGCCAGCTCACCGCTCGCCTCGTCCACGCCGGACCTGGCCGTCTCGTCCTGGTGCCCGGAGTCCCGTTGATCCGGCAGCATGAGGCCGCCCGCATCGGCGACCGGCTCGCCATCGCGGCGCGACTGCACGGCCGAGGCATCCGCCTCCGGATCGAAGCTCGCCCGCGCGATCAGCGCGTCGACCTGCTCGTCCAGCCGGGCGTCCTCGGCGGAGACCGGGCCCGCCGCTTCGTTGCGATGCGGGGCCGTGTCCTCGAGTCGATCGTCGACCAGGTCGTCGATGATCGCGGTGTCCGGATCCAGGTGGTTCGCGCCGCTGCCCGACGACAGCGAGAGATTGGAGAACTTGAATGCCATTGCTTTCTGCCCGAATGGTCCGTTCAATGCGTCGGAGGGTTCATGGCCGAGTGTGAACTAGCGTCCGACCATCAGGAATTCCGGCGTGGCGACCAGCCGGCTCAGGCTGAGCTCCCGCCAGATGTGGCCTTCCGCGTCGGCGTAGCTGCGCCCGAGCCAGCCTGCCGCAGCGTTGCCCGGCGACGAGTTGACCGTGGCCGACATGGAAGCGGTGTTGCGCAGGCCCAGCATCCGGTTGACCAGGATGGTCACGTTGAAGCCAAGCGATGGCGCGAGCGACAGCAGGCGCGTCTCCTTGCCGATCTCCGTGACGCCGTCGCCGGCGAAGCGGCGCAGGTCGATGACCGTGAAGAGCGAACCGCGCACGTTGGTGACGCCCAGGAACCAGTCGCGGGTCAGCGGGACCGGCACGATCACAGGCGGCAACGCCACGATCTCGCCGGCTTCGGCCAGCTCCACCAGCAGGCGCTGGTGCCCGATCATGAGCCCCAGCCGCGCGACCGAGCGGGCCGCCGGACCATCGCCCGACGGCGCGCTCACGCCGGTACGCTGGGCCGCCGCGGCGGCGCCTGCCGCCCTGGCCGGCGCGCCAACGGCGGAGGACCGGACGATGCCTTCGGCTGCCGTCGCCCGGGCGGGGCTGTGTGCACTCGCTGTCATCGGGTCTCCTCCGGTTCTGCGCGGTCAGGCAAGACTCGCGATCTTGGCGAGCAGTTCGTCCGGATCGACCGGCTTGACGACGTATTCCTTGGCACCCTGGCGCAGCCCCCAGATGCGGTCGCTCTCGGCGCTCTTGCTGGTGCAGAGGATCACCGGGATCGATTGCGTCGCCGGATCGCGGGCGATCGCCCGCGTCGCCTGGAAGCCGCTCGTGCCCGGCATCACCACGTCCATCACGACGAGCGAAGGCTTCTCGCTCTTCACCTTGGAGAGGGCCTCCTCGCCGTTCTCCGCGGTGACCACCGCGTAACCCCGCTTCGAGAGCAGGTCCGCGAGGAAGAACCGCTCCGTGGGCGAATCGTCCACGATCAGGATCTTGCGGGCGACCGTCGTCTTCATTCTGGAGTCCCGGGAAACTTCGCTTGCCGTCGATGCCACTGTCGATGCCACTTAAACCGCCATTCCTACTGCCGCGTTCTTGCGGCTGTGCTGTGCCACGCACTTGAGCAAGCTGTCCTTGGTGAACGGCTTGGTCAGGTACTCTTCCGAACCGACCAGGCGCCCGCGCGCACGGTCGAACAAGCCGTCCTTGCTGGACAGCATCACCACGGGGGTGTCATGAAAGCGCGGGCTCTTCTTGATGAGCGCGCAGGTCTGGTAGCCGTCGAGCCGCGGCATCAGCACATCGCAGAAAACGATGTCCGGGCCGTTGTCGGAGAGCTTGGCGAGTGCATCGAAGCCGTCCTCGGCCAGCACCACCTCGCAGCCCGCCTGCTTGAGGAAGATCTCTGCGCTGCGGCGGATCGTGTTGCTGTCGTCGATCACCATCACCTTCAGGCCTGCGATCGCTTCGATGCTGCTCATGCTCTTGTCCTTGCGAATGCTATCGTCGAGCAGCAGAGTCGGTCAAAGAAATTCGTTGAAAATGAATCACTTACGACTCAAATCTCTACTACTTCGAAATCTTCCTTCCTGGCCCCGCATTCCGGACAAGTCCAGTTCATCGGGATGTCGGCCCAGCGGGTTCCCGGTGCGATCCCCTCGTCCGGCAACCCGGCCGCCTCGTCGTAGATCCAGCCGCAGATGAGGCACATCCAGGTCTGGTAGGGTTTCGCTTCTTCACTCATCAGTTACTCCTTGGCAATTAAAATGAAAGACCGCCGATCTTACCCGCCGCGTCCGACGAGCCTGCCCGCAGGGCGGATCAGTGGTGGCATGGGACGTGGTGCCCACGACCAACGTTCCCCGGACGCAACAGAAGCCGACCGAGCCGCGCGTGCGCGGCGCGTGATCCGCGGCCTCTATGCGATCACGCCGGATGAGACGGATACCGCGAAGCTGGTGCGGATGGTGGAGGCCACGCTGGGTGCGGGGACGCGGCTGCTGCAGTATCGGAACAAGACGGCGGATGCGGCGCTGAGGCGCGATCAGCTGCGGGCGCTGATGCCGCTATGCGAGCGGTACGGCTGCACGCTGGTGGTGAACGACGACTGGCAGGCCGCGATCGAGCTGGGGATTGACGCGGTCCATATCGGCGGCGAGGACGGGGACGCGGCCGCGGTGCGGGAGGCGGTGGGGCCGGACGTGATCCTTGGGCTGTCTTGCTATGCGAGCCTCGAGCGGGCGGCGGCGGTGGCGCCGCATGCGGATTACCTCGCCTTCGGAAGCGTGTTCCCCTCGAGCACCAAGCCGCAGGCGGTGTCGGCGGCGCTGGGGCTGCTGGGGGAAGCAAGAAGGTTCGGCAAGCCGGTGGTCGCTATCGGCGGGATCGATGCGGGGAACGCGCGACGGGTGATCGAGGCGGGCGCGGATGCGGTGGCGGTGATCAGCGCGGTGTTCAGGACGCGGGATGCGCGGGGGGCGACATCAATCCTGCTGGACGCTGTAGCCGGTGAGCAGCGCTAGTGCAGCCGGTCTGCGGAAGTTGGTCTCCTGCCTCCAGTAGGGCCGGGGCGCGCGGATACCCGCCCCTGCGGCTGCTGGACTCGCAGGGCCGCAGTCGCCGCGTCAGGGCATTGTTGCCGAACGGTGACTTCCAGACCGACGAACCATCGGCGCCCTTCCTTGCGAGCTGTCAGCATGTCGCACGCTTTTACCATGTCCAGCAGACCAGGAAACCCATGGGCCTTCGCCCGGAACTTCGGTCTCTCCTGCTTCAGGTATTGACCCAGCGCGCTCAAGCACACCAAGCGCTCCGACGATTTGCCTGTCAGAACCCGCACGGCGTCGATGATGAACCGAGGGGGCCGCTGCGGCTTCTTGGACAACTTCGACTTCACCGGCTGGTCGCATGAAGCCAGCCCCCTCGCCAGCGCCTTTGGCGCTACGGAGACGGCCTCCCCTGCGGTCAAGCCCGCTGCCGGCCACTCGTGGAACGCGTCGCCCGCATTGCGCAGAGCGACAGGGGTGGTGCCAACACCGATGACACAGACGGTCGCACCCCGCTCGCGCAGCTTGCGGCACACACAGGCGAAATCCGAGTCGCTCGTCACGAGGCAGACAATGTCTGCGCGTCCCTCGAGTACGATCTCCAGCGCATCGAGCGCCAACGCGATGTCGGCGGTATTCTTGCCCGGGATCTGCTGATACTGAAGGCAAGACGCGAAACCTAAGCGCGTCAGTGCATCCATCCATCTGTTCCCAAGCGTCCCCTGATTGCCATATCCCCGGCGAACAACGACGCGGCCCAGCTCGGCTGCAATCGCCATCGCACCTTCGAGGATCGCAGGCGACACGTTGTCGCAATCGACGAGTACAGCAACGCGCTCGGGTGGACCGACACGACGTGCAGCGCCGCTTCGTGGGGATTCGTCCTGCTCCATGACGCTTGCTCCTCCGGACGTCTCGCGATCGCACGATCGGGGCGGGTCGCGCTCGGAAACGAGTGGGCACGGCCTGCGTGGGGAAAGAGACTCCTCTTCTACTGCCAAGGCCTGAGGCCGACCATCTCCACGACCTCACCGCTGGAAATATCCACAAGCATCGATCCATCCCCCGCAGGCCCCTTCACAGCCAGGAAGCCGAGGCTCGCTTCCGGCCGGCCGCTACGCGAGACGGCGTCGTCCAGAAGGCTGGTGAGGTCCGGATTGAGTGCGCGAAGCTCTCCGAGCGGCCTCGCCCGGGCTGCCGCCGTGCCCGCCTGGGTACCGTAGTCGCGATACAGGACGGGGAAGTGTTGGACGTCGCGACCTCCAAGCACGGCCTCGAACAGGATGCGGTTGCGCTCCTCGGGCGTTGCCGGCATCTCGGCGGCAATCACGCGGGGGCCGGTCCAGGACGACTTGGCCGCGGGATTGCCCCTGGCCGCCACATCGTCTTCCGGCCGGAGGTCCGCCTTCGAGACGACCTCGAACCGATCCTTCACGAACACCAGGTAGTGCGGCCGGCCAAGTTCGACGGTGTAGAGGCCGTACAGAAGTGCGACTGCCTGCAAGACGCAGATGCAGGCGAGATCGGCCTTGAGGCTGCGCTTGCGACGATCGAATACCGCGAACGTGAGGATCGGCCCGAGCGCGACATCGACTGCGAGAAGGATGGGCAGAATCTTACCGACGTCGGATACGTCGGCGAGCGGCCCCGGATACCAGAGAAGGTACACCAGGGCGAGGACCGAGGCGGCCACGAGCAGACAGACCACCAGGTGGATACCGCTTGCCCGCAACCGATCATGTAGCCCGAACGCCCTCGGCCTTTCGCCTTTCCGTGAAGACGCGAAGGACCCCGGGTAGTTCTCTACCGTCATCACCGACACTCGGCTGGAGCGTATCGCGCCAAAAGGGTTCCCGCGACCTGATTGGGTGCAAGCGCCCCGGCTCCGGCAGCGGCGCACCGCCATTCGACCACGCCTTCCAGCGGAGTGAATACAGCGGTCCCTACCGGCAAGCCGGCGCCGGCCACCGAGGGCCCCAGGGTTAGCGATCCGTTTCCACCGGCGGTCGACATGGTCACCGTGATGACGCCGGTAGCTTGCGCGATCTGGATTGACGTCACGTTGCGCGTTGGAGCGGGCGAAGTGTAGCCGGTACGGTAGCCGAGAGGATTCCC
This sequence comes from Pseudomonadota bacterium, assembly GCA_023389175.1. GTDB lineage: Bacteria > Pseudomonadota > Gammaproteobacteria > Burkholderiales > Burkholderiaceae_E > Lautropia. Next base: position 13,098 of record JAEWEW010000301.1, on the reverse strand, counting down.
TGAGGCATTTCCTGAGGAATGGAAATCCATTACGCTGTGCTTGGCCCCGGAGGCCAACATGAGCCCCTCAGATACGCGGGCACGGATCGTATAGTCCTGATAAGCAGGGACGGCGACCGATGCGAGAATTCCAATGATCGCGACGACGATCATCAACTCAATCAGGGTAAAGCCCCGACAAGATCGAGAAGGCGGTCGCTGCTCGTTTGAGTCGACTCTGCGAGAAGGAACGGTAATTCTCATGTTCGTCATCCAGTGTGTCAGGCCGGACTGCATTCCTAGGAGACAACCTGTTGAAGCCGATTCCTGCCTATCCCAAGAAAAACGCGGCCGAAGCCGCGTTCTTCTTGAGCACCTACACGATCAACGGCATTCGGCAGGCGAATAGCGAGCAGGAAGCGTACCGACAGCACCGTTGGGGCCAAGTGAACCGGCACCAAGGGCGGCACAGCGCCAGGTCAGCGCGCCCTGGGGCGGCGTGAAGGCAGCCGTTCCGACGGGGAGCGCCGCACCAGCAACGCCCGGATCCAGCGTCAGCGTGCCGTTGCCAGCGGCAGCGGTAGTCGTCACCGTGATAACGCCAGTGGCAGGGGCGATCGCGACCGAGGTCACGTTACGCGTGGCGGCCGGCGGCGTGTACCCCAGCCCGTAGCCTGCGGCGTCCCCGGACGGATTGCCCGAAGCCAGTACATCAGCCACATTGACCTTCGCAGCACCGGCCAGCGACAGAGCCTCCGATACGCGCGCACGGATGGTGTAGTCCTGGTACGCCGGGATCGCCACCGCAGCGAGGATACCGATGATCGCAACCACGATCATCAGCTCGATCAGCGTGAAACCCTTTTGAACCTTCTTCAAAGCCATGAATTTGCTCCTTCAAGCAAGTTTTCTATCTACGGGTTCCGAGCTTCGGTATCCCCGGTCTCATTCGACACCTTCCCTGATGCGCGGACCATGCCAGGCAATGCGACCGGCATCGGCGAGCCGATGAACGGCGAGAGGCATCCCGGTGCGTGACACAGGTCACGCGGGTGCTGTCGGTGTCGGCTACCCGGGGTGACGCGGACGGTCAGTTGGTGACCAAGCGCGTCACCGCCGACGCCGCGCGACAGTGGCGCATCTGCCGTGATTGGTCAGTGTCGGTGGCCGGCTGGGTTGGCCGGGCGCTGCGACTTGGCTGGTCAAAGCGCGTTTGGGAGCGCCGCCAGCCGCGATCAGGCAGCACGCAAGCGGGAGAAGCAGGCAAAGGCGGCTGACCGCCCTCCCCTCAGACCTCCAGCACCTGCCCCGTCTGCAGCACCACCGGCTCGAAGCGCCCCGCCCAGGATTCGATCTCCTGCGCGATCAGCTCACGGTCCGAGGGCTTGAGGTGCGTGATCAGGATCTCGGGCTCCACCCGCAGGTTCGCGAGCTCCTGGCTGAGCTGGATCGGATACAGGTGCTTGGCGGTGATCGCCAGGTCCTGCTCCTTGTTCGAGAACGCGTTCTCGATGATCAGGTACCTGAGGTCGCGGATGCCGTTGATCGTTCGCCAGAACTCGGCGTTGGGCCAGGTGTCGCCCGAGTACACGATCGACCCGCCCGGCGCAGACAGGTGAAAGCCGAGCGCCGGCACAGTATGGTTGGCCGCGATCGGCCGGATGCGCCGATCTCCCAGCGTCACGGTGGTTCCCACCGAGAGCGGCTCGAACTTCATCCACGGCCGGTCGTAGTGGGGAATCTCGGTGAAGTCCGGCCAGATGACCCAGTTGAAGATGTGCGCCTTGAGCGCGTCGATGGTCTCCTGCAGCGCATGCACCACCAGCGGCTTCTTGCGCGAGCCGCCGACGGAATCGATCATCAGCGGCAGCGCGCAAATGTGGTCCAGGTGCGAATGCGACAGGAACACATGGTCGATGCGCGCGAGCTCCGGGACGGTGAGGTCCTCCACGCCGGTGCCGGCATCGATCAGGATGTCGTCGTCCAGCAGGAAAGACGAGGTCCGCAGCTGGTCGCGCCGCCGGTAGAGGCGCTCCGATTCCGGTACGCGCCGGGCGTTGCCTTCCGCGGCGAGGGACAGCGGGCGCGCCGGCAGCGCGGAGCTCGAACTGGAGACCGACGCAAGCGCCTCGGCCATGGCCTCGCGCAGGTCCGCTTCCGCGCCCTGGGGTCCTGCGATCAGGCCGCCGATCCCGCCACTGCAGCCGAGTACTTGCAAGCGCATGGCCGGATTAGATCACTGTCTCGGGAACGCGGGGAGCGACCTCGATGAACACCTTGGGGCAATAGACGCGGACGCGCTCGGTCCGGCCCGGCACGTCGGTCTCGCCGAGCGGCTCGAGCGGCACCTGGGTCACGTACTTGGCGGTGGCCTCGCCGATCAGCACCGGCAGGTTGAAGCGCTTGGTGGCGGCCTCGAGCCGCGCCGCCAGGTTCACCGCGTCGCCGATCGCGGTGTAGGTGCGCCGCAGCTGCGAGCCCATGTCCCCCACCCGCGCCGTGCCGGAATTGATGCCGATCCCGATCGCGAGCAGCGGCCAGCCGCGCTGCTCGAACTCCACGTTCAGGCCCGCCACCGCCTTCTGCATGTCGAGCGCCGCGGCCACGGCGTTGTCGTGCTGGCGCGGATCGTCGATCGGCGCGCCCCAGAAGGCCATGATCGCGTCGCCCATGTACTTGTCGACGGTGCCGCCATGGCGGTGGACCACCTCGGTCATGCGCGTGAGGAAACGGTTCAGGTACTCCCGCAGCGCGTGCGGCTCCATCGCCTCGGCGATCCGGGTGAAGCCCCGCACGTCGGCGAACAGGATGGTGAGGTTCTTGTTCTGGCTCTCGATCGGATAGTCCTGCGGCCGGCGCGCCATGCGCCGCACCAGCTCGGGCGAGACGTACTGCCCGAAGAGCTCGATCACCGCCCGCCGCGCCTTTCCTTCGACGAAGTGGCCCACCGCCAGGTTCAGCGTCGCCACGGAGGTCACCAGGAAGATGGTCGGCGCAACCGGCAGCACCCAGCCCACGCGGGTGAAGACCAGCAGGTTCAGCAGGTAGAACGCGCCGAGCAACGCGCCGGTCAGCACGCCGATGCCGGCCGCGCCCAGGTTGGGCATCCACCACGCCACCAGGAAGCCGATCGCCACCGTGAGCACCGCCATCCCGACGTCGCCGTGCCAGGGCCTGAGCAGCTGCTTGCCCTGCAGGGCGCCGGCAAGCAGGGTGGCGTGGATCTCCACCCCGGGCTGGCTTCGCGCAATCGGGGTCGCCTGCCGGTCGCCGATGCCCTGCGCGGAGGCGCCGACCAGCACGATGCGGTCGCGGAACACCCCTGGATCGACACGGCCGCGCAGCACGTCGGTGGCCGATACCCGCACGAACGGGTGCACCCGGCCGCCACCCGCCCCGGCGAACGGCACCAGCGCGGTGAGGTCATCGCCCACCGCGATCGCGACGTCGCCCACCTCGACCGCATGCGGGCGCAGCGCGACCGGCTTGCCGTCGTGATAGACCCGCAGGATCGCGAGCGCGAGGGATTCGTAGAGCTCGCCGCCGAAGACCGACAGCAGCGGCACCGAGCGCACCACGCCGTCGTCGTCCACACGCGCGTTGTAGAAGCCGCTGGCGCGGGCGGACTCGGTCATCGCCGGCAGGTTGGCGCCGTAGCCGTCCCAGGCGTAGGCGCGCAGGCCCTGTCGCGCGAGCTCGCTCGCCGGGAACAGCGGCGGCGGCAGCCTGCCGATGGTCCTGCCGCCCTCGTCGCTCGAGAAGTAGTACCCCAGCACCACCGGCCGGCCGCTGATCGCGCGGATGAAGGCGGCATCCTCCTCGCCCCGCACCGGCTCGGCGAAGACGACATCGAAGCCGAGCACGCGCGCGCCGCCCTCGTCGGCGATGCGGCGCGTGAGCTCGGCGAGCGTCGAACGCGGCCAGGTCCAGCGGCCCTGCTCCCACAGGCTCTTCTCGTCGATGTCGACGATGACGATGCGCTCCTCTGCCACCGGCATGCGCCAGCGGGCACGAGTGTCCTGCAGCAGGCGGTCCATCGCCTCGAGCGCACCCAGGTGCAGGTAGCCCAGCAGGTGCAGGCAGGTGATGCCGGTCATCACGGTGCCCGCGAGCGCCGACCACATGCGGTACGACCGCATGGAGCGCTTGATGGCTTCGAGCTGCTTCATGCGCTCGTACCGCGCTCAGTGGTCCAGGCTGAACTGGATGATGGTTCCCGCCAGCTCGATCAGGTCGTTGTCGCGCAGGACGTGGGCGCCGAGCCCGATCGATTCTCCGTTCACCAGGGGATAGGCCAGTCCTTCCACGTGGGTCAGGAAGTAGCCGTTCTGCCGCTTGGCGACCACGGCCACCTGCCCGCTGCCGTTGCGGATGCTGACGATCGGCCGCTCCAGCAGCATCTGCCGGCCCGCATCGTGTCCGCCAAGGAAACGCAGCATGGCGGTCCGTGCCGGTTCCTGCTGCTGCGCGCGAGGCGGCGCCGGATGCGCAACCCGGGCGGGTCCGGCGCCCGACGGCACCCAGGCGCTGGTGCGGGCCCCTGCCAGGTTGGTCGGCGGCTGCAGTGCCGGCAGGAGGGCCGGACGGACGCCGCCGGCCCGCGCCGCGCCGACCTCGAGGCGCTCCACCTTGTACACCAGGCGGTAGATGCCGATGTCGACGCAGTCGCCGTCGGCCAGTTGCTGCTGCATGACCGGCGCGCCGTTGATCAGCGTCCCGTTTCGGCTCTTGAGGTCGTGGATGACCGAATCGCCCTTCACGGTGTGCACGATCGCGTGCTCGCCGGAGACGGTGAGATCGTCGAGCAGGAGATCGTTGTAGGGCCTGCGCCCGATGGTCAGCCGCTTGCGGTCGATCAGGACCTCCCGGAGGATCCGGTTGCCTGCCGAGAGCACGAGCTTGCCGACGGTTGCCTGCTCATCCTGCTGCATCGATTCTTGTCCTGGTTGCGCAGCGCCGAGAGAAAGGGATCAATGCACCGCCTCGGAGGCGCCCGCGTACGGCAACCGACCCGAAGCGGCCACGCGAACGACGAGGGCCGTGATGTTGTCGCAGCCGCCGGCGTTGACTGCGGCAGCCACCAGCGCTTCAGCCTGCGCGACCGGCCCGGCCGAACCGGACTCGGCGAGCAGCCGCGCGACCGCCTCGTCCGGCAGCAGGTCGCTCACCCCGTCGGAGCACAGCAGGAGGCAGTCCTCCGGCTCCCATGCATAGGCCACCAGGTCGCAGGCCACCGACTCCTCCACCCCGAGGGCGCGGGTGAGGATGCCGCGTCCGGGCAGGTGGCGAAGCTGGGCCTCGTTGACTGCGCCGGAATCGCAGAGGGCCTGTCCGATGGAATGGTCCCGTGTCAGGCGATGGAGCCGACCGTCGCGCAGCAGGTAGGCGCGCGAATCGCCGACATGGGCCACATGCAGGACGCCGTCCCGCAGGAGGCAGGCGACCAGTGTCGTGCCCATGCCGAGGCAGTCCGGATTGGCCGCGGCGCATTGGAGGATCGCCTGGTTGCCGGCCTCGAAGGCCCGTGCCAGTGCCGCGCCACAGTCTTCCGACGCCGCATAGAGCGGAACCAGCCGGCAGGCGGTATCGACCGCGATCTCCGCGGCCACCTCGCCGGCCCGGTAGCCGCCCATGCCGTCGGCCACGACGAAGAGACCCACCTCGGGCAACGCCCGCCAGCAGTCCTCGTTGTGGGGCCGCACCGGCCCGGCGTCGGAGCAGCCGCCATGCTGAAGCCCCGCCACCTTCTCCAGCGCAGCCGCCGATCCGGTTGCCGGCCTCGGGCGCACGGGCGCGAGCCCGCAGCGCCCGGTCGCGAGGGATTCGAAAGGGGGCCCGTCCGGGCTGCCAGCCCGGCCGTCGGAACGGATCGATGCCATGGCACCGAATCTAGCGGCGGGCCGTCAAGCGCGGGAGGAACTACGTCATGAACGGCCAGCGGGCTCAGTCAGGCGGCACCGGACGCAGCGACGCCTGTCGGTCGATCGAGCAGGCCCGACCGCGCTGGCTGACCGTGCCGCGGCCGACCGCGAAGTCGGTGCCGAAACGCCGGCCGCGCTACGCCACCCGCAGGTGGCGTCGGACTCAGAGAACCGACTTGACCAGCCGGCCCATCTCCGAAGGGTCCTTGGTGGTCTTGATGCCGCAGGCTTCCATGATCTCGAGCTTGGCCTGGGCGGTATCGGCCCCGCCGGAGATCAGCGCACCCGCGTGGCCCATCCGCTTGCCGGGGGGCGCGGTGACGCCGGCGATGAAGCCCACCACCGGCTTCTTCATGTTGTCCTTGATCCAGCGCGCGGCGTTGACCTCGTCCGGTCCGCCGATCTCGCCGATCATGATCACGGCGTCGGTCTCAGGGTCGTCGTTGAAGAGCTTCACCACGTCGATGTGCTTGAGGCCGTTGATCGGATCGCCGCCGATGCCGACCGCCGACGACTGGCCAAGGCCGAGCTCGGTCACCTGGGCCACCGCCTCGTAGGTGAGCGTGCCGGAGCGCGAGACGATGCCGATGCGGCCGCGACGGTGGATGTGGCCGGGCATGATGCCGATCTTGAGCTCGTCCGGGGTGATGGTGCCCGGGCAGTTCGGCCCGAGCAGCAGCGTCTTCTTGCCCTGCTTGCGCATGCGATCCCGCACCACCAGCATGTCGCGCACCGGGATGCCCTCGGTGATGCAGATGACCAGGTCCAGGTCCGCATCGACCGCTTCCCAGATCGCCTCGGCTGCTCCGGCAGGCGGAACGTAGATGACCGAGACGGTGGCTCCGGTCTCGTCCTTCGCCTCCTTGACCGTCGCGTAGATCGGGATGCCTTCGAAGTCTTCGCCGGCGCGCTTGGGATTGACGCCCGCGACATAGCAGTTGCGGCCGTTGCCGTATTCCCGGCACATCCGCGTGTGGAACTGCCCGGTCTTGCCGGTGATTCCCTGCGTGATGACCTTCGTGTCCTTGTTGATCAGGATCGACATTCGATTGTCCTTGGTTTCAGCGCGGCCCGGCGGCGCGCGCGCCCGCAGCCGTTCGGCTCAGGCCGCCTTGCCGGCGGCGGCAGCGACCACCTTGCGGGCCGCCTCGCCCATGGTGTCCGCCGCGATGATGGGAAGTCCCGACTCGGCCAGCATCTTCTTGCCCAGCTCCTCGTTGGTGCCCTTCATGCGGACCACCAGGGGCACCTTCAACCCGACTGCCTTGCTGGCGGTGATGACGCCCTGGGCAATGGTGTCGCAACGCATGATTCCGCCGAAGATGTTGACCAGGATCGCCTGCAGCCCGGGATTGCGGAGCATCAGCTTGAACGCCTCGGTCACCTTCTCCGCGGTGGCGCCGCCGCCCACATCGAGGAAGTTGGCCGGCTCGCCGCCAAAGAGCTTGATCGTGTCCATGGTGGCCATGGCAAGACCGGCGCCGTTCACCAGGCAGCCGATGTTGCCCTCGAGCTGGATGTAGGCGAGGTCGAACTTGGAGGCCTCGATCTCGGTCGGATCCTCCTCGTCCAGATCGCGCATCTCCACGATCTCAGGATGCCGGAACAGCGCGTTGGCATCGAAGTTCAGCTTCGCGTCGAGCGCGATCAGATCGCCGCCCTTGGTGAGGATGAGCGGGTTGATCTCCGCGAGCGACGCGTCGGTCTCGAGGAACGCCTTGTAGAGGCCTCTCAGCACCTGGCTTGCCTGTGGCAGGCTTGCTTCCGGAACGCCGATCTTGCGGGCCAGATCCTCCGCCTCGTTGGCGGTAAGTCCGGCCTGCACGTCGCAGAAGACCTTGTGGATCTTCTCGGGCGTCTGCGCCGCGACTTCCTCGATGTCCATGCCGCCTTCGCTCGAGGCCATCACGCAGATCTTCTGGGACTGGCGGTCAATCACGACGCCGACATAGAGCTCCTTGTCGATGTCCGCGCCCTCCTCGATCAGGAGGCGTCGGACCAGCTGGCCTTCCGGGCCGGTCTGGTGCGTCACCAGCTGCATGCCGAGGATCTGCGATGCCAGCTGCCGCACTTCGTCGACCGAGCGGGCGAGCTTGACGCCGCCGCCCTTGCCGCGGCCGCCGGCATGGATCTGGGCCTTGACCACCCAGACCGGACCGCCCAGCTGCTCCGCCGCCTTCACTGCCTCATCGACGCTGAATGCCGGGATTCCGCGGGGAACCGGAACGGCATAGCGCCTCAGGATCTCTTTTCCCTGGTACTCGTGGATCTTCATCTCGTCTCTCGATGGGCAACGGACAACCCGAGAGCCACCCGTCTGCAGGTCCGCGGGTGAGTCGATGCGGACGACGCAACTCCGATGCGAAGGCAGGCGGGGATGTTAGCACAAGGGCCATTGTGTTGCTGCGCTGCAGCATGCCCTGTAGGCCCCCGGCGGGGTGGCACTTGCGCCCGGCCGGGCGGCATCTCGCAGCATCGGACGGACACCCGCCGGCGCCGGCCGGGCACCGGCACGTCAATCCGCGAGGCCGCTGCCCTGCTTCAGTACCCAGGATACCGTGGCCGGATCGAACCCGCGGCCGATCAGGAATCGATGTTGACGCGCACGTTCCCTCAGATCCGCCGGCGGATGGCCAAAGCGGCGCTTCCAGATGAGAAGTGCCCTTTCGCGTTGGGTGGCACGAAGCGGAGCCAGCGCCGCTTCCGCAAGCTGGCCGCCCACGCCTTGGGTGGCCAAGGTGCGGGACAGGCGGGCGACGCCATAGCGGCCGCCCTTGCTGCTCACCAGGACCTCCGCGTAGCGGCGGTCCGAGAGCAGGCGGTTGCGCTCCAGCTCATCCAGGAGGGAATCGATCCGCTCCAGGAACTCCTCCGTGATCGGCCCCGGTGCGTCCTGACCCGAGCCGTCTCCGCGCTGGAGCGTCTGCCGGGCGCCTGCTTCTTCCGCAAGCAGGAGCTTGCGTCGCAACTCCGCACGGGTGTACTCCCGGCGGGAGAGAAGGCGCAGCGCCCGGGACTTGAGGCTGGCGCCGGTGCGCCGGCTGTCACGCGGCCGAGCGAGTGACTGCAGCTCCGTAGAACCGGGAGGCTCCTCCCGGCGAGGATCCGCAATGGCGACGTCCCGGGAGGCCACTTCCGAAAGCGCCCAAGCCAGCGATCAGGCGGCCTCTTTCTTGTCCTTGCCGCCCTCGATGATCTTCAACCCACGGGTGGCGACACCGAACGATTCACGGACGCGGTTTTCAATCTCCAGGGCGAGCTCCGGCTTCTCCCGCAGGAACTCCCGCGCGTTGTCCTTGCCCTGCCCGATCCGCTCGCCGTTGTAGCTGTACCAGGCACCGCTCTTCTCCACGATTCCGGCGCTGGCGCCAAGATCCAGGATCTCGCCAAGGCGGGAGGTGCCCTCCCCGTAGAGGATATCGAACTCCGCGTTCTTGAAGGGCGGCGCCACCTTGTTCTTGACCACCTTCACGCGGGTCTCGTTTCCGATGACCTCATCGCCTTTCTTGATGGAGCCGGTACGACGGATGTCCAGGCGTACCGAGGCATAGAACTTCAACGCATTGCCACCGGTGGTGGTTTCCGGATTCCCGAACATGACGCCGATCTTCATCCGGATTTGGTTGATGAAGATGACCAGGGTATTGGTACGCTGGATGGAGCTGGTCAGCTTGCGCAGCGCCTGGCTCATCAGCCGCGCCTGCAGGCCGGGGAGCGAATCACCCATCTCGCCTTCGATCTCCGCCCGGGGCGTAAGCGCCGCCACCGAGTCCACCACGATCAGGTCCACCGAGCCGGAGCGCACCAGCGCATCACAGATCTCCAGCGCCTGCTCTCCCGTGTCCGGCTGGGACACCAGCAGATCCTGCAGGTTGACGCCCAGCTTGGACGCATACTGCACGTCCAGCGCATGCTCCGCATCGATGAAGGCGCAGGTGCCGCCCAGCTTCTGCATCTCCGAGATGACCTGAAGGGTGAGCGTGGTCTTGCCGGAGGATTCCGGCCCGTAGATCTCCACCACCCGGCCGCGTGGCAGGCCGCCGACACCGAGGGCGATGTCCAGGCCCAGGGAGCCGGTGGAGACGACATCGATGTCACGGGCGACTTCGCCGTCCGCCATGCGCATCACCGAGCCCTTGCCGAACTGCTTCTCTATCTGGGCCAGGGCGGCCGCCAGTGCCTTTGCCTTCTCGCCGCGTGCCTTGCTGTCATCCATGTGCATTCCCCTGCTGTCGATTGTCCAGGCTGGCAGCGATTATTCCATGAAACCGCTGTATAAACAACCAGTCTTTCGGTCTAGGCGACACGTCCGGCGTGCTGCTTGCGGGCAGGACCGGACATCCCTCCTGCACCGCATGCCGTCGCCCTCAGGCCACCGGCGGCTGGTCCTGCAGCCGCTGCCGCAGCAGCCGCGATGCCTCGCGCAGCGCATGCGCCGCTGCCAGCCGCCGCACGCCGGCGCGGTCCCCCGCCAGGTGCCGGGTCTCGCTGGTCACCAGCGCCTCCGTGCCCTGATCCGGCAGCGCGAGCGCCCAGCCGAAGCATACCGTTCCGACCGGCTTGCCGGGCACCGCGCCGCCCGGCCCGGCAATGCCGGTGACCGAGAGCGCGAGCGACGCCGCCGAATGCCTCAGGGCGCCGGAAGCCATCTCGCGCGCCACCGCCTCGCTCACCGCGCCCTGCGCCTGGAGGGTGGCGAGCCGCACGCCGAGCAGGTCCACCTTGGCCTCGTTCGAGTAGGTGACGAATCCGCGGTCGAACCATTCGCTCGACCCCGCGGTTTCGGTGAGGACCCGCGCGAGCAGCCCGCCGGTGCAGGACTCGGCCGTGGCGATCAGGCCGCCCGCCTCGCACATCGCCCGGCCCAGTTGCGCCGCCAGCGCCACCAGCGCGTCTTCGTCTGCCATGGTCTCGTCGGGTCGTGCCATCACGCGAAGCGCTCCCAGAAGGCGATCACCAGCACCGTGTAGCCTGCCGCGAGCAGGTCGTCGGCCATCGCGCCGGCCGGACCCTGCCACTCCCGGTCGATACGGCGGATCGGCGGCGGCTTGAGGATATCGAAGGCGCGAAACAGCAGGAACGCGACCAGCTGCGTCGCGAAGCTGGCCGGCACCAGCAGCAGCACGGCCCAGAACGCGACCACCTCGTCCCAGACGACGGCGCTGTGGTCGTGCTCGCCGAGGTCGCGGCCCACCCGCTCCACCGCCCAGAGGCCCAGCGCCAGTGCGAGGACCCACGCGACGATCATGCCGGCATCGCCCACCGCGCGGTGGAGCGCGACGAAGGTGACCCAGGCGAAGACGGTGCCGACCGTGCCCGGCGCGGTCCGCGAAAGGCCGCTGCCCAGGCCGAATGCGATCCATCGCGACAACCGGGGCTTCATGAACTCGAAGCTCGGCTGCGGCGGCCGGATCGACCCGTCGGCGCGCACCAGGTCCGTGACGTCGTCAGCCTTGTGGTTCATCGCGCGAAGTGATCGAAGCCCGACCGGTCGAGCGGCGTGCGCTTGCCGTCGCGGCCAACCAGCAGGATACCGCGACCTGCCTGCTCCCGTGAGGCGACGATGCGGCCGACCACCGCCGCGGGCGGACACAGCGCGGCGAGGCGATCGCGGTCCGCGGGCGCTGCGGTGAAGAGCAGCTCGTAGTCATCGCCGCCCGAGAGCGCGAGCTCGAGCGCGGCTTCCCGCGTCATGCCCGAGAGCGCCGGATCGAGCGGGATCGCGTCGGCGCGCAGCTCCGCCGCCAGGTCACTGCCGGTCGCCTCGGACGAGGCGGCGACGACATGCCGCAGGTCGCCGGCGAGGCCGTCGGAGAGATCGATCGCCGCACGCGCGACGCCGCGAAGCGCGAGACCGAGCGCGACCCGCGGCTCGGGGCGGTCGAGCCGTCGCGCCGCCGCTTCGTCGACCGACGTCTCTCCGCGGGCGCGGGCTGCCACGGCCATGGCCGCGCCGCCGAGCGGGCCGGACACCCAGATGTCGTGGCCTTCGCGGGCGCCATCGCGCCGCAGCGCCTGCGCCGACGGCACCCGGCCGAAGACGGTGATCGAGATCACCAGCGGACCTCGGGTCGTGTCGCCGCCTACCAGCGGGCAGGCGAACCGGTCCGCCAGCGCGAAGAGGCCGCTGCAGAATGCCTCGAGCCAGCCGGCCTCGACCGTCGGCAGCGCGATGGCCAAGGTGAAGCCGACCGGCTCGGCGCCCATCGCGGCGAGATCGGAGAGGTTGACCGCGAGCGCCTTGTGTCCGACGGACGCCGGATCGGCTCCCGCGAAGAAGTGCCGGCCTTCGATCAGCATGTCGCTCGACACGGCAAGCGCCTCGCCGTCGGGCGGTGGCGCGAGCAGCGCGCAGTCGTCGCCGATACCGAGCAGGACACCGGGGCCGTTTGCCTGCGTCCGCCGCAGGAAGTAGCGCCGGATCAGCCCGAACTCGCCGAGGGCGTCAGCGTCGCGTGCCACCTGCCTCGTCCGGCCGGATCGTGCCGGCGAGCTTGTCGAGCACCCCGTTCACGTACTTGTAGCCGTCGGTGCCGCCGAAGCTCTTGGCGAGCTCCACCGCCTCGTTGATCACGACGCGGTACGGGATCTCCTGGTGGCGCAGCAGCTCGTAGCAGCCGATCATCAGCGTGGCATGCTCGACCGGGCTCACGTGGGCGAGCTCGCGGTCGAGGCAAGGCAGGAGCAACCGGTCGATCTCGCCGGATTCGCGGATCGCGCCGTGCAGCAGCGCATCGAAGTGCTCGCGATCCGCGCGCTCGAAGCCCGGGCTCTTCTCGATGTGGGCATGGATCACGCCGCTCGCCTCGCCGGAGAGGAGCCACTGGTACAGCCCCTGCATGGCGAGCTCGCGCGCCCTGCGACGGGCGCTGCGCGCACCGCCGCCCGCGCGCGGCGTCGACCGCCGCCCTCCCGGCGCGCGCCGCTGCTCCGACTGATTGCCCTCGCCCGTCATCTCGCCGATCAGCCCTGCGGATCTTCGGCAAGCGATTCGATGGCGGCTGCGAGGTTCGCCATCTCGACCGCCACCTGCGCGGCCTCCGCGCCCTTCTCCCGTGCCCGCACCCGCGCCTGCTCCTCCGTGTAGGTGGTGAGGATCGCGTTCGCCACCGGAATGCCGAGCTCCAGCGCCACCCGCGACACGCCGGATGCGCTTTCATTCGCCACCACCTCGAAGTGATAGGTGTCGCCCTTGATC
>JAEWEW010000068.1 GCA_023389175.1 Pseudomonadota bacterium | reverse complement strand
GGTTCGGATCGTGCGCGATCACCCGACGGAAGATCGGCTGGGCGTAGTGCGCGAAGCGCTTGCCGATGCGCCCGAGGCCCAGGATGCCGACGGTGAGGTCCTGGGCGCGCGGTATGGTGCCGGCGCTGGTGTAGTGCCAGTTGCCGGCATGGATGTCGCGGTCGTAGCGCACGACGCTCCTGATCAGGGCGAGCATCATGGACAGGGCGTGCAACGACACTTCCCCCACGCCGTAGTCCGGCGAGTTGGCCAGCCACACGCCCAGGCGCTCGGCGGCGCGCGCGTCGATCGTGTCGTAGCCCGCGCCGATGCGCGAGCAGAGCCGGACCTCCGGCAAGGCCTCCAGCACGCGGGCGGTGATCGGCGCGTACTGGATCAGGAGCGCGCTGCAGCCCCGGCCGGCGCGGATGACATCCTCCTCCGTGCGGCACTGCGCGATCGCCAGCTCGATGCCGGCTTCGTCGAAGATGCGCTGCTCGAGGGTCACGTCGAGCATGTCGTGGTCGGTGAAGAGGACTTTCATCGGGCTCCCATGTGGTCAACTCGGGCGCAGGTGCCGCCGCGCCTGCGCCACCGCAATGTAATGCAGCCGGGCCGCCGCTGTCCCGCGGTACCGTACACTCTCGAAAAAGAGGGGGATGGCGCAATGAACAAGATCGATCTGGCAGGGCGGTTCGCCGTCGTCACCGGCGGCGCGTCCGGCATCGGCCTTGCCACCGCGCAGCGCCTGGCCGGGAGCGGCGCGCGCGTGGCGGTGTGGGACCGCGTCGCCGCGGCGGCGGATGCCGCGGTCGCGGGGCTGCCCGGGGAGGGGCACCTGGCCGCGACGCTGGACGTGTCGGTTGAGGCGGAGGTCGCGGCGGCGACCAAGCGCACGGTGGCGGCCTTCGGCGCGATCGACATCCTGGTCTGCAGCGCCGGCATCACCGGGCCGAACCGGACGGTCGCTGACTACGGCTACGACGACTGGCGCAAGGTGTTCGACGTCAACGTGCACGGCCTGTTCTACGCCAACAAGGCCTGCGTGCCGCACATGATCGCCGGCGGCTATGGCCGCATCGTCAACATCGCCTCCATCGCCGGCAAGGAGGGCAATCCCAACGCCTCGGCGTATTCATCGTCCAAGGCGGCGGTGATCGGCCTCACCAAGTCGCTCGGCAAGGAGCTCGCGCGCACCGGCATCCGGGTGAACTGCATCACCCCCGCGGCGGTGCGCACGGCCATCTTCGACCAGATGACGCAGAGCCACATCGATTTCATGCTCTCGAAGATCCCGATGAACCGCTTCGGCACGGTCGAGGAGATCGCCGCGATGATCGCCTGGATGGCGAGCGAGGAATGCTCCTTCACCACCGGCGCGGTCTTCGACCTCTCCGGCGGCCGGGCCGTTTACTGACGATGGCGGACACGTCCATCGAGCGCCTGCGCTACGAAGTCGAGGCGCTCGCCGATTTCGCCGAGCGGCTGCTCGCCGCGGCCGGGCTGCCGGAGGCGGTCGCCCGCGACGTCGCCGAGGTGCTGGTGGAGGGCGACCTGCTCGGGCATGACACCCACGGGCTCGCGCTGCTCGCGACGTACCTCGCGGAGCTCGACAAGGGAGCGATGACCCGCAGCGGCGAGCCCACGGTGGTGAGCCAGCGCGCGGCGGTCGCCACCTGGGACGGCAACCGGCTGCCCGGACCCTGGCTGGTGCGGCAGGCAATCGCCTGGGCAGCGCCGCGTGCCCGCGAGCACGGCGTGGCCACGGTCGTGATCCGGCGCAGCCATCACATCGCCTGCCTCGCGGCCTACCTGGAGAAGTCCGCGCGCTCGGGCCTGCTGGTGGAGATCTACAGCTCCGATCCGGCGGTGGCGAGCGTCGCCCCGTTCGGCGGCACGCAGGCCGTGTTCACGCCGAACCCGATCGCGATCGGCATCCCGACCTCGCATGATCCGATCATGGTGGACGTGTCGTCGTCGGTGACCACCAACGGCCTGTCCAGCCGCATGCGCGCCGCGAAGCAGAAGGGCGAGCACGAATGGTGGCTGGATTCGCTCGGCCAGCCGAGCAACGATCCGGCGGTGCTCTTCACTTCGCCGCCGGGCACCATCCTGCCGCTCGGCGGCCTGGACGCGGGCCACAAGGGCTACGGGCTGCTGCTGATGGTGGAGGCCTTCACCGGCGGGCTCGCAGGCTATGGCCGCGCCGACGTTCCCGAGGGCTGGGGCGCGACGGTGATGGTGCGCATCTCGGATCCAGCCGCCTTCGGCGGCCTGGCCGAGTTCACCTGGCAGACCGACTGGCTGACCGACGCCTGCCACGGCAGCGCCTCGCGCGTGCCAGGCCAGCCGGTGCGGCTGCCCGGTGAGCGCGCGCTCGCGCGCAAGGCCGAGCAACTTTCCCAGGGGGTCGCGCTCCACCCGGCGATCATGCCGGCGCTGGCCGCGTGGACCGCCCGCTATCGCATCGATCCACCGGAAGCGCTCGACAGATGAGCGAGCGCCGCCGCCCGGCCGCCCGAAGGCGGCGCTCGCCTCCCTCGAGGAGGATGTCGCGCTTCGCGACTGGAGGGTAGTCCATGAATACCGTGCTGCTGATGTGCCCGCTGTATCCGCCCACCCAGCGCCGCCTGGAGGAGACCTACCGGGCCCATCGGCTTTGGGAGGCGAAGGACCCGCAGGCGCTGATCGCCTCGCTCGCGCCGGAGCTGCGGGTCGTGGTGACCAGCGGCGGCCGCGGCATCGATGCCGCGACGCTCGCGAAGCTGCCCGGGGTGAAGCTGGTGAGCTGCTTCGGCGTCGGCGTCGACGCGATCGACACCGCCTACTGCGCGAGCCATGGCATCGCGGTCACCAACACGCCGGATGTGCTGACCGACGACGTGGCCGATCTCGCGGTGGCGCTGATGATCGCATCGCTGCGCCGGGTCGCGGAGGGGGACCGCTTCGTGCGGGCAGGCAAGTGGCTGAAGGGATCGCTGCCGCTCGGCACCGCAGTCGCCGGGCGCAAGGTCGGCATCGTCGGCATGGGCCGCATCGGGCAGGCGATCGCGGATCGCTGTACCGCCTTCAAGACCGAGATCGCCTACCACGGGCCGCGGGAGAAGCCGGTGGCGCACCGGTACTTCCCCGACCTGGTCGCGCTCGCCAGCTGGGCCGACGTGCTGATCGCCGCCTGCCCTGGCGGCGCGGCCACCCGCGGGCTGGTGTCCGCGCAGGTGCTGGAGGCGCTGGGTCCGCAGGGCCACTTCGTCAACATCGCGCGGGGATCGGTGGTGGACGAGAAGGCGCTGGTGCGCCTGCTGGTGGAGCGCAAGCTCGGCGGCGCCGCGCTCGATGTCTTCGAGGACGAGCCGAACGTGCCGGCCGAGCTGATGGCACTGGACACGGTGGTGCTGCAGCCGCACCAGGGCAGCGGCACCGCGCAGACCCGTCAGGCGATGGGCGACCTGACCGCGGACAACGTGGACGCGTTCTTCGCGGGCAAGCCGTTGCTGACGCCGTTCAAGGCGTAGTCAAGGCGTAGTCAAGGCGACCGGCTGCGCCTCGTTCCCGGCCGCTGCAGCGGCGCGGCGCACGGCCACGCGCCAGTCGCAGCCCGTTGCAGGCGGGCTCACCTTCGGCAGATGTAGCTGACCGTGCGGATCCGTCGCTCGGCGAGGTTGCGCACCTGGTTGCGCGCCATCTGCAGGTGGTCAGGGCCGAGAAACGAGCGGAAGGCGAGCGGGGGCGGTCCCGACGCCGCCAGCGCCGCGGCCTGCGCCATCCAGGCCATGCTGTCGTCGCTCGAGTCGATTTCGTCGAGGATGCAGAACCCCGAGGAGCGAAGCAGGCCGCGCATCTGCGCCGTGGTCGCGAGGTGGCTGATGGACGCATCGCGGGCCCACGGCACCGGATACAGCACCTCGCCCCCTTCGCCCTGCAGTATGTCGTAGATCGCGAAGATGCATCCGGGCTTGAGCGCCCGGTGCGCCCTTGCGTACATCGCGTCCTTCGCGGCGACGTTCATTGCCGCGTGAATCGTCATGACGGCGTCAAATGATCGTGGCTCGACCCGGAACGTCGTCGCGTCCCCCTGCTTGAAGCGGACCTTGCCGGCGAGCCCGACCCAGCGCGACATCGCCTCGGCCGCCTGGCAAAGCGCCGGCGTCAGGTCGATGCCGACCACCTGGCAGCCGAAGACCTTGGCCAGCGTGCGGGCCGGCCCGCCGAGCCCGCTGCCGAGGTCGAGCACCCGTGCCTGCGGATCGATCTCCATCCGGTCCGCGAGCTCCAGGGTGGCCTTGCGGCCGCGGACGTGGAACTCGTCGATCGGCGCCAGGTCGTCGATGCCTAGCCGGGACGGATCCTTGCCGGCAGCGACCAGCCGGGCAAGGATCTCGGCGGCGAGCCGCGGCTCGCTGCCGTAGTGCCGACGGATGCTCTCGTCCACGGCCGGGGCTCTCGGCGAGGCTACCGGGCCTTGATGTCCGCGGCGGCGATCACCTTGCGCCAGGTCCGGGTCTCCTCGGCGAGTCGCTCGGCGAATTGGGCGGGCGTCCCGGCGATCGGCTCATAGCCCAGCGTGGCAAGGCGCTCGCTCATCTCCGGCTGCGCGATGATCGCCACGATCTCGCGGTTGAGGAGGGTGACGATCCCGTGAGGGGTACCGGCCGGCACCAGCACGCCGACCCAGCTGTCGCCCACGATTCCCGGGTGGCCGGCTTCGGCCATGGTCGGAACGTCGGGCAGGGCCCGCGAGCGCCGCGGGCTGGTGACGGCGAGCGCCCGGGCTTTGCCCTCCCGGATGTGGGGCAGCGCCGCAGCCATTGAGCTGAACCCGATCGGCGTGTGGCCGCCGACCACGGAGATCATGGCCGGGGCGGCACCGCCGAAGGGGACGTGCACCAGGTCCAGGCCAAGGGCCACCCGCATCTGCTCGCCGGTCAGGTGCGGCTGCGTGCCGAAGCCGCCGGTGGCGTATCCGTGGCGGCCCGGGGTGGAACGGACATGGTCCACCAACTCGCGCACGCTCGCCGCCGGTATCGACGGATGGACGATCAGTACTGTCGTCGTGGCTGCCGCCTGGGTGACCGGCTCGAAGTCCTTCACCGGGTCGTAGGGAACCTTGTCGAAGAGGCTGGGATTGACGGCAAAGGAGCCGAAGACGAAGAGGACCGTATGGCCGTCCGGCGCTGCCCGCGCCGCCTGACCGGCACCGGTGTTGCCTCCGGCCCCCGGGATGTTCTCGACGAAGAACTCCTGGCCGAGCTTCTCCCCGAGCTTGCGCGCGACCAGGCGCGCCAGGATGTCCGTGCCGCCGCCGGGCGGAAACGGCACGATGATCCGCACCGGCCTGGCGGGATAGCGGGCCTCGGCACGGATGGCCGAGGGCACTGCGGAAAGTACGAGCGCTGCCTGCGCGAACCCGAGGACCCGACGGCGCATGAGTCGCATGACGTGCCTCCTTGATCGGTTGCGAGAGTCACCGGAAAGCGATCGCTGCTGGCGTGACAGCATAGCCATGCGGGGGGTCGGGAGCCATAATATGCGGCAGCCAAAATCCATATCGGCGCGATATGGCCATGGAGCTCAGGCATCTTCGCTACTTCATCGCGGTTGCCGAGGAAGGCCACATCACCCGGGCCGCCGAACGGCTGGGCATGCAGCAGCCGCCGCTCAGTCAGCAGATCCGGGCGATCGAAAAGGAGCTTGGCGTGCAGCTCTTCCGCCGCAAGGCACGCGGCGTGGAGTTGACCGACGCCGGGCGCGCGCTCCTTGCGGAGGCGCGGGCGACGCTCCTGCACCTGGAGCGTGCCGTCGAGACGACGCGGCGGACGGCGCGCGGCGAGCAAGGTCGGCTCTGCGTCGGCGTCACGTCCACCTCGCCCTTCCATCCGCTGGTGCCGCGTGCGATCCGGACCTTTCGCGAGGCCTGTCCGAACGTCTCGCTCACGGTCGAGGAGTGTCTCAGCAACGAGTTGATCGAGCGGCTGCGCAACGAGCGACTGGATGTGGCCTTCATCAGGACCGCGCTCGCCGATCCAGGCGCGCTCAGGATCAGCCTGCTGCTGCAGGAGCCGATGGTGGTCGCGCTGCCGAGCGGCCATGCGCTCGCACACGAGGCCGGCGAGGCGGCGCTGTCGCTGCAACGGCTGGCCGCGGAGACCATCATCCTCTACGGGCCGCCCGGTACCGGCATGTACGATGCCACCATCGCCGCCTGCCATGCGGCCGGCTTCAACCCACGGGTGGGCAACCTCGATGCCTCCAGCCAGCTGGCACCACGGATCGCCTCGACGCTGAGCCTCGTGGCCGCCGGACTCGGCATCTCGCTGGTTCCGTCGTCGCTCCAACGGATGCACATGGACGGCGTGGTCTACCGGCGCCTGCAGGGTGCCGTGCTGCCGCGCGCGTCGCTCAGCATCGCGTCGCGACTCGGCGATCCGTCGTCGGTGGTGAGGAAATTCCTCGATGCCGTGAGATCGGTTGCGGCCGAATTCCAGGCGACCAACGCGCCGGGCACATCGCCGAGCCCGGTTCCGCCAGCGCGCCGGCCCCGGCGAGCGGTTACTTCTCCGGCGTAGCTCCGATCGCGTCGCCGGGTGCCGCATCGCGCGCGGGCAGGGGCTCCGAGAGCTCGTCCCTGGGCAGGCGCAGGTTGCCGCCGTCGATGCGGTTGCCGGCACCGAGGATCGAGCCGTTGCCGCGCGGCGGCCGCAGGAAGCGCGACAGTTCCGTCAGCGCCTGCTCGTACACGCCGCGCTTGAACTCGATGACCGAGTCCAGCGGGATCCAGTATTCGTGCCAGCGCCAGGCGTCGAACTCCGGATGGGACGACGCGCGCAGCGAGACGTTGCTGTCATGGCCGATCAGCCGCAGCAGGAACCAGATCTGCTTCTGTCCCCGGTAGTGCCCGCGCCACTCGCGCCTGACCCATCGTTCCGGAACGTCGTAGCGCAGCCAGTTGCGGGT
>JAEWEW010000253.1 GCA_023389175.1 Pseudomonadota bacterium | reverse complement strand
GAGCAGGCCGACGCGATCAGCATCCACTGCCTGCTCGACGACGGCACCCGCGGCCTCGTCGGCGAGCGCCTGCTCGGACGGATGAAGCCCGGCGCCTACCTGGTCAACACGGCCCGCGGCGCGGTGGTGGACGTGGACGCGCTGGCGGCCGCGGTGGCGGCCGACCGGCTGGCGGGCGTCGGCCTGGACGTGCTGCCGGTGGAGCCGATACCGCCCGGGCATCCGCTGCTCGCGGACCCGCGCGTGATCCTCTCGCCGCATGCGGCCTTCTACTCGGCCGCCTCGGAGGTCGAGTTGCGCCGCAAGGCCGCGCTCAACATCGTCAACTGGGCCCGCAGCGGGCGGCCGGACTATCCGGTGGTGGTCGGCCGGAACGTGGCGTAGCGGCCCGCCCTAGACCGGGGGCGGCCCGGCGGCAGGCAGCGTGACGACGAAGCGGCTGCCGCCGCCCTCGCGGGCCTCGCAGCGAGCCGTGCCGCCATGGGCGGCGGCGATCTGCGCCACCAGCGCGAGCCCGAGCCCCACGCCGCCGGCCTGCTCCGAATGCCCGCCGAGTCGGTAGAACGGCTCGAAGATCCGCTCGCGCGATTCCGGCGGCACGCCCGGCCCGCGGTCGAGGACCGCGACCTCGACCGCCTCGCCGTCACGCCCGAGCTCGACGCGGACCGGCTCGCCGGCGCCGTCGCCGTGGCGGCCCGCGTTCTCCAGCAGGTTGCGCAGCATCCGTCGCAACAGGCGGGAGTCGCCGGTGACGGCGAGCGGCACGGCGCCGTCGCCGCTTGCCGCGACCGCACCCACCCGGCTCGCCTCCTCCGCCGCGAGCCCGGCGAGGTCGACCGACTCGCG
The DNA here is from genome assembly GCA_023389175.1 of Pseudomonadota bacterium. Classification (GTDB taxonomy): domain Bacteria; phylum Pseudomonadota; class Gammaproteobacteria; order Burkholderiales; family Burkholderiaceae_E; genus Lautropia. Next base: position 10,290 of record JAEWEW010000253.1, on the reverse strand, counting down.
GGCCATCGGCGTGGTCTCGAGCCGGCTCGCGAGCAGGATCTCGTCGACCAGCTGGTCGAGCTCGGCGATGTTGCGGCGGAGCTCGTCGGCGAGCTGGCCCGCCTCCTGTGGATCGGCGATCAGCAGCTCGAGCGCCATCCGGATGCGCGCGAGCGGCGAGCGCAGCTCGTGGGAGGCGTTGGCGAGCAGGCGTTTCTGGCTGGCAAGCAGCTCCTCCTGCCGGCTGACGAGCGCCTCGATGCGCTCGGCCGACTGGTTGAAGCTGCGGGCCAGCATCGCCACCTCGTCCCGTCCCTCCACCGGAACGCGCACGCGCAGGTCGCCGGCGGCCTGCCGGTCAACGCCCGCCTGCAGGCGCACCAACCGCGAGGTGATGCGCCGGGAGACCGGCCAGGCGACCAGCGCGCCGGCGAGCATCAGCAGCCCGATCGCGAGCGCCGGGCTCACCAGCGGCGGCGGCCCCCGGCGCGGGCGATCCGGCCGCGCGAGCAGCCGCCGGCCGTCGGACAGCTCGATGTCGATCGTCCACGGCCGCTGCCGGCGCCATTCGCGGCCCATGCGCCGGCTGCCTTCGACCCGTGCCCCGCCCGCGGCCGGCACGCCGGCGCTCGCCACGACCCCGCCGTCCGTATCGAGCAACATCAGGTCGACCCGCGCCCGCCGGTGCCAGCGCTCCAGCACGCGCTGCAGCTGCTGCGGCCCCTCGGCGGAGGCCGGCAGGATCTCGGCGGCGAGCACCGCCGCAAGCCGGCGCTCGAAGGCGTCGTCGCGGGCCTGCAGGTTCCACCACCACGCCACCGACACGGCGGCGGCGAAGACCGCGAGGCTGCCGAGAACCGCGAGGAAGACGGTGACCGAGAGCCGCCTCACGGATCCCGTTCCGGCGACTTGGACAGGACGTAGCCGCTGCCGCGGACCGTGAGCAGCCGCCGCGGCTGGCGCGGATCATCCTCGATCGCCTGCCGGATCTTCGCGACATGCACGTCGATCGAGCGGTCGAACGCCTCCAGCGGCTCGCCGCGCACCAGGTCCATGAGCCGCTCGCGCGACATGACGCGGCCGGCATTGCGCGCGAGCGCGAGGAGCAGCTCGAACTGGTATCCGGTCATCGCGCGCTCGCTGCCGTCGATGCGCGCGACCCGCGCGCCGACATCGATCTCCATGCGGCCGAACCGCAGGATCTCCACGTCGGCCGCCCCCGGAGCGACAGCGGCTGCCGGCTGGCGCGCGCGGCGAAGCAGCGCCCGCACCCGTGCGAGCAGCTCGCGCGGCTCGAACGGCTTGGGCAGGTAGTCGTCCGCGCCGAGCTCGAGGCCCACCACCCGATCCATGGTCTCCCCCCGGGCGGTGAGCATCAGGATCGGCACGTCGGCGGACGGCGATGCGAGCGCGCGGATGTCGCGGCACACGTCCAGCCCGTCGGCGTCGGGCAGCATCAGGTCGAGCAGGATCAGGTCCGGCGGCGTTGCGGCGGCCTCGCGCAGCGCCGAGAGCCCGGAGGCCGCATCGGCCCGGTGCAGCAGCTCGAAGCCGTTCTGCGAAAGGTAGCGGCCGACCATGTCGGCCAGCCGCTTGTCGTCGTCGATGAGAAGGATGCGAGCGCCGGCCGCGCCGCGGCTGGCGTCGTTCGCCGGTTTCGGCCGGGCGCTCGTCATCGGCGCTGCGGCTCAGCCGCGCTGCGGGCGTTGCTCGCGTTGCTCCCGTTGCTCGCGCTGGCCCCGTTGGCCGCGTTTGCCGCGCTGCTCGGCAAGCTCGGCGAGCTTGACGCGCTGCTCGGGAGTGAGCACCTCCGCCGCATCGGCGAACGCGGTCGACATGCGCTTGGAGATGGAATCCTGCAGCGCCATCTGCCGGCTGCGCAGCGATTCGATCGCGGCACGGTCGATGGTCGGCGCCTTGAGCAGATCCATGCCCTGCTTGCGCAGGTCACGGCCCTGCGTGCGCATCTCGCCGATCTCCTTGGCCGCGGCCCGCGCGATCTCGCGGATCCTGATCTCCTGCTCCGGCGTGCCGTCGACCGACCGCACCAGGCGATACGCCATCCGGTCGATGCGCTCGCCCATGCGCTCCGCGCTGAATCCCCGGCCGCGCATCTCGCCGTGGCGGTGGTCGCGGTGGTGCCGTGCCCCGTGACCCGGCCGGCCTTCCTCGGCCATGAACCCGCCGGGGCCGCCGCCGAACAGGCCCGGCCCGAAGCCCGGACCGGCCGGCTGCGCGGCAAGCGCGGTTGCACCCAGGGCGGCTCCCGCCACCGCCGTCGCGACGATCGTCCTGCGGATTCCCTTCGCCATGCTCATCACCAATCTCCTTGAACGGTTCGGGTTCCGCGGTGGAACCCGATGAGGCGATTCTGGGAGGCCGGCGTCAAGGACGATTGAAGGCCAGGTAAAGTTACGTTAAGGCCACGTCCGAGCCGGTCGGGCTCAGAGCTTGAACTTCACCACGCTGGCATGCTGCTCGCCCAGCCCGTCGATGCCGAGCGAGATGCGGTCCCCCGGCTTGAGGAACTGGGGCGGCTTCATCCCGGAACCCACCCCCGGCGGCGTGCCGGTGGTGATGATGTCGCCCGGGTTGAGGGTCATGAACTGGCTGACGTAGGAGACCAGCGTCGCGCAGTTGAAGATCATCGTCTTCGTATTGCCGGTCTGGCGCCGCTCGCCGTTCACGTCCAGCCACATGCCGAGGCGCTGGGGGTTGGGCACCTCGTCGGCGGTGGCGATCCACGGGCCGATCGGCCCGAAGGTGTCGCAGCCCTTGCCCTTGTCCCATGCGCCGCCACGCTCGAGCTGGAACTCGCGCTCCGAGACGTCGTTCACCAGGACGTACCCGGCCACGTGGTCGAGCGCGTTGCGCTTGCCGACATAGCGGGCGGTGCTGCCGATCACGATGCCGAGCTCCACCTCCCAGTCGGTCTTGACCGAGTTCCGCGGGATCATGATGTCGTCATCCGGCCCCTGGATGCAGGAGAGCGTCTTCATGAAGACGATCGGCTCCTTGGGCACCGGCATGCCGGACTCGGCCGCGTGGTCGGAGTAGTTGAGCCCGATCGCGACGAACTTGCTCGCGCCGGTGAGCGGCGCCCCCAGCCGAGGCTTGCCCCGTACCAGCGGCAGGCGTGCCGGCTTCACCTTCGCCAGCCGCGCGAGCGACTTCGGCGCGAGCGTGGCCGGATCGATATCCGCGACGACGCCGGAGAGGTCGCGCAGGGCGCCCTCGTCGTCGATCAGTCCGGGCTTCTCCTTGCCGGGCTTGCCATAGCGTACGAGCTTCATTCAGTTTCCTTGGTAGGGTGGGTCAGATGGTGATGCCGCCGTCGATGGCGAAGGCCTGGCCGGTGGCGAAGCGCGATTCGTCGCTCGCCAGGTAGACGACGATCGGCGCGATCTCCTCGGGGGTCGCGAGCTTGCCCGTAGGCTGGCGGGCGAGGAACATGCGGCGCCCCTCCTCCGGATCGCCGTGCGCCTTGATGCGCTCCTGCAGGCTCGGCGTGTCGACCGTGCCGGGGCAGACGCAGTTGCAGCGGATGCCGCGGGCGACGAAGTCGGCCGCGACCGACTTGGTCATGCCGATGACCGCGGCCTTGGTCGCTCCGTAGAGGAAACGGTTCGGCAGGCCCTTCATGCTGGAGCATACCGACGCCATGTTGATGATCGAGCCGCCGCCCGCGGCCAGCATGCGCGGCAGGGCGACGGTCATCGTCTTCCACATCGCGCGCACGTTGAGGTTGAAGCTGAAGTCCCAGTCCGCGTCGGTGGTGGCGAAGATGTCGCCCTGGTGCACGTAGCCCGCGCAGTTGAAGAGGACATCGATCCGCTCCATGCCCTCCACCGCCTTCTTCACCGCCGCGTCGTCGAGGACGTCCAGCCGCGCGGTCACCACGCCCGGCAAGCCGCGGTAGGCGGCGAGCAGCCCTTCGTCGCGGTCCGTGGCCAGCACCTGCGCGCCTTCGGCCGCCAGGGCAAGCACGCTCGCCTTGCCGATTCCCTGGCCGGCCGCCGTGACCAGGACCTGCTTGCCTTCCACCCGCTTCGACATCCGCGTCTCCTCGTGGCCGGGCCGCGCGTGCGGCTTGCCGTCGTGCGCCCGATCTGGGCGACAGGGTCGAATGCTACTAAAAACTGCGCAAGCCACGGGCAAATGCGGCCGGCAAGCCATCGCCCGCCGTATCATCGGCCCGCGTGCGGCAGTCAAGGCGGCATGCCCGTTGGAGCTCTCCGTGCCGGTGTCCCCCTCCCGTCGCGACCTGCGGCTCGATTTCTTCCGCGGCCTCGCGCTATGGTTCATCTTCATCGACCACGTGCCGTCGAGCGCGATCGGCCGGCTGACCTTCCGCAACTTCGGCTTCAGCGACGCGACCGAGATCTTCGTGTTCATCTCGGGTTACACGGCTGCCATCGTGTACGGGCGCCTTCTGGTGCGCAACGGCTTCGTTCCCATGGCGTTCGAGGTGCTCAAGCGTTGCTGGCGCCTCTACGCCGCCCATATCCTGCTGCTCGTCTTCTTCATCGCGCAGATCTTCTGGGTATCGGCGCGCTTCGGCAACGCCTCGTTCATCGACGAGCTCAACGTCGCCGAGTTCCACGACAACCCCGGCGAATCGATCGTGGGCGGGCTGATCCTGCGCTACCGGCCGGTGAACCTCGACGTGCTGCCGCTCTACATGGCCCTGCTTGCGATGGTGCCGGCTGTCCTGTGGCTGATGACCCGCTCGCGCGCCCTCACCTTCGCCGCGTCCGCGGCCTTGTGGCTCGGCGTGCAGCAGTTCCACTGGGCATTTCCGGTGTACGAGGCCGGAGACACCTGGCTCTTCAATCCGCTCGCGTGGCAGTTCCTGTTCGTGATCGGGGCATTGTGCGGATCGGCCCGCAACGAGGACCCGCGCTGGCTGCGCTGGCGCCCGTGGCTCGCGTGGGTGGCCGTCGCGTGCCTTGCCTTCGCGCTCTTCGTGACGACCAGCTGGCGGTATCCGGCACTCAACGACTGGGTGGAGGTGACCATCGGCCCCTGGCTCTACCCGATCGACAAGGCCAACCTCGGCATCGCCCGGCTGCTTCATTTCTGCGCCGTGGCCTATCTGGTGGCGCGGCTCGTGCCGGAGGAATCGCCGGTGGTGTCGAGCCGCCTCGCCCTGCCCGTCATCCGCTGCGGTCAGCACTCCCTCACCGTCTTCTGCCTGGGCATCTCGTTCTCCTTCGCCGCCCATTTCGTGCTGGTGCAGTTCGGCCGCGGCATGGCGATGCAGCTGGCGGTGATCGCCGGTGGCCTCGCCCTGCTGAGCGGCGTGGCCTTCCTCTCCACCTGGATGAAGACCCACGGCCGCGCCAACGGCGAACCGCGGCCGGCAGCCTCGCACTAGGATGGAGCCCACCCGGATGGACCCCACCCGCCTCGGCCTTGCGACCGCGATGCAACGGTCTTCGCGACAGTACCCACGGTGCCTGCGTCTGCTGGTCGGCCAGCTCGTGGCGGCCTGCGCGGCCGTGGCGGCAGGCGTGCCGGCAGCGGCAGAGGCGGCGGTCGCGACCACCGCCGAGCTCGAGCAGCGTTGCGAAGTCCCCGAGGACCTCGCGCCGGACATCGAGCGCCTGCCGGCCCTCACCCGGGCGGTCGCGGAGCCGGGCAAGCCGCTCGCGATCGTGGTGCTCGGCAGCCGCGCGAGTCACCCGGTACGTCGCGGCCCGCCGTTTCCGGCGCGGCTGCAGGCGGCGCTCGCGCAAAGGCTCGCGGATCGCGGCCTTGCCAATGCGGTCAACGTCACCATGGTGGGGCGGACGCAGGCGCTCGCCGCGGACCTCGCCCGCCTGCTTGCCCGGGACGTGGTGCCGGCGCGTCCGCAGCTCGTCATCTGGCAGGTGGGGCGCGCCGACGCGAGGCGCGGCAATCCGCCTTCGCGATTCGCGCGCAGCCTGGGCGACGGGCTCGCGGCGTTGCAGAAGGCCGGCATCGACGTCATCCTCGGGGACATCCAGTTCCATCCCCAGTTCGAGGCGCTCTACCGGACCGACGAGTACCGCCACTACGCGAGGTGGCTCGCCGGCGAACTCGGCCTGCCGTTGCTGCGGCGCCATGAAATGGTCGAGCACTGGTCGGAGACAGGCAGAATCGATCTCGATTCGACCGAGGAGCGGGAGCAGGCCATCGCCTACGACTTCATCCAGGAATGCCTGGCCCATCATGCGGCCCGGATGATCCTCGCCGGCGCGGGGCTGGCGCGGTGACCGTTCGCGCGGGTACCGCCGGCGCCGGGGCGCGCCTCGCGCCGGCCCTCGTCTTCGGGCTCGCGCTCGTCCTGCCCGCCGCCGCCGCGCCGGCCGCCCCCGCCTCCGACGCAACCCTGTCGTGTCCGGACCGTGGCAGGACGGTCGTCATGGAAGGCTCGCTTCCCGGCTTCGCCGCCCGGTTCGCCTCCGGATCGCCGATCACCATCGTCACCATCGGCTCGTCCTCCACCGCCGGTGCCGGCGCCAGCTCGCCGGATCGAAGCTATCCCAGCCGGCTCGGCGTCGCGATGCGGGGCCGGTATCCGGGGCGCCGGATCGAGGTGGTGAACGCGGGCGTCAATGGCCAGGAAGTGCCGGAGATGCTCGCGCGGCTCCCCCGCGACGTGATCGCGCACCGCCCGGACCTGGTGATCTGGCAGTTCGGCAGCAACAGCCTGCTGCGCCAGCGCCCCCTCGACGCATTGGAGCAGCTCGCGCGCGAGGGCATCGGCCGCCTGCAGGCGGCCGGCATCGAGGTGGTCATGATGGACCTGCAGCATGCTCCGCGAATCGACCGCCTCGCGGCGCGGGACGACGTGCTCGCCATGATGCAGCGTCTGCACCGGTCCACCGGAGCGGCGCTCTTTCACCGCTATCGGCTGATGAAGGCCTGGGCGACGGCCATGGGGCCGGGCTACGGCGTCATGGTCGCCTCCGACCAGCTGCACCTGACCGATGCGAGCTACGGCTGTCTCGCGAGCGCGCTCGCCGACGGCCTGGCGTTGGCGATGGCCAAGCCGGCCCCCTCGCTGGTCGAGCGGCCGCCGCGGACTCAGCCCGGCGTGACCACCCGCAGCACCAGCAGCATCACCATGAGCGCCAGGGTGCCCTTGAGCCAACCGCGATAGCGGGCCGCATCGAAGCGCCGCCGCAGGCGCAAGCCCAGGAAGAACATGGCCGCGCCGGTCGCGCAGAGCGGGAGGGCCGCCTGCCAGACCGCCGCATCCAGCGCGCCTATCCGGCCCAGCTCGGCCGCCTGCACCACCTTGCCCAGAAGGAACAGGTAGCTCATCACCGCGATGATCGCGCCGGCCTCCAGGTCGAGCATCAGGAAGAAGATGAGCAGCATCGGCCCCGACACGTTGACCGCGCCTTCGCAGATGCCGCCGGCCAGCCCGAACGGCACCGAGAAGACGGTGGGATGCCGCTGCATCAACGGCACCTGGCTGCGGCCGTGCCGGTCGAGATAGAGGAAGATGGCCACGACCGCCGCGAGGAGCAGCGAGAGCGCGTCGGCGTCGAGCGCGAACAGCGCGCGCGTGCCGATGTAGATCCCGATCGGGAGGGTGGGCAGCAGTGGCCAGTAGAGCCGCAACGCATCCCGGGGCGGCAGCGACCGACCGAAGGCCGTCATCGTGCACACAACCATCAGGAGCGTGGGCAGCACCAGCAGCGGGATCGCCTGCCGGAAGCCGAACAGCAGCGAGAAGAGCGGCGTCGCGACCAGCGGGAAGCCGATGCCCACGAAGCCGTGGACCAGGCCCGAGAACAGGCCGATCGCGAGCATCAGGCTCCACTGCAGCAGCGTGAACTCGCCGATCGCCATGCCGGGACAAAGACGCGATGATAGCCGTGCCGACCGTGCCGACCGTGCCGATTGTGCCGACGCGCGCACGCGACCGTCATGCCGACCTCTTGCCGGCCATCCTCCCCGGGCCTAGCATCGTCGGGGACAGGACCGGAGGACCGCCATGAAGACCGTCGAGCAGCAGCTGGGCCGCTACGCGGAGTACCACCGGGATCCGCGCAACATCGCCACCCATTTCGTCGGGGTGCCGATGATCATGTTCGCGGTCGTGATCCTCCTCTCGCGCCCGGTGCTCTTCGAGGCCGGCCTACCGATCACCGCGGCGCTGGTTGCGGCGCTCGCGGCCGGCAGCTACTACATCCGCCTGCACCGGCCGACCGGCCTGCTGATGGCGCTGGTCCTCGCGCTGATGCTGTACGCCGCCCACCGGATCGCCGGGATGCAGACCGCCGCCTGGCTCGGCTGGGGCGTCGGGCTCTTCGTGGTCGGCTGGATCATCCAGGCGGTCGGCCATGTCTTCGAGGGGCGCAAGCCGGCTTTCTTCGACGACCTGGTCGGCCTGGTCATCGGCCCTCACTTCGTGCTCTGCGAGGCGCTCTTCGCGGTCGGTCTCTTCCCGGCGCTCAAGGCGGAGATCGAGCGGATCGCCGGCCCGACCCGCCGTCGCGCCGCGGGCGCCCCGGCCTGAGGGGCTGCCGGCCTCCAGCGACGCGCCCGAAGTCCGCGCCTAGCCGAAGTCGATCTCGACCGCCAGCTCGTCGCCGACCCGCACCACCGCCTCGTCCGCGCCGCGCAGGACGATCGCGTTCATGCCGAACGCGAGCCCGTCGACGCGGTCGTTGTAGCGGTAGGTGGAGAGCATGTCGGTCGGCTCGGTGCCGACCTCGGCGGTCTGCTGGTCGATGCAGGGAATGATGCAGCGCGCGCAGGGCTTGACCAGCCGGAACGCATACTCCGCGGTCGACAGCGTGGCCAGGTGATCCTCGCCGTAGGGGTCCAGGCCGTCCACCACCAGGCTGGGGCGGAACCGTTCGATCGGCAGCGGCTGCTTGCCGGCCGACTCCAAGCGGCGGTTCAGGTCGTCCAGCGATGCGCGCGAGATGACCAGCAGCGGGTAGCCGTCCGCAAACTGCGTGATCGCCTCGTCCTCGCCGGTCCACTGGCGGTCGCAGACGCGGCGGAAGTCCGGATCGATCCGCACCAGGCGCACCGGCCGCTCCAGGAACCGGCTGAACCAGGTGTTGACCAGCTCGTTCTCGGCGAAGGCTGCGACCCGGTCGTTCCAGACCGTCACCTCCAGCCGCTGCGCCGGGTCGTAGTCGAAGCCGGCGACCGGGATGTCCAGTCCCAGCATGCCTGGCGCCTTCACCTGCAGGCTGCCGAACTTGAGCGCGGTCTGGACGAGCGCTAGCCGCGGGACGGTGCGCTGGGACAGGAAGCGGCCGGCCTCGTCGACCACCATCCACAGCCGGTCCAGGTAGAGTCCGGTCTCCCAGAGATCCGCGGAATCCACGCGGATCCCCTTGCAGGACTTGATGGGATAGACGAAGAGGTCCGTGACGACGGCCATGGGCGATTCTCGCGGGGCGGTTCGGGGCGTTCCGGCCGCATTGTAGGGTCTAGAATTGTCGGATTCACCCCAAGGGAAAGCCATGGCCGTCGTCTCCCTCATCCGCAAGCCCTTCCTGCGCCTCAATCCCGCCGACGACGTCGTGATCGCGGCCAAGCCGCTCGCGGCGGGGACCCGGCTCGAGGAGGAAGGTGTCGATTGCGTCGACGCGATTCCCGCCGGCCACAAGGTCGCGACCCGGGCCGTCGCCAAGGGCCAGCCGGTGCGGCGCTACAACCAGATCATCGGCTTCGCCAGCCAGGACATCGCGCCGGGTCAGCACGTCCATGTGCACAACCTCGCCTTCGACGGTTTCACACGGGACTATGCGATCGGGGTGGACGTGAAGCCCACGCCCAGGGCCGCCACGCCGGCGACCTTCGACGGCTATGTCCGTGCCGACGGACGTGTCGCCACCCGCAACTACCTCGGCGTGATCGCCACCGTGAATTGCTCGGCGAGCGTGGTCAAGTATGTCGCCGCCCATTTCACGCCGGAGCGGCTCGCGGCCTTCCCGAACGTCGACGGCGTCGTGCCGATCACGCACAGCGTCGGATGCGGCATGGACACCAACGGCAAGGGCATGGACGTGCTGCGCCGGACCATCGCCGGCTACGTGCGTCATCCCAACTTCGCCGGGGTGGTGCTGATCGGCCTCGGCTGCGAGGCGAACCAGATGGACGCGCTGTTCCAGACCCAGGGCCTGGACGAGGACCGCATGCTGCGCCCGCTCGTGATCCAGACCTCCGGCGGCAGCCGCAAGACGGTGCAGGCCGGCATCGAGGCGATCGAGGCGATGCTGCCGATCGCGAACGGCTTCAAGCGCGAGCCGGTGCCGGCCGCATGGCTTACCGTCGGGCTGCAGTGCGGCGGCTCCGACGGCTACTCCGCCA
>JAEWEW010000282.1 GCA_023389175.1 Pseudomonadota bacterium | reverse complement strand
GCGCTGGAGCAGCCAGGCCATGCCGGCGAGCGCCGCGGCGCACACCAGGTGGATCACCACGTGCATGTATCGCCTGAAGGCGTCCGGGAAGAAGCGGTCGAACGCATCGATGGTCACATGCTCGTTCTTGCGCGACACCAGCGGCAGGCCGGCGAAGATCAGCACCGCCATCATCATCTCGGTGACTTCGAAGCCACCCTTGACCGGCGAGTTGAAGAAGTAGCGCAGCACCACGTCGACGAAGGTGAGCAGCATCATCGCGAACAGCAGCCCGCCGGCGACGGAGGCGAGCAGGACGTCGCAGGCGTGGGCAATTCGGTGGCGGCGACGCCGGGCCGGGTCGTTCATCGGTATTGCGGGGGCGGGTCGACGGATGCTTGGTTTGGGCTAATCTACCGGATTCGCCGCGCCGGGCCAATGCGGGCTTGTCGGGGTTTGGAGGCTCTCGGGCCTGGAAAAGGGGACGCGCGGGTGACTGACAGGGATGAGATGCAAGGCGACCGAAGGGGTCGATATCCGGCGATATCGACCCCTTCGGGCAACGCCGCAGATCGCCCTGCCAGGCACCCGCCCTTCGGGTTCGCACCGCCTCGGGCCCCAGGCCGCGTTGCGCAACCTGGTCGATATCTACGGATATCGACCAGAACACGCGCCTTGCCTGGGACCCGAGGCGGTACGAACGCGCCCCCTTTTCCAGGCCCGAGAGCCTCCTAGGGAGGAGTCGGCATGGCAGGCGGTCCGCGCGCAGCGCGCAACCAGGACGGCAGCGCGGGAGAGGCTCCGCGCCTGCGTTCGCGGATCACGGTGGAGGGCGCGGACCGCGCGCCGCATCGCACCTTCCTGCGTGCAATGGGCCTGGACGACGAGGCGATCGCCAAGCCCTTCGTCGGCGTCATGAGCACCCACGGCGAGAACACCCCCTGCTCGCTCTCGCTGCGGCCACAGGCCGAAGCCGCGAAGACCGGCGTCGCCATCGCCGGCGGCACCCCGTTCGAGTTCACCACCGTCTCGGTCTCCGACGGCGTGTCGATGAACCACCGCGGCATGCGCATGAGCCTCATGTCCCGGGAGCTGATCGCCGACTCGATCGAGCTGGTGATGCGCGGCCACGCCTACGACGCGCTGGTGGGCTTCGCCGGCTGCGACAAGACCCTGCCGGGCATCATGATGGCGATGGTGCGCCTGAACTGCCCGTCGGTCTTCATGTACGGCGGCGCGATGCTGCCGGGCCAGGTGGCCGGCAAGCCGGCCAGCACCGTGAACGCCTACGAGGCGGTGGGCGGCCTCTATGCCGGCGCTGTGAGCCCGGCCGAGCTGCAGGCGCTCGAGCAGCAGTGCTCGCCGACGGTGGGTTCCTGCCCGGGGCAGTTCACCGCCAACACCATGGCGATGGTCTCGGAGGTGCTGGGGCTCGCCCTGCCCGGCACCGCGATGATGCCGGCGGTCTATTCGGAGCGGATCGCGCTCGCCCGCCGCAGCGGCCAGGTGGTGATGAAGATCCTGCGGGAGGGCGGCCCCCTGCCGCGGGACCTGGTCACCCGCCGCAGCCTGGAGAACGCCTGCGCCACCGTCGCCGCGACCGGCGGCTCCACCAACGCCGGCCTGCACCTGCCCGCGATCGCCCATGAAGCCGGCATCCGCTTCACGCTGGACGACGTGGCCGAGGTCTTCCAGCGCACGCCGCTGATCGGCGACCTGCAGCCCGGAGGCCGCTTCCTCGCGCGGGACCTGCACTACGCCGGAGGCGTGGCGGCGGTGATCCGCGCCCTGCTCGACGGCGGCTACCTGAATGACGACGCGCTGACCCTCTCCGGCGCCACCCTCGCGCAGGCGTACGCCGACGCACCCGGGCCGGACGGCGTGGTGATCCGCCCGCACGGCGAGCCGCTGCATCCCACCGGCGGCGTGGTGGTGCTCAAGGGCAGCCTCTGCCCGGAAGGGGCGTTGATCAAGATCGCCGGCCTGCGCCAGCTGGTCATGCAGGGCACCGCCCGCGTCTTCGAATGCGAGGAGGATTGCACCGAGGCGGTCCGGCGTCGCGACTATCGCGCCGGCGACGTGCTGGTCATCCGCAACGAGGGGCCGAAGGGCGGCCCGGGCATGCGCGAGATGCTGGGCACCACCGCCCTGATCTACGGCCAGGGCATGGGCGAGAAGGTGGCGCTGCTCACCGACGGGCGCTTCTCCGGTGCGACCCGCGGCATGTGCATCGGCTACGCTTGCCCCGAGGCGGCCGAGGGCGGTCCGATCGCGCTGGTGCGCGACGGCGACCCGATCCGCATCGATTGCGAGGCGCGCACCATCGACCTGCTGGTGGACGAGGCCGAGCTTGCCAGGCGGCGCGCCGCCTGGCGGCCGCGCACGGCGGAGCGGCTCGCCGGCGTGATGGAGAAATACGCGCGGCTGGTCGGCCCCGCCAACCTCGGCGCGGTCACCCATGCCGGCAACGTCGAGTGGCCGCGGGAAGAGTGACGGACCCTGTCGGATACCCGGAAGGGCCCTTGGCGCGACGCCGTCGCTGAATCCGGTCGCCTCCAGGGAGATGCCATGGACACGAGCATCACGGTTGCGGTCGCTCTCGGCGCGTTCTTCGTGCTGGCGGTGGTGGTCTACTACCGGCTGGTCACGATGCGCAACCGGGTCGAGAACGCGCTCGCGCAGATCGACGTGCAGCTCAAGCGCCGCCACGACCTGATCCCGAACCTGGTCGAGAC
>JAEWEW010000275.1 GCA_023389175.1 Pseudomonadota bacterium | reverse complement strand
CTGCTTCTTCACCGGCGACGAGCTGGTGATGCCGGGGGAGCCGCTTCCGCCCGGCGGCATCTACAACTCCAACCGCTTCCTGCTCACCGCGCTGCTGAGGCGCCTCGGCTGCGAGGTGAGCGACATGGGAATCGTCGCGGACGACCGCGAAGCCACCCGGGCTGCCCTGCGCCAGGCGGCCGGCGAGGCGCAGCTGATCGTGACCTCCGGCGGGATGTCGGTTGGCGAGGAGGATCACGTGCGTCCTGCGGTGGAGGCCGAGGGCGAGCTGGACATGTGGCAGATCGCGATCAAGCCGGGCAAGCCGCTCGCGTATGGCCGCGTGCGCAACGGCGCCGCTCCCGGCGGCTTCGCCCACTTCATCGGGTTGCCCGGCAATCCGGTCTCCAGCTTCGTGACCTTCCTTCTCTTCGTGCGGCCGTTCGTGCTGGCGCTCCAGGGCGTTTCGGAAGTCGCGCCGGCGCGCCTGCGGATGACCGCGGGGTTCGACTGGCCCAGACCGGACCGGCGCCGCGAATTCCTGCGGGTTTCGGTGGACCGCGAGAGCGGCGAGCTGGCGCTCTTCCCGCACCAGGGCTCGGCGGTGCTCATGTCGACGGTGCATGGCGACGGCCTGGTGGACAATCCGCCGGGCCAGCCGATCCGGCGGGGCGACGTGGTAAGGTACCTGCCATTCTCCGAGCTGCTCGGTTAGGCAGGCAGACAACAGGCAGGGGACGGCAGGTTGCAGGTCAGGATCCTCTATTTCGCGGGGCTGCGCGAGCAGCTCGACAAGGCGGACGAAACCGTCACCTTGCCGCCGGACGTGAAGACGGCCGGCGAGCTCCGGCACTGGCTGGTCGGGCGTGGCGGGCCGTATGCCGCGGCACTCGGCACCGGCAAGGCAGTGCGCATGTCGGTGGCGCAGGCCATGGCGGACGCCGGCACGCCGCTCGCCGACGGGGCCGAGGTGGCGTTCTTCCCGCCGGTCACCGGAGGCTGAAGCCGCCATGCCAGTCCGGGTCCAGCGCGAAGACTTCGACAGCGGCGCGGAGATCGCGGCGCTGCGGGCCGGCGACGGCCGGGTCGGCGCGGTGGCGGCGTTCATCGGCACCGTCCGGGACCTGAACGAGGGCGCCGGCGTGGCAGCGATGACGCTGGAGCACTATCCCGGAATGACCGAGAAGGCGCTGGCCGGGATCGTCGACCAGGCCCGCGGGCGCTGGGACATCCTGGATGCTCTCGTCATCCATCGGGTCGGCGAGCTGCGGCCGATGGACCAGATCGTGCTGGTCGCGGTCACCTCCGCCCATCGCGGCGAGGCCTTTGCCGCCTGCGAGTTCATCATGGACTACCTCAAGACGGAGGCGCCTTTCTGGAAGAAGGAGAGGACGCCCGGCGGTGAGCGCTGGGTCGAGGCCCGCGCATCGGATGACGACGCGGCAGCGCGCTGGCGGGATCGCTGACCCGTCGATGGTTCGTTCCGGTCCCGCTGGTCTCGTGCTCGACCTTGCCGCCATCGGCGCCGGTGCGGTCGCCGGCGCCTGGCTGCGATGGCTGCTGACGCTGTGGCTGAACCCGGTGCACCGCTACCTTCCGCTGGGGACCTGGGTGGCGAACCTTCTGGGCGGCCTGCTGATCGGTGCAGCGCTGGCGTGGTTCGCGCGCCATCCCGGCCTGGATGCCGCCTGGCGGCTCGCCGGCGTCACCGGCTTCCTGGGCGCGCTCACCACCTTCTCCGCCTTCACCGCCGAGTCGCTCGTGCTGCTGCAGTCGGGGCGCTACGGCTGGGCCCTGCTGCACACCGGCGGGCATGTGGTCGGTTGCCTTGCCGCCGCGGCCGCCGGGCATCATCTCGTGAGCATCGGCGCCCGATGATTCCGCCAGCCCGACGGGCGGCTGCAGCGATTGCGAGGGCCTGGCGCGGATGAGCGAGGCGGTCGCCGCTTCGGGCGGCGTGCCCTGGTGGCTCTGGATCGTGCTCACCCTCGGGGCAGCGGCCGCCCAGACCGCCCGCAATGCCACGCAGAAGAGCCTGACGGTCACGCTCGGTACCGTCGGCGCAACGCTGGTGCGGTTCTTCTTCGGCCTGCCGTTCGCCGCCCTGTCGCTGTGGCTGGTCCTCGGGGCCACGGGTCTGCCCGCGCCGCCGGTCTCGCCGGTATTCCTCGCCTGGCTGGCGGTCGGCGGGCTCTCCCAGATCGGCGCCACTGCGCTGATGCTCGCCGCCATGAAGCACCGCAGCTTCGTCGTGGCGACCGCCTACGTGAAGACCGAGGCGGTGCAGGTGGCGCTCTTCGGCTTCGTTTTCCTGTCCGAGCGGCTGAGCGCGGTGGCCACCGCCGCGGTGGTGATCGCGACCGCGGGCGTGCTGCTCATGTCCTGGCCGCGCCAGGCAGCGCGCGAGGCCGGCGTCTTCGCCTGGGAGCCGGTGGCGATGGGGCTCGCTTCCGGCGCGCTCTTCGCCGCCTCGGCGGTCGGCTTCAAGGGCGCGATCCTCGCGCTCGGCGAGGCGCCGACGCCTTCCGGCTCGTTCGTCGTCGATGCCACCATGACGCTCGCGTGCGGGCTCCTGTTCCAGACGCTGGTGCTGACCGGTTGGCAACTGGTGCGCGACCGGTCGGTGCTGGTCGCGATGCTGCGTGCCTGGCGGCAGTCGCTGCTCGCGGGCTTCATGGGCGCGCTCGCTTCGCAGATGTGGTTCCTCGCCTTCGCGATCGCCACCACCGCCCATGTGCGCACCCTGGCGCTGGTGGAGATCCTGTTCGCCCAGGCCGTGTCGCGACGGCTGTTCTCCCAGCGCAGCACCGTGCTGGAGACGCTGGGCGTGGCGCTGGTGGTGGCCGGGGCGCTCCTCCTGATCAACGGATAGCGGGCCCCCTTTCCAACCCCGACAGCCTCCTAAAGCAGGGGGGCGGCCAGCCGCGCGATGCTCTTCACCAGGCGCGCGGCGAAGGACTGCCGGACCTGGCCGGGATGCAGGCGCTCGGCGTGGCGCAGATCCTCCTGGAAGGTCTGGGTGAGCTGCCGGTTCACGGCGGCATCGTAGATCGCCGCCATCACCTCGAAGTTGAGCCGGAAGCTGCGGTTGTCGATGTTGGCGGTGCCGACGATGGAGAGCTCGTCGTCGATCACGATGGTCTTGGCGTGGATCATGCGCGGCACGTATTCCCACACGCCCACGCCCTCGCTCGTGATCTCTTCGGCGAAGGTGGAGGCGGCCGCCGTGACGAAGCGGGAATCGCCCATCCGGGGCAGCAGCAGCCGCACGTCCACGCCGCGTGCCCGCGCGGTCACCAGCGCGGTCATCATCGGCTCGTCCGGCACGAAGTACGGGGTGGTGAGCCAGATCCGGCGACGCGCCGACGAGATCGCGGTGAAGAAGTAGCGGTGGATCGCGGGAATGTTCTCGTCCGGGCCGGAGGCGATGATCTGCACCCAGGGTCCCTGCGGCGGCGGCGCGTCGGGCGGCTCCTGCGGGAACCACCGGCCGATGTCTGCCGGCGTCCTCATCAGCTCCTTGTCGCGGCGCCGGTGCAGCGCGTTGCCGGTGCCGCCGTACAGCCAGTCCTCGAGGAAGATCATCTGCAGGTCGAGCGCGGCGGCGCCGTCGATCCGGATGTGGGTGTCACGCCAGGCCCGGTTCGCCTCTTCCTGCCGACGCTCGCGGCTGTCGTCGCCCGACGAGGAGCCGGCGCTCGCATAGCCCTCGCTCACGTTGATGCCGCCGGTGAAGGCGATGCGGCCGTCGACGATGACGATCTTGCGGTGGGTGCGGAAGTTGAGCAGGCTCGCCCGCATCCGGAAGAGGGCAGGCGGATTGAACAGTCGGACCTCGGCGCCCGCTTCTCGCAGGGGCTTCCAGAAGCGCGGCTTGCAGTTCTTCGAGCCGATCGCATCCACCAGCACCCGCACCGCCACCCCCTCGCGCGCCTTGGTCGCCAGGATCTCGCACCAGCGCCTGCCGACCTCGTCCGGCTCGAAGATGTAGTACTCCAGGTGGATGTGCTCGCGGGCGGCTCGCATCGCCCCTTCGATCGCGTCGTAGGCGTCGTCCCCCTCGGTGTAGATGGCCACCGCGCGGGACTGCTTCGGCGGGGCGTCGCCGTAGGCGGTGCCGATCCGGGCGAGCGAGCTCAGCCAGTGGCGTGACGCGAGCGTGTCGGGCATGGCCGGTTGCTGGCTGGGCGCGATCTGGGAGGCGTAGCGCTTGGCGAACTCGCGCCGGATCTTGCGCCGGCGCAGCTTGCGGGGGCCGAAGAAGAAGTAGAGCGGGGCGGCGAGCAGCGGCAGGCTGAAGAAGGCGACGATCCACGCCAGCGTCGGGGTGGGCCGCCGCCGCTGCATGACGACGAAGATGATCGAGCCCAGCACCCAGGCGATGTAGAGCGCGAGCCAGATCTCGCCCGGGATCGCCCGCCAGATGGCCACCGCGGTCGCTGCGGTGGACTCGATCGCCTCGTGGACGGCAGACAGGACGGAAGCGGTGATGACGGGCTCCGGGGCGTGCAGGACAGGCGGTTGCGATTGTAGGGGGCGGGAGGTAGGCTGGTGGCCCGGCCCCGGGCGGCTTCGCATGATTTCACTGCTTGAAAACCCGCCCCGGCGCACCGACATCCAGTAGCAACCGACTTCACCAGGATGCCCCTGCCATGCGATTCGACAAACTGACCACCCAGTTCCAGCAGGCGCTGGCCGATGCCCAGAGCCTCGCGCTGGCCGGCGACAACCAGTACATCGATCCGCTGCACCTGCTTTCGGCGATCGTGAACCAGACCGACGGCTCCGGGCGGGCGCTGCTGGAGAAGGCCGGCGCGCGGATTCCGGCGCTCAAGACCGCGCTGGACGGGGCGCTGCGGCGCCTGCCCCAGGTGAGCGGCACCGGGGGGGAAGTCCAGGTCGGACGCGAGCTCTCCAACTACCTGAACCTGGCGGAGAAGGAGGCGACCCGCCGCGGCGACCAGTTCATCGCGACCGAGATGTTCCTGCTCGGGCTCATGGCGGACGAAGGCAAGCGCACCGAGGCCGGCCGCCTGCTGCGCGAGGCCGGCCTGGACCGCAAGTCGCTGGAGGCCGCCATCGACGAGGTCCGCGGCGGCCAGAACGTGGATTCCGCGGAGGCCGAGGGCCAGCGCGAGGCGCTGAAGAAGTACACCATCGACCTCACCGAGCAGGCACGCAAGCAGAAGCTGGACCCGGTCATCGGCCGCGACGACGAGATCCGCCGCACCATCCAGATCCTGCAGCGCCGCACCAAGAACAACCCGGTGCTGATCGGCGAGCCCGGCGTCGGCAAGACCGCGATCGTCGAGGGACTCGCCCAGCGCATCGTGAACGGCGAGGTGCCGGAGACCCTCAAGAACAAGCGGGTGCTCTCGCTCGACATGGCGGCGCTGCTCGCCGGGGCCAAGTACCGCGGCGAGTTCGAGGAGCGGCTGAAGGCGGTGCTGAAGGACATCGCTGCCGACGAAGGCCGCACCATCGTCTTCATCGACGAGCTGCACACCATGGTCGGCGCCGGCAAGGCGGAGGGCGCGATCGACGCCGGCAACATGCTCAAGCCCGCGCTCGCCCGCGGCGAGCTGCATTGCGTCGGCGCCACTACCCTGGACGAGTATCGCAAGTACATCGAGAAGGACGCCGCGCTCGAGCGGCGCTTCCAGAAGGTGCTGGTGGACGAGCCGACGGTCGAATCCACCATCGCCATCCTGCGCGGCCTGCAGGAGCGCTACGAAGTGCACCACGGCGTCGAGATCACCGACCCGGCGATCGTCGCGGCGGCCGAGCTCTCGCATCGCTACATCACCGACCGCTTCCTGCCGGACAAGGCGATCGATCTCATCGACGAGGCCGCCTCGCGCATCAAGATGGAGATCGACTCCAAGCCCGAGGTGATGGACCGCCTCGACCGTCGCCTCATCCAGCTCAAGATCGAGCGCGAGGCGGTGCGCAAGGAAACCGACGAATCCTCGCGCAAGCGGCTCGAGTTGATCGAGCAGGAGATCACCCGGCTCGAGAAGGACTACGCCGACTACGAGGACGAGCTTCGGGCCGAGAAGGCGGTGGTGCAGGGCAGCGCCCAGATCAAGGCGGAGATCGACAAGCTGCGCCTGCAGATGGCCGAGCTCCAGCGCAGGGGCGAGTACGAGAAGCTCGCCGAGATCCAGTACGGCAAGCTGCCGGAGCTCGAAGGCAGGCTCAACGCGGCCAACGCGGCGGAAAGCACCGGACCCAAGGAGGGCGGCAAGCCGCGGCTGCTGCGCACCCAGGTGGGCGCCGAGGAGATCGCCGAGGTGGTTTCGCGCGCGACCGGCATCCCCGTGTCCCGCATGATGCAGGGAGAGCGGGACAAGCTGCTGCGCATGGAGGAGAAGCTGCACGAGCGCGTCGTCGGCCAGGACGAGGCAGTTCGCCTGGTGTCCGACGCCATCAGGCGCTCGCGCGCCGGACTCGCGGATCCCAACCGGCCGTACGGGTCGTTCCTGTTCCTGGGCCCGACCGGGGTCGGCAAGACCGAGCTGTGCAAGGCGCTTGCCGGCTTCCTGTTCGACTCGGAAGATCATCTCATCCGCATCGACATGAGCGAGTTCATGGAGAAGCACTCGGTCGCGCGCCTGATCGGCGCGCCGCCCGGCTACGTCGGCTACGAGGAGGGAGGCTACCTCACCGAGGCCGTGCGCAGGAAGCCCTACAGCGTGATCCTGCTCGACGAGGTCGAGAAGGCCCACCCGGACGTGTTCAACGTGCTGCTGCAGGTGCTGGACGACGGCCGCATGACCGACGGACAGGGCCGGACGGTGGACTTCAAGAACACCGTCATCGTGATGACCAGCAACATCGGCTCGCACGAGATCCAGCGCCTGTCGGCGGATCCGGCGCTCAACGATCCGGACCTGATCAAGGAGACGGTGATGGGCGAGGTGCGCAAGTCGTTCCGGCCCGAGTTCATCAACCGGATCGACGAGATCGTGGTGTTCCACGGCCTCGACACCAGGCACATCCGCGCCATCGCCGGTATCCAGCTCAAGTACCTGGAGAAGCGACTCGCCGACCACGACCTGGTGCTGCAGGTGAGCGACGCGGCCATGGACGAGATCGCCAAGGTCGGATTCGATCCGGTCTACGGGGCTCGGCCGCTCAAGCGGGCGATCCAGCAGCAGCTGGAGAATCCGATCGCCAAGCGGGTGCTGGAAGGCAGGTTCGCCCCGAAGGACGTGGTGCCGGTGGACTACGTGGACGGCAAGTTCACGTTCGAGCGGACGGTGCACTGAGGTAGGGAATCCCCGGAAATCCCACCCAACTCGCGCAGCAGCGCGTCGATCTGGTCATCCTTCTGGTGCCACAGGTCGAGCAGCCAGCGCTGCAGCGCCTTTCGGAACATCGGGTCGCCGGCATAGTCGCCCTGGCAGAGCCAGGCCGGGATCGGCCGGCGCTCGGCGCGCACGACGATGCGGCCGGCTTCTCCGCTCACGAACTGCCAGAACGAGGGTATGCCGTCCGGGTAGACGATCGTCATGTCGGCATGCGAGTCGAAGCGCTCCCCAAGGGCGTTGAGTGCGAGCGCAAGGCCCCCGGCCTTCGGCTTGAGCAGATTTCGGAAGCTCGATCGCTGCGCCTCGCGCTTGGCTGGCGTGAACCGCGTACCCTCGACGAAGTTCATCACGCTCGTGGGCACCAACGCGAACTTCGCGCAGGCACGGCGCGTCGTCTCGATGTCCTCGAGCCTCTTCTCGGGATGCTTGAGCAGGTAGGCATCCGAGTGGCGGCGCATGAACGGGAAGTCCAGTGCCCACCACGCGAGCCCGATCACCGGCACCCAGATGAGCTCCTGCTTGAGGAAG
This sequence comes from Pseudomonadota bacterium, assembly GCA_023389175.1. Lineage (GTDB taxonomy): Bacteria > Pseudomonadota > Gammaproteobacteria > Burkholderiales > Burkholderiaceae_E > Lautropia. The sequence goes on along the minus strand of JAEWEW010000275.1, from coordinate 16,011 downwards.
AACTTGAGCATCGGGATCCGGCCGTTGAGCAGGCGCTGCAGCACGAAGATGTCGGCCCAGCTCTGGTGATTGCTGGTCACCAGGTACCAGCTGTTCGGCGTGAACGGCTCCAGGCCGGCGACATCCCATTCGCCGCGCTGGACCAGGCGCATCCACTGGCCGTTGCCGGCAATCCAGCGCCCGGCGATCGCGTTGAGCAGCGGGTCGATCGCCCGGCGCACCGCGGTGAACGGCAGTGCCAGCTTGAGGAGCGCCAGCGCGAACAGCGGCACGCACCAGAACAAGGTATTGAGTGCCAGCAGGACGACGGCGATGACGCCGCGCAGCCACGCCGGGAGAAAGTGCAGCATGATCCATCCTTCCGAAGCGAACCCGGAGCCTGCTGCGACTCTAGACGAGATCCGACCTTTGATGCGGCAGGGTTGTCGAAACCTTGAGCTGGATCAATCGCGAGCGTCCGTTCCGCCGGCTGGCTGGGCGCCGCGGCAGGGCAGGCCGGGTTGCCCGGATTCCCGGATTCCAGGATTCCAGGGTCGGTCGCCATCTGTCCGAAATCGACAACGTCCCGCGGCCATTCGTCTCGCCTGAACCGCCCGCCGATCGGTGGCAGGCTGAGCCTGGCCGGACGCGGGCTTACGCTCGACGTTCAAAGTTCCTCCCTGACTGTTGTCTCCTTCTGACCCGGTGAGACTCGGATGAGAGATCCCGCGCTCGACGAGCTGGTTGGTCGACTTACCGAAAGTTCACTGAACTTCCCGACGTCGGCCCAGGCGGCGTTGAACGTCATCGATGCGATCAACGACCCGGACTGCGCCATTGCGAGCGCCGCGCGGCTGGTACAGCTCGAGCCGATGCTCGCGGCCAAGTCGGTCGCCATGTCGAACACGGTGCCCTACAACCGCTCAGGGCGGACCATCACCTCGGTGCAGGAGGCACTGCAGCTGATCGGCTTGCAGGTCCTGAAGATGCTGGCCGTCAACGTCGCGATGGGACGGATGACCGCCAACATCGGTCCTCTCCAGCGGCCGGTCGCGGCGCAGCTCTGGGATCATTCCATGCAGGTCGGCGCCATCGCGTACGCCCTGGCGCGCCCGGCGATGGGCCACATGGCGGACGCGGCGATGTTCGCCGGTACCGTCCATGAGCTGAGCGGCTTCTACCTGCTGACGCGGTGGCCGGACTCCGCCAACGGGAACGTCGCCGAGGTCGTGACCGCGCTGCTGCGGCCGCAAGGCGGCGGCGAAGAAGCGGAGCCGGTCGCGCCGGTCCATCCCCTGGCCGAACGGTTCGCGCGCCCGTTGCTGACGGCAATGCGGATCCCGACGCCGATCATCGAGGCGATCCAGAGCACCTGGTACGAAGACCTTCGCCTGCCGGCAGAGACGCTCGGCGACACCCTGATGCTGGCGGATGTCCTGGCACCGGTGCGTTCGCCGTTCGAAGGCACGCTTCTCATGGGAAATCCCGTCGACCGCGACCTGCTCGACCAGGTGGTCGGGAAGGAAGAAGTCGAGGCGGTGCTGGCGGAATCGCAGGAGACGATCAAGTCGCTGCTCGGCGCCTTGCGCAGCTGACGCCAGCATCGACCGTTGGGTTCGACACCGGCGCCGCCGGTCAGGACCGGTCAGGTCTCCGGTCCCGTCCGAGGAACAGGGCCATCGCCAGCCGCTGCCCGAGGCGCCCATACGGCGGATGGAAGAGTCCGGCGGGATAGAACCGGTGCTCTCGGAACACGGCCCGGGCATGCGACAGCGCGCGGAAGCCTTCCTCGCCGTGATAGCTGCCCATGCCTGACGCGCCGATGCCGCCGAAGGGCAGGTCGTGCTGCACCGCGTGCCAGCCCCAGTCGTTGATCGTCACCCCGCCGGAATGAGTGCGCCGGCGCACCATCGCGGCCTCGCCGGCGTCGCGGCCGAAGTAGTAGAGCGCGAGCGGTCGCGGCCGTGACGCGACATAGGCGATCGCATCGTCGATGCTGTCGTACGGGACGATCGGCAGCACCGGGCCGAAGATCTCCTCGCGCGCGAGGCGCATGTCGTCGGAGACCCGCGTCACGAGCTGCAGCGGCATCCGGCGCGTGTCGCCGGAGCCGCCACAGGCAACCACCGCGGCGCCGCGGGCGCGCGCATCCTCGATCAGCCCCTCCAGCCGGGCGGCGTGCCGGTCGGACACGATGCTGGTGTACTCCGGACCGCCGCCCGCGCGGGGCTCCATTCGGGCGTCCGCCGCCTGCGCCGCCGCGAGGAACGCCTCCTGGCGCACGCGTGGCACCAGCGCATAGTCGGGCGAGACGCAGGTCTGTCCGCGGTTGAATAGCTTGCCGTGCACGATGCGTCGCGCCGCCGCCTCCAGGTCCGCGGACGGCGAGACGATCGCCGGCGACTTGCCGCCAAGCTCGAGCGTGAGCGGCACCAGGTGTTCCGCCGCGGACCGCATCACGGCCCGTCCCACCGCCTCGGAGCCGGTGAACACCAGATGGTCGAAGGGCAGGGCGGCGAAGGCCTTGCCGGCCTCTGCGTCGCCACCGAACACCGCGACCTCGTCCTCGTCGAAGCAGTCGGCAAGCATTGCACGCACCGCGTCCGTCGTTGCCGGCGTGAGCTCCGACATCTTGAGCATGGCCCGGTTGCCGGCGGCCAGCGCGGCGGCGAGCGGTCCGACGGTCAGGTACACCGGATAGTTCCACGGCGAGATCACGCCCACCACGCCCTTGGGCTGGTACTCCACCCAGGACCGGCTCGGCAGGAACAGCAGCTCGGTGCGCCGCCGCCGGGGTTTCATCCACCGGCGCAGGTTCCGCCGGACATGGTCGATGGCCAGCACGGGTGCCAGCACGTCCACGAACAGGCTCTCGGTGCGGGCACGGGCGCCGAAGTCCTGCGAGATCGCGTCCGCGAGTGCATGCCGGTGCCGACGCACCGCCTCGCGCAACGCCCGCAGCTTCTGCCGGCGCTGCGCCGCCGAAGGATACGGTTCGCGCTCGAAGGCTGCGCGCTGCCGCTCGAGCACCGCCCTCATGCCGATTCGCGCAGCAGGTCGGCCGCCTTCTCGCCGATCATGATGCTCGGCGCGTTGGTGTTGCCGCCGATCAGCGTCGGCATGATCGACGCGTCGACCACCCGCAGGCCCTCGACCCCTCGCACGCGCAGTCGCTCGTCCACCACCGCCATGGGATCGTCCTTCGGCCCCATCCGGCAGGTGCCCACGGGATGGTACTGCGTGTCCGCGCGGGCCCGGATGTCGCGCTCCAGCGCCTGGTCGTCCCCCTGCGCGACCTCATAGAGCATGCGGCCGCGATACGGGTCGAACGGCTCCGATTCGAGGATCTTCCGCTGCTTGCGGGCACCCTCCATCATCAGCGCGAGATCCGACTCGTCCGCGAAGAACCGGGGGTCGATCAACGGCGGATCGTGCACGTCGCGGGAGCGCAGGGCGACGGTGCCGCGGCTCCTCGGTCGCAGCACGGTCACGTGGCAGCTGAAGCCGTGACCCAGGTGAAGCTTGCGGTTGTGGTCGTCCGCGAGGCCGATCACGAAGATCAGCTGCAGGTCGGGCACCGCAACCGACGGGGACGACCGCAGGAACGCGCCGGATTCGGCATAGACGGTGGTCAGCGTGCCGGTGCGATGGTTGCGCCACTCCGGCACGGCCCGCGCGAGTCGCCCGGCGAAGCGCACCGACAACCCGATGGTGTCGGTATCGCTGCGCGCGCGGTAGCTCTGGATGTAGTCGATGTGGTCCTGCAGGTTCTTGCCGACGCCCGGGGCCGCATGCAGCACCGGAATGCCGTGCCGCTGCAGCTCCTGCGGATCGCCGATCCCGGAGAGCATCAGCAGCTGCGGGGAGCCGAACGCGCCCGCGCTGAGGATCACCTCCCGGCGCGCGTGCAGCTCGCGCCGTTCCCGTCCAAGGTGGCATTCGATGCCGGTCGCTCGCCGCCCGTCGAAGAGGATCCGGGCAGCCTGCGCCCGGGTCAGGATCGTCAGGTTGGCCCGCCCGGCGTTCGGTTGCAGGTACGCGCGCGCGGCGCTGCAGCGCTCGCCGTCGACCTGCGTGACCTGGTAGAGGAACGATCCGAACTGGTCGCCCGTATTGCAGTCGGCAATGTTGGGCAGGCCGTTGGCAGCGGCGGCCGCGAGGAAGACCTCGTTGAGCGGGCTGGGGCTGCGCTGCCGCGAGACGCCGAGCGGGCCTCCGGCACCGTGCAACGGCGTCTCCCCGAACTCGGTGTTGTTCTCCGCACGCCTGAAGTACGGGAGCACCTCCGAGAAGGACCAGCCGCGGTTGCCGAGCTCGGCCCAGTGGTCGTAGTCCGAAGGGTGGCCGCGCACGTACAGCATCGCGTTGATCGAGCTGCTCCCGCCCAGCGTCCGGCCGCGCGGCTGATAGCCGCAGCGGCCGCCGAGTCCTGGCTGCGGCACGGTCTTGAACGCCCAGTTGTGCAGCCGTGTCGGCAGCAGCACCGCGAGCCCGGCCGGCGCGCGGATGAGCACGCTGTCGTCGCTGCCGCCAGCCTCCAGGAGCGCGACCCGTACCAGCGGATCCTCGCTCAGGCGCGCGGCGAGGGCACATCCGGCGGAGCCGGCGCCGACGACGATGTAGTCGAAGTTCATGGGTCGAACGGCTTCGGATGGCCGGCAAAAATCCGATCGAGGATTGCCTGCTCGCGCGACTCGATGGTGTGGATGAACTCGTTGGCGCCGCGCATGTGCTTGAACGCCTTGAAGCCGCGTTCCAGGAAATCCTGCACGTCGCCGAAGCCGGCCAGTCGCGCCGGCCGGCGCGCGAGGAAGAGCATCTGGCGGATCATCGGCTTGGCAACCACCCGGTCGAGGTGCTTGCCCACCGCTACCAGGAGCTCGATCTGCCGCTCACGCTCGGGCCGGTTCCGGCAACGGCGATAGCCCTCGGCGTAGGAGGCCTCGGTCACCCGGTCGGTGACTCCGAGCTGCCCCACGAGCACCTCGCAGAGCGCCCGGTCGAGCGCCGTCGTGAGCTCGTGCAGCTCCATCGCCTGCTCGATTGGCGCGAGCGACGCCTCGGGCAGCGTCCTGCGGATCAGTGGCATCGCCCGTTGAACCGCGTGGTCGCGCTCGGTGAAGTCGCGCTCGCCGTAGACGTCGGACAGGAAGAACGCCGTCGCCGGGGCATAGCGGGGGTGGGCAACGAGATCCGCATACGTGCGCGCCAGCCGCTCGGCCTGCCAGTGCCGCAACAGTGGCAGCGCCGCCGCGACGCGCTGTGGGTCCGGTGTCGCGCCCATCAGGCAGCCTTCGCCGCCCCTCGCGCGGCTTCCTCGTCCCGCAGCACGCGGCGTAGGACCTTGCCGATCGGGGTCTTGGGCAGCGGCTCGCTGCGGAACACGATCTGCCCGGGCACCTTGTAGCCGGTGAGGTGCTTGCGGCAGTGCTCGAGCAGGGCGTGCTCGTCCAGCGCCGGATCGCGACGCACGACGACCAGCTTGACCGCCTCTCCCGAACGCGGGTCGGCGACGCCGATCGCCCCGGCCTCGAGCACTCCGGGATGCATCGTCGCAACGTCCTCGACCTCGTTCGGATAGACCTTGAAGCCGGAGACGATGATCATGTCCTTCTTGCGGTCGGTGATGTAGACGAAGCCGCGCTCATCGACCCGCGCCATGTCGCCGGTGCGCAGCCAGCCGTCGGCGGTCAAGGTCCGGGCGGTCTCCTCCGGAAGGTTCCAGTAGCCCTTCATCACCTGCGGCCCGCGTATGCAGAGCTCGCCGACCTCCCCGAGCGGGACTTCAACGTCGTCGTCGTCGCGGATGCTGATGTCGGTGGAGGGCAGCGGCTGCCCTACCGCCCCGGAGAACTCGCGTGCGTCCAGCGGGTTGGCGCACACGATCGGTGATGCCTCGGTGAGGCCATAGCCCTCGACCAGCGTCGTTCCCATGACTTCCTGCCAGCGCTTGGCGACCGAGCGGTGCACCGACATGCCCCCCGCGACCGCGACCTTCAGGCCGCTTGCGTCCACCTCGCGGATACCGGGTGCGTCGAGCAGCGCGTTGAAGAGCGTGTTCACGCCGGTGATCGCGCTGAAGCGCACCTTCTTCAGCTGCTTCACGAAGGCCGGGATATCCCGTGGGTTCGTGATCAGGACATTGTTGGCGCCCCATTTCACGAAGGTCAGGCAGTTCGCGGTCAGCGAGAAGATGTGGTAGAGCGGCAGCGGCGTGACCACCACCTCGGTGCCTTCCTTCAGGACGCCGGCGATCCACGCCGACGTCTGCTGAAGGTTCGCAACCATGTTCGCGTGGGTGAGCATCGCGCCTTTGGCCCTGCCGGTGGTGCCGCCGGTGTACTGCAGGAAGGCGACGTCGTCAGGCTCCACCGGCGTGTCCGCCGGGGCCGAGGCAGTGCCGATTTCCAGCGCGCGCTTCCAGTCGAGCACGCCGTCCAGATGCCACTCCGGCACCATGTGCTTCACGTGCTTGACGACGAAGTTCACCAGCAGCGACTTGGGCGCCGGCAGCATGTCCCCGATCCGCGTGGTGATCACGGTGCGTATGGCGGTATCGGCGATCACCTCCTGCAGGGTGTGAGCGAAGTTCTCCAGCACCACGATGGCATCCGCGCCGGAATCGGTCAACTGGTGGCGCAACTCCCGTGCGGTGTACATCGGGTTGACGTTCACCACCACCATGCCGGCGCGCAGCGTCCCGAACAGCGCCACCGGGTACTGGAGCAGGTTCGGCATCATGAGCGCGACCCGTGCGCCCTTTCCGAGCCCGCGCTGCTGCAGGCAGCCGGCGAACTGCGCCGACAGCCGGTCCAGGTCGCCGTAGGTGATGGTCGTGCCCATGTTGGTGAACGCAGGTCGGTCGGGAAAGCGCCGGCAGCTCGCGGCGAACACGTCCTTGAGCGAGCTGTGCTCGGCGAGATCCACCTCGGCCGGGACCCCCTTCGGGTAGCTATCGAGCCAGATCCGCTTCATGGCACAGCCTCCTGCAATCGTGCAATTTCCACCGGAAACTGGGCGACGATGCGCTCCGGATCCGGTACTCTGCCCGCATCGGTCATCAGCCCGAACTGGACCTGGCCGGCGTAGGACAGGATGCTCGCTCCCATCGAGATCCCTCCCGACTGCGGCACCCAGAACATCTGCTCGGCAATCTCGGCGCCTGCGAAGCGCAGCCGGGATTGCGGACCCGGGACGTTGGTCATCACCGCGGTGGCGTGCGCACTGAAGAGTTCCAGCAACTGCTCCTGGACGGCCATCGGCGCCTGGCCGGCGACACCGAGCAGCCCCAGCATCAGCATCGGCTGGGGCGAGCGGCGCAGCGCCTCCATTCGCTCGTGCACCGCCTGCAGGCGCTCTACCGGATCCGCGATCCCGAGCGGCAACCCCAGGAACACCAGCCCGAACTCGTTGCCGAGGGCCTCCGCGCTTTCGGGCGAGCGCAGGTTGACCGGTACCACGACGTGGATCTCCAGTCCCTTCACCGGCTCGCGGCGCGCGGTCAGGTAGGCGCCCAGTGCACCCGCGGCGGCGGCGAGCAGCACGTCGTTCACCGTGCAGCCGAATGCCTTGCCCGCCTTCTTCACCGCCGCGAGCTTGAGGGGCTCGCACCAGGCGACGCGCTTGGACAGGCCAAGCTCGCCCCGAAAGCGCGTTGCCGGCTCCGGCGGCAGGCTGAGCAGCTTGATTGCTTCCAGCGTCGCACCGGCGCCAGTCTGCATGTACTCCAGCGCCCTGGCCGGATTCAGCAGCAGCTCGACATAGTTCTGCCACAGCACCCCCGACCACTGGAGGGAGGCCCCGAGCAGGCCGCCGCGGCTGCGTTGCCCCGGCTTCGCGCCGGTGGTGAGCGCGAGCAGCACTCGCATCAGCGCGACACCGTCGGCGTAGCAGTGATGGATCCGCATCACCAGGGCGCTGCCGCTGCGGCCGTAGCCTTCAACCAGGTGGAACTGCCATCGAGGACGTTCCGGATCGAGCGCCGTGCTGGCGAGGTCGCTGACCAGGTCCTGCAGCTCCCGTCGCCCGCCTGGCCGCGGCAGCGCGATGCGGTGCACGTGGCGATCGAGGTCGAACAGCCGGTCTTCCTCCCAATAGTAGCCGCTCGCCTGCTGGACCGGCCGCTGGCGGAATCGATCGAACGCCAGGAATCGCTCCCGCAGCGCCTTCTTCAGTCGCGCGACGGTGAGGGTGGTGCGGAAGATGAGCACCGCCGTGATGGCCATCGGATTCGTCGGCCGTTCCATCCGCAGCCAGGCGGTGTCCACGCCGGACATGCGCTCGCCCATCAGCTGACCGCCTCGAGCTGCTCCCGGGCGGCGGCGATGTCCAGGCTCTCGGTTGCATCCAGTGGTTCGAGCCGGGTCGCCTGCGTCAGCAGCTTCCTGATCTCGGGCTTCTTCTCCGGGTCCAGCAGCAGCAGGCCGCGCGCGTACTCGAGCTTCAGGATGGCCGAGGCCGGGTGCAGCGCGATCGCCTTGCGGTAGTGCGTGATCGCCTCGGCCGGACTGGCGCCGTAGGTGAGCCGGCCGATCAGCGCCCCGACCTTGTCGACCACCTCCGCGTGCCAGGCGCCGAGGGCGGCATGTGCGTCGGGGTGGCGCGGCTGGAGCTCCAGCACGCGATCCAGCGCACGCTTCACCCGATTCCCCAGGCCGCTCGCGAGCGCCTGGACCACCGATACCTGCTGAGCGTACCGGCCCAGGCAGTAGGCCAGCAGATAGTGCGAGTTGGCATGCTCCGGCAGCGCCTTGCAGGCCGTCTCGCACAGTGCCGCGGCCTCCTCGAGCAGCGCTGTCGCCCGCGCGGCGTCACGCTCAAGGTAGGTGGCATACATGCCGGCGGCCTTGGCGGCCACCGCATGGCCCTCGAATCCGATCGCGCGTCCCTGCTCCCATGCGGATTGGAACTCGCCCCGATGGTAGGCACGCCAGGCATGCTGCAGCGGCTCGGTGGCCGGGAACGGCTCGCAGTCGCCGCGATGCAGCGCGAGCCAGTGCTTCCGCAGCGCCGCGCCGTGATAGTCGAACGACGGCTGCGGGTCGGCGAAGGCGGTCCACTTGCGTTTCATCGGGAGTCGATCCAGTGCTGCAGGCGATCGAGCGTCTCCTCGAGCTGCTCGAACGTCCGCTCCGCGGTCGGGCTCGGCGCGGCCGCAGGCATGTCGGGGGGTGACCTTCGGCCCAGCACGTCGCCTCGGATGGTGATGCCGTGGCGGCGCAGCACCGGCGCCAGCTCGCGCCGGCGGCCCGCCAGGTCCTGCAGCGTCGCGTGATATGCGTGCTGGAACACCCGATGGCGGCTGGAATAGGCAAACACGTTGGTAAAGAACATCGCAGGGTCGTCGCGCCGCGGCTCGAAGAGCACGACGTCCGCGCCCGGGTACTGCGTCCGGTACGCCGCCATGCCCACCTGCATTCGCGAGTGGATCATCGTCCGGAAAGTCTGGGACAACACCACCGGCAGGCCGCCATCGACCAGCCGCTCGTGCCGCGAGTGCCCGTGGCGCGCCGCCGAGCGCGCGTCGATCGGAACCAGCGGGTTGATGCAGACGACGAGTCTCGCGCCTTCGCGCAGCGCCACCGACGCATGGAGGGTCTTTCGGAGCGCGCCGTCGACATAGTCGCGCCCGCCGATACGCACCGGCGGGTAGAGGATCGGCAGCGCTGCGCTTGCCTGCACCGCCCGGGAAACCGGAACCCGGTCGTGGCCGGGCGCGCCGAACTCCACCACCTCGCTGCTGTCCAGATCGGCGGCGACCAGTCGCAACTTGGTCCGCAGCTCGCGGAAATCGTTGCTGCGGCCATCGCCGCGGAAGGCCTGCTCCAGGAACCTGGCGAGCCGCTCGTTGTCGAACACGCCGGTCGGGAGCGCGCGACCCGCCCGCGCCAGCGTCTCGCCGTTGCCGCCGCATGGCTCCAGCAGCCGCTGCCACACCGTTTCCAGCGCCAACCCCGGCAGCGAAGCGGCACGGCTCGCGAACTCCGCGGTCGACGGCGAGAGGAACACGCTCGGTTCGATCGGATGCGCCTGCGAGGTGTTCTCGATCAGGATCTCCCGCAGATTGCCCGGCGTGAAACCGTTGGCGAGCATCGAGGCAACGAAGGCACCGGAGCTCACGCCGACATAGACGTCCAGGGCGGCGAAATCGATGCCCTCCAGCGCGTCCTGAAGCGCGCACAGCGCCGCGATCTCGTAGACGGCGCCGACCGGGCCGCCGCCGGCCAGTGCCAGCCCGATCCGCTTCCGCCCGCGACCCGGACCGGGCTCAGGCCGCTGCCGCCACATGGGAGAAGTCAGATGCGGGCCTTGCGCGCTGCCGATGCCGTGCCGGCCGCCGACCTGCGCCGCACCGGTCTTGCCGCGCCGTCACCCTTCGAGAGCGCTGCGACGTGCTTGTCCAGCTCGGCCACCCGGGCCGTCAGCCTCTCGACTTCGCGCGCGGTCGGCACGCCGATGCCCTTCAGCGCGCGGGTGAGCCGTTCCTCGAACGCCTGCTCGAGCTTCTCCATGCTCTCGCTTGCCTGGGACCGCAGCTGTTCCACGCTGCCGCCGGTCAGCGACTGCGCCCGGACCTTGCCTTCGGCGACCAGCAGCTCGAACAGCTTGCTGCCTTCCTTGCGGGCGGTGGAGAACGCGCCGAGCCCGGCGAGCCAGATCTCGTGACCGGAATCGACGACGGCCCGGGTGAGCTCGGCCGGAGAATGCTGTGCTGCCATCTTCTTGGATGCCATGACTTCCTTCCTTCTTGGCGGTTTGCAGAGGTTCGGTCGTCCGGTTCCACCGGAGTCCGACCACAAACGTACTACGTGCGAGAGCGCGATCCATTGACCCGGGTCAACCCAGGAGCACTTGCTCCGCGCGACCATCGGGCCATGGGAGACGCTTCGTTCATCACCGGCGCCACCGGATTCATCGGAAGGAGGCTGATGCAGCGCCTGCTGGCGCGCGGGGACGGTCCGGTCTACTTCCTGGTGCGCCCAAGCAGCCTCGGCAAGCTCGACGAGCTGTATCGGCGCTGGGGCGTCGACCGCTCGCGGGCGGTGCCGGTGGCAGGCGATCTCACGGAGCCGGGGCTGGGCGTCAGCGCCGAGGACATCGCATTGCTGAAGGGCCGTGTGCGGCATTTCTTTCACCTTGCGGCGATCTACGACCTGCTGGCGGATGCGCCGGCGCAGGTCGCCGCCAATGTCGACGGGACCCGGCATGCCGTTGCCTTCGCCCGACTGATCGATGCCGGTTGCTTCCACCACATGAGCTCGATCGCCGCAGCCGGCTTGTACGACGGCACGTTCACCGAAGACATGTTCGAGGAAGCGGAGAACCTCGACCATCCGTACTTCGGCACGAAGCACGAAGCCGAGCGCATCGTACGCACCGAATGTGCGGTGCCCTGGCGGATCTACCGGCCCGGGATCGTCGTCGGGGATTCCGGAACCGGAGAGATGGACAAGGTGGACGGCCCGTACTACTTCTTCAAGCCGATCCAGAAGCTTCGCAGCCTGCTGCCCAAGTGGTTCCCGGCAGTCGGGCTCGACGGCGGGCGGCTGAACCTCGTGCCGGTGGATTTCGTGGTGCGCGCGATCGAGGAGCTTTCCCACCGGGATGGCCTCGACGGGCGCTGCTTCCACCTCACCGATCCGGCCCCGAAGCGGGTCGGCGAGATACTGGACATCTTCGCCCGCGCCGGGCACGCGCCGCAGTTCGCGCTGCGCCTCAATCCCCGCATGCTCTCGCTGGTACCGGCGTCGCTGCGCCAGGCGCTGGCACCGTTCAAGGTGGCCCGGCAACTGCAGGCGGCGCTGCTGCGAGACCTCGGACTGCCATCCGAGGTGCTGCGCTTCGTGAGCTACCCGACGCGGTTCGACAATCGACAGACCCGCAAGCTGCTGGACGGGGCGGGGATCCGGGTACCGCCGCTCGAGGACTATGCCTGGAAGCTGTGGGACTTCTGGGAACGGCATCTCGATCCCGCCCTCTCGGTCGACCGAAGCCTGGCAGCGGCGCTGCGCGGCAAGGTGGTGATGATCACCGGCGGGGCCGACGGCATCGGCAGGGCGACCGCGCTGAAGGCGGCGGCAGCCGGGGCCGTCGTCCTGGTGGTGGACCGGGACCAGGTGAAGCTGGACGCCATGCGCGAGGAGCTCGCGCCGCGCGGCTGGACGGTCGAGTTCCTCTGCGCCGACCTGACCGTACCCGAGAGCATCGACGCCGTCGCAGCCGGAGCGTTGGCCGAGCATGGAACCGTGGACGTGCTCGTCAACAATGCCGGCCATTCCATCCGGCGCGCGATCGAGCACTCCTACGAGCGGTTCCACGACTTCGAGCGGGTGATGCGCCTGAACTACTTCGGCGCGCTGCGCCTGACGCTCGCGCTGCTGCCGGCGATGCAGGCCCGCCGGCGCGGGCATGTGATCAACATCTCGTCGCTCGGCGTGCTCACAAATGCACCGCGCTTCTCGGCCTATGTCGCCTCGAAAGCGGCCATGGACGCCTTCGCTCGATGTGCGGCGGGCGAGTTCGCCGACCTGGGCATCGATTTCAGTACCGTGTACATGCCGCTGGTGAGAACCGCGATGACGGCGCCCACCGAAGCCTATCGCAGCACGCCGATGCTCTCGCCGGACGAGGCGGCGGACCTGGTCGCGCAGGCGATGATCGAGCGGCCGGCACGGGTCACTACGCGGCTGGGGGTGACTGCGCAGCTGCTGCAGGCGCTCTCGCCACATGTGACCGATGCCGTGATGAACATCGGCTACCGGATGTTCCCGGAGTCCCGGCGGGCGCTTGGCGAGAGCGGTCCGGAGCCGCAGCCCACCGAGGAGCAGGCGGCGTTCGCCCGGCTCATGAAGGGCGTGCACTTCTAGTCCGGAACGTGCGTGGTTCGGCCAGCCGGCCGGTTCGGCAGGAGCATGTTGGAGGACGACCGGCTCGCGATCGGCTAGCTGTCGCTCAGCACCGTTTCCTTGACGATCGCGCAGCCGTCGTGACGCTCCAGGCTCAGATGCCTTCCATGGTAGCGGCGCAATACCAGGCGCTGGCTGATGGTGACGATGGTGGCGCGAGGGAACTGCTCCTGCAGCAGCGTCATCATCTCGCGCTCCCCGTCGGCGTCGAGCGCATCGGTCGGCTCCTGCATGAAGATCCAGTCGGGCCGGTGCAGCAGCAGGCGGGCAAACCCCAGCCGCTGCTGGTCGGAAACCCCCAGCTCGTGCTCCCACACCGAGATCTCGGCCAGTCGTGGCACCAGCCGACCCAGCCCGGCGCGCCGCAGCGCCTGCTCGATGGCCTCTTCGGCGCAGTCGTCCAGGCCGTGATAGCGCACCGCTTCGGCCAGTGTCCCGACGGGCAAATAGGGTCGCTCGGGCATGTAGTAGATCGCCGCGCCCTGCGGTAGCGCGATGCGACCGGTGCCCCAGGGCCAGATGCCCGCGACGGCCCTGAACAGCTTGGTGGTGGCGCCGGTTTCGCCCGAGATCAGCACCCGTTCGCCGCTGCCGATCTCGAGGCTGAATCGGGCGATGGCCAGGCTGCCGTCGGGATCCTCGATGGCGAGGCCATGCAGTCCCAGTACCGGCCGCTCGGATACGGTGACTTCGATGCGATGCGCTTGCGGTTCATCGACCTTGTGCTCGAGCCGGCTCAAGCCGGCGCGCAGGCCCTGCACGCGCTCGACCGAGGCCCGCCACTCGGCCGCCTTGGCGAGGTTGTCGATCGGCCAGCTCAAGGCGGCGGTGACCTGCTGGAACGCCTGGGCGGACTGCATCAAGGTGCCGAGCGTGATCGAGCCGGCGATGTAGCGCGGGGCGGCGATCAGGATCGGAAAGATCTGGGAGAGCATCGGCCAGGAGACCGTGTAGAGATAGAGATTGCGCAGGGCCACCGTCTGGCGCCGCCAGGCGGCGATGGCGTTGGCGAAGAGATCGGCAAAGCGCCGGCGCTCGTCCCGCTCACCCTTGGCCAGGGCGATGGCCACGGCGTTCTCCAGCGCATGAACCAGGCCGAAGCGGAAGCCCGCCTCGGCCGATTGGCGCCGGTCGGCCGCTGCCATGAGGGGCCGTCCCAGCCACAGCGCGAACCAGATGCCGAGAATGGAATAGACGAACGCGATCAGCACCATGTGGCCGGGGATGTCGAGCGCCCAGCTTCCCAGTTGGACAGTCACGGTGCCAGACAGGCGCCACAGGACGACGACGAAGCTGATCAGCAGCAGGTTGGCATAGAGGGCCGAATGGGCGAGATCCACCGCGTACTCGGTGGCAATGCGCGCGTCCTCGGCGATTCGGGCATCGGGATTGTCGTGCGCGCCGGGCAGCTGGCCGAGCTGGTAGGTCCGGCCCTCGGCCATCCATCTGTCGAGCGTCTCCGCCGTCAGCCAGTCGCGCCAGTCGATCTGCAGGCGGCGCTTGTAATGCAGATGCAGGCCCATGGTCAGCACGTTGGCGGCGACGATGACCAGGAATACGGCGATCAGCAGCAGGAAGCGGTCGAGTTGCTTGCGCTCCAGCGCGTTGAAGAACTGCTCGTTCCAGAAGTTGAGCGCGATGGCCAACGCCACCTGGACAACGGTCAGCGTAACGACCAGCACGGTCAGCACCCTGGCGCGGCGCTTGCGAGGCGATCGCCAGTAGGGCCCGGCCAGCTGCCAGAACCGCTGCAGGAAGCGCGGCCAGCTCGCGGATTGCAGGTCGGTTTCGGCTTGGGCGGGCGTCATGTCAGCGCGGAATGTTAAGCCCAGCGCGTGGCCAGCGGTCTGGTCGTGGGGCTGCAGATGCCAGCCGCAAGGACGTATGCGGTCCACGACAGCGCGCAGCGGACATGACGGAGGGCGCGCGCAGGCCCGGCCACCGGCCGAAGGCAACTCGGAACCGCAGCTGACTAGTTCTGCTCGAGGTTCCGGCAGAAGCCGATCACCTCTTGCGCGGTCTTGTCGTAGTGGGTCCCGAAAACGGGCATGTGCAGGTGCGGTTCCACCAACATGTACCCGGCAGCCGGAGGGATGCTGGGTCGCTTCGAGCGCAGCACGCGTAGCCCTACGGCGGCGGCCGCCTCATGGACCTCGTCGGCGAGCGTTTCCTGGGCTTGGTCGGCCAGGAAGCCCACGGCCGCAGCATCGCGGCTGCCGCCGCGCAGGCGTGGGAACAGTCGCATGCCACTCCCCCTGGTGGACGCCGGAAGGCGGTGCGGCGATTCTAGTACGGGTCGGAGGCCGGGGTAACCGTGGCCCGGCATGCGCATCTCGTTGCCTTCGGATGTGCGTACCATTAACATCTGATGCGCACATCGTGAGGGCGACGCAACCCGAGGCCGATGGAACTCAAGACCGCACGCCTGACCCTGCTGATCGATCCCGCCAAGAAGGCGGCGTTCGAGCAGCTCTGCGCCCGCCAGGACGTGACGCCGTCCCAGGTGGTCCGCCGGTTGATCCGCGAGTATCTCGCCCAGCATGGCGTCACCTACCTGCCGAGTGGCGCCGTCCCGTCCGATGATGTCGGGGCAGGCGGCAAGGCGGCGCGCGGGGGGGCCGGAGCCGGGAGAGCGCCCCGGGGAAGATGAGCGCGTCCACCGCTGTCGGCCAGTGGCCGTACCTGCAATGGATGCTGGCGGTGATCGCCGGATGGCTGTGTATCGGCCTGGCCGGGATCGTCGTCCTGCGCCGGCTTGAGGTGGTGGCGCGGACGCTGTTCCCGCTGGGCGGCGTGCTCGGGTTGCTGCTGCTCGGCCTCGGCCTGGCCGCCGTGTCCGGGGAGCCGCAATCGGTGGTGCTGCCGCTCGGCCTGCCGGGCCTGCCGTTTCACCTGCGGCTCGATTCGCTCGCCGCGTTCTTCCTGGCGGTGATCGGGGCGGTAACCGTCGGCGTCTCGGCTTTCGCGGCCGGGTACTTTCGAAAGGGCGAAGGCACGCCTCCAGGCCTGCTCTGCCTGCAGTACCACTTCTTCCTGGCGAGCATGGCGATGGTGGTCCTCGCCGACGACGCCTACGTCTTCATGGTGATGTGGGAGACGATGGCGCTGTCCTCCTACTTCCTGGTGA
>JAEWEW010000265.1 GCA_023389175.1 Pseudomonadota bacterium | reverse complement strand
GCGCTGGTCATCCGGGAACGTGACCCGGCACGGGAACAGCAGGCCCTCACGCAGATCGCCAACTGGGCATTGCAGTTCACTCCGCGCCTCAGCCTGCAGTGGCCGGATGCCGCACAGGCCCTGGCCGGCCTGCTGCTGGACATCGGGGCGAGCCTGCGGCTCTTCGGCGGGCTGGAGACGCTGCTCGGACGCATCCGGGAGGAGCTGCAGGCGCTCGGATACCACGCGCACATCGCCTGCGCGCCCACGCCCACCGCCGCCTGGATGTTCGCGCGCTGGCGCGACGGCCTCGTCGTGCGCACGGAGCAGCAACTCGCGGCGCGACTCGCTGACCTTCCGGTCGGCCTGCTTGCTTCCCTGGAAGAGCGCCGGGAAGCGGTGGACGCCATCGGCCTGAAGGTCTTCCGCGATCTCGCCCACCTGCCTCGCAACGGCCTCGCCCGCCGCTTCGGCGCCGGCCTGCTGCTGGAGATGGATCTCGCCCTCGGCCGGCAGCCGGACATCCGCGCCTGGCATGAGGCGCCCCTGGCGTTCCACTCCACCCTGGAGCTGCTCGCGGACGTGGAGCAGGTGGAAGCGCTGCTCTTCGCCGTGCAGCGGCAGCTGCGGGAGCTCGGCGGCTGGCTTGCGGCGCGCCATGCCGCCGTGCGCCGCCTCGTCCTGGAGGCGCATCACGACCGCACCCGTCGCAGCCGGCAGCAGCGCGGTCCCAGCCTGATCGAAGCACGCTTCGCCAGCCCGACTCGCGACGCGGACCGCATGCTCGGCGTGTTGCGTGAGCGCCTGGCGGTGACCGGGCTGCCTGCACCGGTCCATACCCTGCATCTGCGCTGCGAGGAGATCACGCCGGCGGAGCCTGACCATCGCCAGCTCTTTCCGGCCGCCGCGTCGGCCAGCGAGAGCCTCGGCCGCCTGGTGGAGAGGCTGCAGGCGCGGCTCGGGCATGACCAGGTGCAGCGGATGCGGCTGTGCGAAGACCACCGCCCCGAGGCTGCCTACCGGATTCAGGTGCTGGATGAGCGCGGCGCCACGCTGCCCGCGCTGTCGGGGCCCGGGGACGCGCGGGGCGCCGCCGGCCCGCGCCCGGCCGGCACGGCGCCAGCGGCCGTTTCCGCCCATCTCATTCCCCGGCCGCTGTGGCTGCTGCCGCGACCCATCGCCTTGCGCGAGCACAACCAGCGGCCCTGGTGGCACGGCCCGCTCAGGCTGATCAACGGCCCCGAGCGGATCGAGGGCGGCTGGTGGGACTGCAGGCTGGTGCAGCGCGATTACTTCATCGCGGAAGACGACCATGCCCAGTGGCTGTGGATCTACCGCACGCGTGGCGGCCAGGACGGCAGCGCCGCGGACGGCGAAGCCGCGGAGCGCCATGCCACCTGGTACCTGCAGGGAATCTTCGGTTGACCCCCGGGCGGAACGGTCAAGGCCGGACCGGCCAAGGCTCCGGACCGACCAGGCCAACCAGCGGCGATCAGCCGCCCCCGGTCAGCCTCGGGTTCAGGGTGTAGGTTCCCATGATCGCTGCCTTGTCCAGCGTGTGCCGCGCGATCCCCTCCAGCGCCTGGCGGCCGTCGAAGCGGCCCTCCACCGGCAGCCGCTCGACATCCAGCGCATACACCGTGAACACGTAGTGATGGACGATGGAATCGTTCCAGGGCGGGCACGGTCCGTCGTAGCCGTAGTAGTCGCCGCGCATGTCGTGGTCCGACGCGAACCACTGGGTGTAGTCGTTGATGCCGTGACGCGCCCCATGCCGCGTCTCCGGGCCGGACTGCCCCTTGGGCGTCACCTGGTTGGAGAACTCCCCCTCCGCGATCGTGGTCACCGTGGGCGGCAGGTCCACCAGCACCCAGTGGAAGAAATCCACCCGCGGCAGGTCCGCAGGCACCTCGCGCCCCTCCTGGTTCACGTCATCGGGCCGCGACGGCACGTCGTAGTCGTGGCAGATGACCGCGAAGGACCGGGTGCCCTCCGGCGCGCCCGACCAGGCCAGGTGCGGATTGCGGTTGTCCGACAATGCCACGCGGGAGGCCTTGTCGATCTTGCCGAATGCGTGCGTGACCGGGATCACGCCGCCATCCACGAATGAATCGCTATGCACCTTCATGTGTCACCTTGACAGGTTCGCCGCATGGAAGCGCAGATGGTCTTCCATGAAGCTCGAGATGAAGTAGTAGCTGTGATCGTAGCCCTCCTGCATGCGGAGGTCCAACGGGACCCCTGCACGGATGCAGGCCTCCTGCAGCAAACGCGGCTTGAGCTGCTCTTCCAGGAACCCGTCGGCGGTGCCCTGGTCGACGAGGATGGGCGGGCCGGTCCAGCCGACACGCTCCACCAGCGCGGTCGCGTCGTACTCCGCCCAGGCATCGCGGTCGTTGCCGAGGTAGCGGGAGAACGCCTTCTCGCCCCACGGGCAGCGCATCGGCGAGCAGATCGGCGCGAAGGCCGAGACGCTGCGAAAGCGCTGCGGATGCTTGAGCGCGATGGTGAGCGCGCCGTGGCCACCCATGGAGTGTCCGAAGATGCCGGCAGACGCGACATCCACGGAGAAGTTGGCGGAGACAAGCGTCGGCAGCTCCTCGACCACGTACGCATGCATGCGATAGCCGTTGCGCCAGGGCTCGGCGGTCGCATCCACGTAGAAGCCGGCGCCGGTGCCGAAGTCGTAGCTGTCGTCCTCGCCCGGGTGGCCCAGGCCGCGCGGGCTGGTGTCGGGCGCGACGACCACCAGGCCGAGCTCGGCTGCGACCCGCTGCGCGCCGGCCTTGGTGATGAAGTTATCCTCGGTGCACGTGAGCCCCGAGAGCCAGTAGAGCACCGGACGTGGCCCGGACGCCATCTGCGGCGGCAGGAAGATGCCGAACCGCATCTCGGTGCCGGTCTGCTCGGAGCGATGCGAGTACACGCGCTGCTCGCCGCCGAACGAGCGGCTCGACGAAACCTGTTCCACCGTTCTCGCCTCCATGCCGAGTTCCCGGGAAACCCTAGAAGGTCACGACGCTGCGGATCGATTCGCCCGAATGCATCAGGTCGAACGCCTTGTTGATGTCCGCGAGCGGCATCACGTGGGTGATCAGGTCGTCGATGTTGATCTTGCCTTCCATGTACCAGTCGACGATCTTCGGCACGTCGGTGCGCCCGCGGGCGCCGCCGAACGCGGTGCCGCGCCAGTTGCGGCCGGTGACCAGCTGGAACGGCCGCGTGCGGATCTCCTGCCCCGCTCCCGCCACGCCCACGATGACCGACGTGCCCCAGCCGCGATGGCAGCACTCCAGCGCCTGGCGCATCACGTCCACGTTGCCGATGCATTCGAAGCTGTAGTCCGCGCCGCCGTTGGTGAGCTCCACCAGGTGCGCCACCAGGTCGCCCGCGACCTCCTTGGGGTTGACGAAGTGCGTCATGCCGAACTTCTCGGCAAGCGGCTTGCGCGCCGGGTTGATGTCCACGCCGATGATCCGGTCCGCGCCGACCATTCGCGCGCCCTGCACGACATTGAGGCCGATGCCCCCCAGCCCGAAGACCACGACGTTCGCGCCCGGCTCCACCTTGGCGGTATTGATCACCGCGCCGATGCCGGTGGTCACGCCGCAGCCGATGTAGCAGACCTTGTCGAACGGCGCATCCGGCCGGATCTTCGCGACGGCGATCTCCGGCAGCACGGTGTAGTTGGCGAAGGTGGAGCAGCCCATGTAGTGGTGCACCATCTTGCCGCCGATGGAGAACCGGCTGGTGCCGTCAGGCATGACGCCCTTGCCCTGGGTGGCGCGGATGGCGGTGCAGAGGTTGGTCTTGCGCGAGAGGCACGACTTGCATTGGCGGCATTCGGGCGTATAGAGCGGGATCACGTGGTCGCCCTTCCGCACCGAGGTGACGCCCGGGCCCACGTCGACCACGACGCCTGCGCCTTCATGGCCGAAGATGGCAGGAAAGAGTCCTTCCGGATCGGCGCCCGAGCGGGTGAACTCGTCGGTGTGGCAGACGCCGGTCGCCTTGATCTCCACCAGGACCTCGAAGGCCTTCGGCCCCTGCAGTTCCACCTCCTCCACCACGAGCGGCTTGCCTGCCTCGTATGCCACCGCTGCCCGGACTCGCATGCTGTTCCCCCTCGATCGGTTCAACGCCGCCTGCTGCGGCGAACCGATCGATTCTAGCGCCGCCTGTCCGCTACCTGAGGAACTCCGGCGAGATGAGGCCGGGTATGAAGAGGACGATCTGGGGCCACATGATCACCAGGGACAGCACGCCGATCATCGGCAGCAGCATGATGATCACGTCCTTGATGACCTCCGACATCCGCATCCCGCCCATGGAGCAGCAGATCATCAGGCACAGTCCGTAGGGCGGCGTCACCAGGCCGAAGGCGAGCGAGACGATGCCGATCATCGCGAAGTGCACCGGATCGAGGTTGGCCGCGGCAGCGATCGGCTGAAGGATGGTGCCGACGATGATGATCGCCGGGATCGCGTCGAGGAAGCAGCCCACCACCAGGAAGACGAGCGAGATGAAGAAACCGGTGCCGATCGGTCCCATCCCCCAGGCGATCACCCCCTTAAGCAGCGCCTGCGGGATCTGGTAGTAGGCCATCAGCCAGCCGAAGGCGCTCGCGGTGCCGACGCAGAAGAGCGCGATCGCGGAGAACTTGCCGGTGTCGGACAGGGCCTGCAGCACCCCCTTCAGGTTGATCTCGCGGTAGACGAAGATGGACAACACGGCCGCGTAGAGCACCGCGATCGCAGCCGACTCGGTCGCCGTGAACCAGCCGAAGATCTTGCCCCCGATGATGATCACCGGCGTCATCAGCGCCGGCACCGACACCGCCGCCGACCGCAGGAACTCTCCCCAGGTCGCCTTTAGGTAGGTAGGGTAGCCCCGGCGGCTCGCGTAGACATGCACGGTGGCCATCTGCACTGCCACCAGCAGCAGGCCGGGCAGGATGCCCGCGAGGAAGAGCGCCCCGATCGACACCGACAGCACGCCGCCCCAGACGATCATCAGGATGGAAGGCGGGATCACCACGGCGAGCACCGCGGACACCGCGGTGATCGCGACCGAGAAGCTGGCGTCGTAGCCCTCGCGCCGCTGAGCCTCGATGAAGATCTTCGACTGGCTCGCGGCATCCGCGGTGGACGATCCGGAGATGCCGGCGAAGAAAAGCGACAGCACCACGTTGATCTGCGCGAGCCCGCCCGGGAAGTGACCCACGATGGTGCGCGACAGCAGCAGCAGCCGGTCGGTGATGCCGCCGACGTTCATCAGGTTGGCGGTGAGCAGGAAGAACGGCACCGCGAGCAGGATGAAGGAGTTGTAGGAGTTGAAGGTCTCGCTCATCAGCGTCATCGCCGAGAGCCGGGGCTCGATCAGCAGGATCGGCAGGCAGGCAAGGCCGAGCGCGAAGGCGACCGGAACCCGCAGCACCATCAGGCCGAAGAAGATCGAGAACAGGATGAGGCTCGCCGTGGCCGGCGAAAGGATGGCGCCCGACATCACGCCTGCCTGCCCGCGAGGACGCGGATGTTGTCGACGAACTTCTCGCCCAGGAAGACGATCCATGCCAGCCCGGTCATCGGCCAGGCGATATGGATCACCCACAGCGGCAGCTCGGCCAGCTCGGAGATCCGGTAGATCGCGAAGGCGGTGAACTCGTAGCCGGACCAGACGAAGACCAGGGCGAACACCAGCGTGAACACGTTGCTCACCAGCCGAAGGGCGGCGTCCGTGCGCGGCGACAGCCGCGGCCAGATGTCGATGTCGAAGTGCGTGCTCTCGCGCACGCCCACCATCGCGCCGATCATGATCATCCAGATGAAGACGAAGCGGGCCAGCTCCTCGGTCCAGATGTAAGGCGGGATCAGATGCGTGTAGCGCGAGAGGATCTGCATCGTCACCGGGATGATCAGCACGGCGACGGTCAGGATCAGGAGCCAGTTCAGCAACGCGGCGAATGCCGCGGTGAAGCGGCGCCACGCGCCGACCGCGGGCGTCGGTACATCGGTCATTGGTGCTCCAGGGAGGCGGGAAGCGGGCTCCGCGGCATGCCTGGGCGGCCGCGGAGCAGCGTCACCCGGCCGGCACGCGGCCGGCCGGCGGCGCAAGCGCTACTTGATCTGGTTGATCTTCGCGTAGATGTCGCCGGCGCCGATCTCCTTGGCATAGGCGGCGATCACCGGATCGACCA
The DNA here is from genome assembly GCA_023389175.1 of Pseudomonadota bacterium. GTDB lineage: Bacteria > Pseudomonadota > Gammaproteobacteria > Burkholderiales > Burkholderiaceae_E > Lautropia. The sequence goes on along the minus strand of JAEWEW010000265.1, from coordinate 6,384 downwards.
GCGACTTCATCTTGTCGCGCTCCGTGAACGCGATGCGCTTCAGCTTGCCGGCCTTCTCCATCGCGTCGAGCTTCTGGCCGTCCTCGGAGGACTCGACCTGCCGGCCGTAGGCGCCCGCCTCCTTGCCGGCCCTGACGACCGCGTCCTGCAGCTCCTTCGGCAGCCGCTTGAAGGTCTTGCCGGAGAAGCAGAGCGGCCGGATGGTGATCGCGTGCTGGGTCATCATGAGGTTGGGGGCCACCTCGTTGAACTTCATCGACTCGACGCCGGCAGCCTCGTTCTCGCCGGCCGCGATCACTCCGTTCTGGATCGCGTTGTAGACCTCGCTGTAGGCGATGACGGTAGGCGCCATGCCGGCGGCCTGGAAGGCACGACTCCAGATGGGCGCCCCCTGCACGCGAACCTTCAGGTCCTTGATGTCGGCCAGGTTCGAACCAGGCTTGTTGGCGAAGATGTTGCGCACCCCGCCGCCCGCGTAGCCGATCAGCATCACATCGGCGCGCTTGGCGATCTCGTCGGCGATCGGCTTGAGCAGGTCGGCATCCAGCACCTTGTTCCAGTGGTCCAGGTCGCGGAACAGGAACGGCGCGTCGATGAACGGGGCGGCCTTGGAGAAGGTCGACATGTGCGCCGGCGAGACCACCGCGAAGTCGACCGCCTTGCCCTGTGCCATGTACTCGAAGTACTGCTTCTCCAGCCCGAGCTCGCTGTTCTTGTGCAGCACGAAATTGACCGGCTTGCCGTAGTACTTCTGGACCAGCTCGCCGAACCTCACCATGGTCTTGGTGAAGGCATGGTCGTCGTTGAACTGCGAGGCGCCGTGCAGGGTGATCGGCTCCTGGGCGCCGGCGAGCCCCGGCAGCGCGAATAGTCCGGCCAGCGCGGCGCCGGCGGCGAGTCCGCAGAACCTTCGTTTCAGCATGTTCGTGTCTCCATATGTCGTTGGGATGGTGGGCCGGCTCATCCGGCCGCGGCACCGGCCCGCGCTCGCGCGGAACCGAGGGCCCGCGCCCGGCCGCCGCCCTGTCGGGCAGCGACCTCGGTGCAGTGGGATCGCAGCGGCCGGACCGGGACGGCAGCGGCAAAAGCGGCGATGCAATAGTGGCGCAACGGCCCGGTCGGGCCCGGTGGGCAGGCGCCGGGCAGCCCGCGCATGGCAGCCCGGGACCCCTGGCGAGGCAACGCCCGGCGCCGGGCCGGTTGGCGAAGCTGAGGCGGGAACGGCGACGACATCGGGTACAAACCCCTGTCCGTGTTCGCGGCCGATAGTACAGTGGCGGGACGGGATACGGCAACGCTCGCGCATGCCCGCGTGCCCCTGGGTATTTACCGATCCGGGGGCGCCGACCCGAGGGCGGTTCCGCCCGGCGCCGGAGCGGATCGGCCGTTGTGTGTAACATCCCAGTATCGTCCGCAGGAGGCCGCCATGTCCGAGAAATCAGTCCCCACCGTCCCGCTGCTGATCGACGGCAAGCTTGTCGAGTCGCGCACCCGGCAATGGCGCGACGTCCGCAACCCGGCCACCCAGGAGCTGCTCGCGCGCGTGCCGCTTGCCACGAGCGAGGAGCTCGATGCCGCCGTCGCTGCGGCCACGCGCGCCTTCAAGACGTGGCGCTTCACGCCGATCGGGGCGCGTGCCCGGGTGTTCCTCAAGTACCAGCAACTGATCCGCGAGAATATGAAGCAGGTCGCGGCCATCCTGACCTCCGAGCAGGGTAAGACCCTGGCGGATGCCGAAGGCGACATCTTCCGCGGCCTCGAGGTGGTGGAGCAGGCCGCGAACATCGGCACGCTGCAGATGGGCGAGATCGCCAACAATGTCGCCAACGGCGTGGATACCTACACGCTGCTGCAGCCGCTGGGCGTCTGCGCCGGAATCACCCCGTTCAACTTCCCGGCGATGATCCCGCTCTGGATGTTTCCCATGGCCATCTCCTGCGGAAACACCTTCGTGCTGAAGCCTTCGGAGCAGGATCCGCTCACCACCATGAAGCTGGCGGAGCTGGCGCTCGAGGCCGGCATACCGCCCGGCGTGCTGAACGTCGTCCACGGCACCGAGGACATCGTCAACGGCCTTTGCGACCACCCCGGGATCAAGGCGATCGCGTTCGTCGGGTCCACGCGGGTCGGCACCCATGTCTACCAGCGCGCCACCAAGGCCGGCAAGCGGGCGCAGTGCATGATGGGCGCGAAGAACCACGTGGTGGTGATGCCGGACGCTCCCAAGGAGCAGGCACTGAACGCCGTGATCGGCGCGAGCTTCGGCGCGGCCGGCCAGCGTTGCATGGCCTCGTCGGTCGCGGTCTTCGTCGGCGAGGCTGCCCAGTGGATCCCGGAGCTCGCGCAGAAGGCCAAGGCGCTCAAGACGAGCGCCGGCACCGAGCCGGGTGCGGACCTCGGGCCGGTCATCTCCGCCAATGCCCGCTCCCGCATCCTCTCGCTCATCGAGGAAGGCGTCTCCGAAGGCGCTAAGCTGGAGCTCGACGGCCGGGACGCGGTCGTCAAGGGATACGAGAAGGGCAACTTCGTGCTGCCGACGGTCTTCTCCGGCGTGAAGCCGGAGATGAAGATCTACAACGAGGAGATCTTCGGGCCGGTGCTCTGCACCATGTCGGTGAATACCCTGGACGAGGCGATCGAGCTGATCAACCGCAATCCCATGGGCAACGGCACCGGCATCTTCACCCGCTCCGGCGGCGTGGCGCGCAAGTTCCAGGAGGAGATCGACGTCGGCCAGGTCGGCATCAACGTACCGATTCCGGTGCCGATCCCGCTCTTCTCGTTCACCGGCTCACGCGGCTCGAAGCTCGGCGATCTCGGTCCCTACGGCAAGCAGGCGGTGCTCTTCTACACGCAAACCAAGACGGTCACCGCTCGCTGGTTCGACGACGCGGTGGCCTCCGGCGTCAACACGACGATCAGCATGCGCTGAGCTCGTCCCCGGGCGCATGGATTTCGAGCTGACCGACGACCAGCGCGCCTACCAGCAGAGCGCGCGGGATTTCGCGGCGGGCGAGTTCGCACCGGACGCCGCCCGCTGGGATGCCGAGGCCATCTTCCCGCGCGAGGCGATCGGCAAGGCCGGCGCGCAGGGATTCTGCGGCCTGTACGCGGCGCCGGAGCATGGCGGGCTTGGCCTCTCGCGGCTCGACGCCGCCCTGATCTTCGAGGAGCTGGCGGCCGGCTGCACCTCCACCACCGCCTACCTCACCATCCACAACATGGCCACGTGGATGATCAGCGCGTTCGCGACATCGGATGTCGCCGAGGCCTGGTGCCCTGCCCTGACTAGCGGCGAGCGGCTCGCCTCCTACTGCCTCACCGAGCCGACGGCAGGCTCGGATGCCGGCTCGATCCGCACCCGCGCGGTGCTCGACGGCGACCACTATGTCCTCGACGGCGCGAAGGCGTTCATCTCCGGCGCCGGATCGACGGATGTGCTGGTGGTGATGGCGCGCACCGGGGGCGGCGGACCCGGCGGAATCTCGGCCTTCATCGTGGCCGCGGACAGCCCCGGCATCAGCTATGGCCGCAAGGAGGAGAAGATGGGCTGGAACAGCCAGCCCACCCGTGCCGTCACCTTCGAGGGGGTGCGGGTTCCGGTCCGCCAGCGGCTGGGCGAGGAAGGCCAGGGCTTCCGGATCGCGATGAAGGGGCTCGATGGCGGCCGCATCAACATCGCCGCATGCTCGGTCGGCGTGGCGCAGGCGGCGCTCGATGCCGCGCGCGCCCACATGCTGGAACGGCGCCAGTTCAACCAACGGCTCGCGGACTTCCAGGCGCTGCAGTTCAAGCTCGCCGACATGGCCACCAACCTGGTGGCGGCGCGCCAGATGGTCCGGCTGGCCGCCACCCGCCTGGACAGCGCAGCGCCGGACGCCACCACCTATTGCGCCATGGCCAAGCGCTTCGCGACCGACGTCGGCTTCGCCGTCTGCAACGAGGCGCTCCAGATCCACGGCGGCTACGGCTACATCCGCGAGTATCCACTCGAGCGCCACGTGCGCGACGCGCGGGTACACCAGATCCTCGAGGGCACCAACGAGATCATGCGCGTCATCGTGGCGCGGCGCCTGCTCGAGAAGGCGGACCTCGACGTGCCGCGCTGACCTGGCCCTGAGGAGTCGCAGATGGCCGAAGGGATCCGCGTCCGCGAACTCGCCACCGCCTGCGGCCGGCGGTTCGGCGTCGCCACCCTCGCCTCGCCGGCGACCCTTAATGCGCTCACGCTCGCCATGGTGGACATGCTGCAGACGCAGCTCACCCGCTGGGCCACCGATCCCGACGTGGTGGGCGTGCTGCTCGAAGGCGAGGGGGACAAGGCCTTCTGTGCCGGCGGCGACGTGATGGACCTCTACCGCAGCATGCTGGACGGCGACACCGCGCCGGATACGCCCAACACCTACGCGCGCCAGTTCTTCTCGCGCGAATACCGGCTGGATTTCCTGATCCATACCTATCCCAAGCCCCTGCTCTGCTGGGGCAACGGCATCGTGATGGGGGGCGGGCTGGGACTGTTCGCCGGAGCCTCCCACCGCGTTGTGACCGAGCGCACCCGGATGGCGATGCCGGAGATCGGCATCGGGCTCTTCCCGGACGTGGGCGGCAGCTGGTTCCTCAACCGCATGCCCGGCCGCCTGGGCCGTTTTCTCGCACTCACCGGCGCCCAGCTCGCCGCGGCCGACGTCCGGTTCGTCGGGCTCGCGGACCACCGGCTGCCTCACGCAGCGCGCGGTGCGGTCACCAAGGCGATCCGCGAGAGCCCTTGGCAGGCCGACCCGATGGCGGACTCGCGACACCTGAGCCACCTGCTGGAGACGGTGGCCCGAGAGGCGGGCGACGGCGATGCCGACGCGCAGTCCGGACAGGGCGCGACCGCGGGATCACGGCTGCGCCGGCACTTCGACGAAATCGACCTGCTCGTCGGACATGATTCGCTGGCCGACATCGCGGTGCGCATGGCGGCGGTGGTGGACGACGATTCCTGGCTCGGCATCGCCGCGCGCAACTTCCGCAACGGCAGCCCCACTTCCGCCCGCCTGGTCGACGAGCTGCTGCGGCGGGCGCGGCATCTGTCGCTGCGCGAGGTGTTCCAGCTCGAGCTCGACGTGGCGGTGGGCTGCTGCGCCCACCACGATTTCCGCGAGGGCGTGCGGGCGCTGCTGGTGGACAAGGATCGCAAGCCGCGCTGGAAGCCGGCGCGCCTGGAGGAAGTGGACGACGCGCTGGTCGCGGACCACTTCAGGCAGCGCTATCCCGGGGAGAACCCGCTGGAGAACCTGAGGTAGTCCAAGCTTCGGAGGAACGCATGGCAACGAACGAAAAAGCGGCACGCCGCGTCGGCTTCATCGGCCTTGGGAACATGGGCGGTCCGATGGCCGCCAACCTGGCGAAAGCCGGTCATGCGGTGCAGGGCTTCGACCTGTCCGCAGCCGCCTGCGACCAGGCCCGCGCGCAGGGGCTGGCGATCGCCGCGTCGGCCGAAGCCGCGGTGTCGGACGCCGAGGTGGTGGTCAGCATGCTGCCGGCGAGCCGCCATGTAGCCGGACTCTACCTCGGCGACGGCGGCGACGGGCTGCTCGAGCGGATCCGTCCCGGCTCCCTGGTGATCGATTGCAGCACCATCGCCGCCGCCACGTCCCGGTTGGTCGCCCAGGCGGCGGCCGACAAGGGCCTGCAGATGCTCGATGCGCCGGTCAGCGGCGGCACCGCCGGCGCCGCCGCTGCGACGCTCACCTTCATGATCGGGGGCGAGGCGGCAGCGCTCGATCGGGCGCGGCCGCTGCTCGAGGCGATGGGCAAGAACCTGTTCCACGCGGGCGGAGCGGGCGCTGGCCAGGCGGCCAAGATGTGCAACAACATGCTGCTCGGCATCCTCATGATCGGCACCAGCGAGGCACTGGCGCTCGGGCTGGCCAATGGGCTGGACCCCTCGGTGCTTTCGGAGATCATGCGCCGCAGCTCCGGCGGCAACTGGGCGCTCGAGAAGTACAACCCCCTTCCCGGCGTGATGGAGAACGTGCCGGCCGGCCGCGGCTATGCCGGCGGCTTCGGTACCGACCTGATGCTGAAGGACCTCGGGCTCGCGATGGAATCGGCGCTCGCCACCGGGGCGGCCACGCCGCTCGGCGCCATGGCGCGCAACCTCTATGCGATGCATAGCGCCGAGGGCAACGGGGGGCTGGATTTCTCCTCAATCGTCCGCCGCTTCCACCACGACGCGTAGCCAATATGCTCCGTTGGGAGACGCCCGGGAGGAACGCACTCCGGGAGAGTGCTCATGAGCTCGCGCCGGCCCTCCGGGCCGGTTCCCGCTGAGGACGGGCCAACGGCGGGCCGCCCGCGAGTCGCGGCCTGAACGGCCGCTCCGACGCGGGCTATCGG
>JAEWEW010000202.1 GCA_023389175.1 Pseudomonadota bacterium | reverse complement strand
TACGGAGGACGTGAAGGCGATCGTGCTCACCGGCGCCGGCGGCAACTTCAGCTCGGGCGGCGACGTGCACGAGATCATCGGGCCGCTGGTCGGCATGAGCATGCCGGAGATGCTGGAGTTCACCCGGATGACCGGTGACCTGGTGCTCGCGATGCGCCGCGCGCCGCAGCCGATCATCGCAGCGATCGACGGCGTCTGCGCGGGTGCGGGGGCGATGCTGGCGATCGCGAGCGATTTCCGGCTCGGCACCGCGCGCGCGAAGACGGCCTTCCTGTTCACCCGGGTGGGCCTTGCCGGCTGCGACATGGGCGCCTGCACGCTGCTGCCGCGACTGATCGGCCAGGGCCGCGCGAGCGAGTTGCTGTTCACCGGCCGCGCGATGACCGCCGAGGAAGGCGCGGCCTGGGGGTTCTACAACCGGCTGGTGCCGGAGGATGCGCTGGAGCGCGAAGCGATCGCCCTCGCGGCCAGCCTCGCCGAGGGACCGACCTTCGCCCACGGCATGACGAAGACGATGCTCAACCAGGAATGGTCGATGACGGTGGAGCAGGCGATCGAGGCCGAGGCCCAGGCGCAGGCCATCTGCATGCAGACCCGGGACTTCGAGCGCGCCTACAAGGCCTTCGCCGCGAAGAGCCGCCCGGTGTTCGAGGGCAACTGATGGCGCCCGCGACCGACGCCGGAACCACCGGCCATGACCCCCACCGCGCCCCGCCGGCGGACTACCTTGACGCTTCGCTTGCCCTGCCCTTCTTCGACGAAGGACACGCCTCGCTTGCGCGCGAAGCGCATGCCTGGGCCGAGGCCAGGCTGCCCGACGTGCTCGCCGGCGCGCCGGCGCTCGACGAGCGCTGCATCGCGCTGGTGCGCGCGCTCGGCCAATCGGGGCTGCTGCGCTACTGCGTGCCCGCGGCCTGGGGCGGCGCGCTGCCGGCGATCGATTCCCGCGCGATCTGCCTGCTTCGGGAGACCTTCGGCTATCACGATGCGCTCGCGGACTTCGCCTTCGCGATGCAGGGGCTCGGCAGCGGCGCCATCTCGCTGGGCGGCAGCGACGCGCTGCGCGGCCGCTACCTGCCGGCAGTGGCAGAGGGACGATGGCTTGCCGCCTTCGCGCTTTCCGAGCCCGAGGCCGGCTCCGACGTCGCGGCGATGACCACCCGGGCCCGGCAGGAGGGCAACGAGTGGATCCTCGACGGCCGCAAGACCTGGATCTCCAACGGCGGGATCGCTGATTTCTACACCGTCTTCGCCCGCACCTCGGACGAGCCGGGCGCGCGCGGCATCAGCGCCTTCGTCGTCGACGCCGACACGCCGGGGCTGCGCATCGCCGAGCGCATCGACGTGGTCGCCCCGCATCCCCTCGCGACGCTCGCTTTCGAAGGCTGCCGGGTGCCGGCCGACCGCCTGCTCGGGCGCCCCGGTGAAGGATTCAAGCTCGCCATGGCGACGCTCGACATCTTCCGTGCCTCGGTGGCGGCGGCGTCCCTCGGCATGGCACGGCGCGCGCTCGCCGAGGCGGTGCGGCATGCGCGCAGCCGGCGCATGTTCGGCCAGACGCTCGCGGACTTCCAGCTGACGCAGGCTGCGCTGGCCGACATGGCCACCGCCATCGACAGCGCCATGCTGCTGACCTGGCGCGCGGCCTGGCTGCGGGATGTCCCGCCACGGCGCGGCAGGTCCGGCGGCTCGGCCGGCGGTCCGGCGCCACGGGTGACCCGCGAAGCCGCGATGGCGAAGATGGTCGCCACCGAGAATGCGCAGCAGGTGATCGATCGCGCCGTCCAGATGTTCGGTGGCCAGGGCGTGCGCATCGGCTCGATCGTCGAGCGACTCTATCGCGAGGTACGATCGTTGCGCATCTACGAGGGCGCGACCGAGGTACAGAAGCTGATCATCGCCAGGGAACTGCTCAGGAACCCCTGAACGACTGTTGGGACGCCCTCACCGGAGGCTAGACACGATGCTGACGACCGGACACGTCGACCAGTTTGCGCGGGACCACCTGCCCCGCAAGGAGCTGCAGCCCGATTTCCTCTTCGACCGAACCGAGGTCCAGTACCCGGAGCGGCTGAACGCCACCGTCGAGCTGCTCGATCGGCATGTCGAGGCCGGCGACGGCGAGCGCATCGCGCTGCGCACGGACGACGCCACCTGCACCTACCGGCAGCTCCAGGCGCAGGTGAACCGGATCGCGCACGTGCTGCGCAACGACATGGGGCTGGTGCCGGGCAATCGCGTGCTGCTGCGGGGCGCGAACAACCCGATGATGGCCGCCTCGCTGCTCGCGGTCATCAAGGCGGGGCTGGTGGCCGTGCCCACCATGCCGCTGCTGCGCGCCCGCGAGCTGCGTCCGGTGCTGGAGAAGGCCCAGGTGACCGCCGCACTCTGCGACATCCGGCTGAAGGAGGCACTGGTGGAGGCCCAGCCGGGCGGCCCGCTGCGGCAGGTGCTGTACTTCAACGACGGCGACGGCGTGACGCCGGCGGGCGGCTCGCTGGAGGCGATCTGCGCGCAGCGCCCGGCGGAGTTCCCCGCCTGCGACACCGCCCGCGACGACATCGCGCTGATCGCCTTCACCTCGGGCACCACCGGCAGGCCCAAGGGCACGATGCACATGCATCGCGACATCCTCGCCATGTGCGACCTGTTTCCGCGATCGATCCTGAAGCCGACCGCGGACGACATCTTCTGCGGCACGCCGCCGCTCGCCTTCACCTTCGGGCTGGGCGGCATGCTGTGCTTCCCGCTGCGCGTGGGCGCCTCGACGCTGCTGATCGAGCGCGCGACGCCCGACGGCCTGCTCGCCGCCATCGCGCGCCACCGGGCGACCATCGTCTTCACCGCCCCGACCTTCTACCGCCAGATGGCGCCGCTCGCGAAGAACCACGACATCCGGTCGCTCGCGAAGAGCGTGTCGGCCGGCGAGGCACTGCCCGATGCCACGCGCCAGCTCTGGAAGGAGGCGACCGGCATCGAGATGATCGACGGCATCGGCGCGACCGAGATGATCCACATCTTCATCTCGTCGGCCGGAAAGGACGTGCGTCGGGGCGCCATCGGCAAGGCGGTGCCGGGCTACGAGGTCCGGATCGTGGACGACCAGATGCGGACGCTCGGGCCCGGACAGGTCGGCAAGCTCGCGGTAAGGGGGCCGACCGGCTGCCGCTATCTCGCCGATCCGCGCCAGTCGGACTACGTCCGCGACGGCTGGAACCTGCCGGGCGACACCTTCAGGATGGACGAGGACGGCTATCTCTACTACCAGGCGCGCTCCGACGACATGATCATCTCGGCCGGCTACAACATCGCCGGGCCGGAAGTGGAGGATGCGCTGCTCGCGCATCCGGCGGTGGCCGAATGCGGGGTGATCGGCGTGCCGGACCCTGACCGCGGCCAGGCGGTGAAGGCATTCGTCGTCCTGCGCAACGGCTTCTCGCCGCGGCCAGAGCTTGCGAGGAAGCTGCAGGACCATGTCAAGGAGACCATCGCGCCCTACAAGTACCCGCGCCAGGTGGAGTTCGTGGAATCGCTGCCGCGCACCGAAACCGGCAAGCTGCAGCGGTTCCGGCTGCGCGAGATGTAGCCGCGGCCGGTGCCGCGGTGCTGCCCCCGCGGCACGCGCGCCGGGCGCGGGTCAGGCCACTTCCGCCGCGGGCTTCTTCGCCAGCGAATCGCGCAGCTCGCGACGCAGGATCTTGCCGATGTTGGACTTGGGCAGGTCGGCGCGGAACTCCACGTGCTTCGGCCGCTTGTAGTTGGTCAGGTTCTTCGCGCAGTGCTCCAGCACATCCTGCTCGGTGAGTGACGGATCGCGCTTCACGACGAAGAGCTTGACTGCCTCGCCGGTCCGGGCATCCGGCACGCCGACCGCGGCGCACTCCCGCACCCCGGGGTGCCCGGACACCACCGCCTCGACCTCGTTCGGGTAGACGTTGAAGCCGGACACCAGGATCATGTCCTTCTTCCGGTCGACGATGGTGACGAAGCCGCGCTCGTCCATGATGCCGATGTCGCCGGACTTGAAGAATCCGTCGGAGGTCATGACCGCCGCCGTGTCGTCCGGTCGCTGCCAGTAGCCGGCCATCACCTGCGGTCCCCGGATGGCGATCTCGCCCGGCTGGCCGAGCGGCACCGGCTGGCCGTCGTCGTCGAGGATGAGGATCTCGGTCGACGGCAGCGGCAGGCCGATGGTGCCGGTGTAGGCATCGGTATCGGTGGGATTGCAGGTGGCCGAAGGCGACGTCTCCGACAGGCCGTAGCCTTCGCAGATGGGACAGCCGGTGAGCTTCAGCCACTTCTCCGCCACCGCCGCCTGCACCGCCATGCCGCCGCCGGTCGAGACCCGCAACTCCGAGAAGTCGAGCTTGCGGAACTCGTCGTTGTCCGCGAGCAGGTTGTAGAGCGTGTTGACCGCGGGGAAGTGGGTGAACTTGTGGGGCCGCAGCTCCTTGGCAACGGCCGGCACGTCGCGCGGGTTCGGGATCAGGACGTTCTTCGCGCCGGTGCGCATGCCGAGCAGGCAGCACACGGTCAGCGCGAAGATGTGATAGAGCGGCAGCGCGCAGACCACGGTCGATTGCGATGGCGGTGGCGGCTTGCGGGAGTTGTGCAGCGCCGGCTGCTCCCAGGCCTCGGACTGCAGCACGTTGGCGATGACGTTGCGGTGGACCAGCGTCGCGCCCTTGGAGACGCCCGTCGTGCCGCCGGTATACTGCAGGAAGGCCGGGTCCTCGTGGCCCGCCGCCGACGGCTTGAGCTGCATCCGCGAGCCTTCGCTGATGACCGTGCCGAAGCGCACCGCGTCGTTGAGCGTGTAGGCCGGGACCATCTTCTTCAGGTTGCGCACGACGAAGTTCACGATGGTGCCCTTCACCGCGCCGAGCAGGTCCCCCATGCTGGCCACCACGACATGCTTCACCCTGGACCCGGCCACCACCTTCTCCAGCGTCGCGGCGAAGTTCTCGAGGATGACGATCGCCTCCGCGCCGGAATCGTTGAGCTGGTGCTCGAGCTCTCGCGCGGTGTACAGCGGGTTCACGTTCACGACGACATAGCCGGCGCGCAGCACGCCAGCGATCGCCACCGGGTACTGCAGCACGTTCGGCATCATCAGCGCCACGCGCGCGCCCGGCGCCAGCCCGCGCGACTGCAGCCAGGCCCCGAAGTGGCGCGAGAGCTCGTCGACCTCGCGGAAGGTCATGGCGCGTCCCATGCTGACGTAGGCATCGCGGCCGCTGTGCTTGCGGAACGCCTCCTCCATCAGCTCGGGGATCGAGCGGTACTGCGATGGATCGATGTCCGCCGGGACGCCCGCCGGATAGTTCTTGAGCCAGAAGCGCTCCATGTGCCTCCTCCTGATCGTCCGCGCGTGGTGCCCGCCGCCCGCCGGCCGGTCACTCGGCAGCGCCGCACACCCGGGTGCGGCCAGCGCTTCGCAGCGTGCTACTCGTAGGACCGGATGTTAGCGCCTGTCGGCGACTGCCGAGCGTGCATCGCTCCCTCCGCGGGGGTGTATGTGGCCGCGGCGTCGCGCAGGTGCTGCACCTGGTCCCGAGCCGGCTGCGCCTGCACCGGCTTCACCGCGGCACGCATGTCCGCGGGCGAGCGCGCCTGGTCGGGTTGCTGCAGCAGTGGCACCGGCGCCTGCGGCGGCGTCCCCGGCAAGAGGGGCGTGACCGGCTCGATCGACTCGTCGATCAGGCGGTCGCTGCGCCGGAAGAGGAACGCGTGGCGCTCGGTGCGGTCGAGCGCAGCCACCTCCCCCGCCCTCAGGAAGAAGCGTCGGAAGTCCTGCCCGCTCTCGGCGAAGAGCTGCCGGAATACCGGCACCCAGGTGGTGTAGGTCGCGACCGAGCCGAGGTGCGCATTGCCGAGCGGTCGGTTGAACCAGCGATCGTAGCCGGTGAAGCCCGCCCAAGGGCCCTTGCGCATCTCCTGGTACTCCGCCTTCAGCTCGTCGAACACCCGGCGCTTGCCTTCGCGCTTCTCGTCGTCGCTCGCGCTGGAGGCATAGAGCTTGGCGAGCTTGTCGCGATGACGGCCGAGCAGCGCCAGGAACCGGTCGCGGCGCAGCTGCTGCTGGCGATAGTTGAGCCGCTGCTGGGCGGTGCCGTTGGTCTCCAGCCAGCGCTCCACGCCGAGCTGCTCGACGGCGGTCGCGAACGACTCGTTGAACATCGAATCGCCGGGAACATAGACCACCTGGTGCGAGAGCTCGTGGAAGATGAGGCGCGCCACCTCGGCATCGGGGTAGTTGATGAAGGTCGACAGCAGCGGGTCGTCGAACCAGCCGAGCGTCGAGTAGGCGGGCACCCCGCTCACCTGGACGTCGAGGCCGGTCGCGGAGAGCCGGGCGGCGTATTGTTCCGCGGCCGCGAGCGAATAGTAGCCACGATAGGTGACGCAGCCTGCGACCGGGAAGCACCACTGCGTCAGGCGCAGCGACAGCTCCGGCGCGGCGACCACGCCCCAGGTCACGAACGGCTGGTCGAGCTGTGCGAAGCGGGTGTAGCTGCCGTTGTCCGGCAGGCCCAGCTCGGTCACCGCGAAGCGCCGGATGTCGCGGGCCAGCGCGAGCCGCTTGCGGGTCGGCGCATCGAGATGCGGCTGGGTCAGCAGCTCCTCGATCGGCTGGGCCCGTTGCATCAGCGAGAAGTGCCCGGCGATCGATTGCCAGTAGTACCCGACGCCGTCGGCCAGCCGGTCCACCCCGCCGCCCGCGGCGGCGCAGCCGCCGGCGAGCGCGCCGAACGCTGCGGCCAGCGATGCCATCCCGGCACGCCGCAGCATGAAGCCGCGGTCACTCCGCTTCGACTTCGACCAGGCAATCATAGAAGACAGGACCCCTGCCCAGGTCGGTCAACCCCTGGTGGGTGACCATGTTGACGTTGCGGCCGCCGGTCGCATGCTTGTGCCACCAGACCCCCGGCGCCATCACGACCCCGGGCCGGGACCGGTCGGTCACCACCGCGCGCGCCAGGAACCGGCCGCGGTCGTTGAACACCGAAACCGTCGCGCCGTCGACGATGGACCGGGCGGCGGCGTCGTCCGGATGGATGTGGACCTGCTGCTCCCCGGCCGTGGCCATCAGGCCGGGAATGTTGGCGAACGTGCTGTTGAGGAAGTTGCGCGCAGGCGGCGAGATCATGGCGAGCGGATAGCGACTGGCCAGCTCGGGCGCCGAGGCGGCCGATTCGTACGGCGGCACGAAGTCCGGCAGCGGATCCAGACCCTCGGCCGCCAACCGCTCGCTTGCGAACTCCACCTTGCCCGACGGCGTCGGGAAGCCCCCGTCGGCGAACGGCGCATCGGGCAGGTCCACCTTCAGCCAGCCCTGCTCGAGGAGCGGTGCCAGGAGCGCGCTTGCGCGGGCATCGTCGATCGGGTCGTCCTGCTCCAGGCCCAGCCGACCGCGCAGTGCCGACGGCAGGCTGCGACCGCGCCAGTCGACCGCCTGCGCTGCCAGCACCAGGTCGCTGTCGCCGAAGCAGGCCTCCCGGAAGCCCATGGCGCGCGCGAGGCGCCGAAAGATCTCGCTGTTCGGCAGGGCCTCGCCCTGCGGCTCGATCGAAGGATGGTTCATCACCCAGTAACGGTGGCCGTAGCTGGTGTGGATGTCCAGGTGTTCCAGCTGAGTGGTCGCCGGCAGCAGGATGTCCGCATGGTCGGCGGTATCCGTGCGGAACTGCTCCAGCACCACGGTGAACAGGTCGTCGCGGCAGAATCCCCGGATGACACGGCTGCTGTCGGGCGCCACCGCGACCGGATTCGAGTTGTAGACCACCAGCGCCTCGATCGGCGGGTCTGCAGTCAGCAGCGCATCGCCGATGGTCGACATGTTGATCACGCGCGTCGGCCCGGCCGGCGCCAGGTCGGGGCGCTGCAGCGCGGGCCAGTCGATATCGAAGACGCCACTGCTCGAGAGCAGCATGCCGCCGCCTGGATGCCGCCAGGCACCGACGAGCGCCGGCAGACCCGCGATCAGCCGGGCCGCATTGGCGCCGCCCCGCACCCGCTGCATGCCGTAGTTGAGCCGGATCGCGGCGGGGGCGATGGTGCCGTAGTCCCGGGCGAGCCGGTCGACCACCGCCGCGTCGATCCCGCAGGTTTCGGCCACGCGCTGCGGCGTCCAGCTCGCCGCCCGGGCGAGCAGCGCATCGACGCCGACGGTATGGCGGCGGATCCAGTCACGGTCCAGCAGGTCCTGCCGCGCGAGGCTCGCGACCAGACCGAGCGCGAGCGCGGCATCGGTTCCGGGCAGCAGGGCGATGTGCTCGTCGCAGCGGGCGGCGGTGTCGCTGCGGTACGGATCGATTGCCACCAGCCGCGCGCCGCGCCGGCGCGCTTCCTGCGCGAGACGCCAGAAGTGCAGGTTCGAGGTGATGGAGTTGGTGCCCCACAGCAGGATCAGGCGTGAGTCGACATACTGCTCCACGTCCATGCCGACGGGGCCGCCCAGGGTATGGAGCAGCCCGGCCTTGCCGGCGGCAGAGCAGATGGTCCGGTCCAGCCGGGAAGCCCCGAGCCGGTTGAAGAACCGTCCCGCCATCGATTCGCCCTGGACCAGGCCCATGGTGCCCGCGTAGCTGTAGGGCAGGATGCGGCGGGCATCGCGGCTCGCGATCGCGCCGAGGCGTTCGGCGATCTCGCGCAAGGCCTCGTCCCAGCCGATCCGCACGAAGCGGCCGCTGCCCTTCGGTCCGCTGCGCCGCATCGGATGCAGGAGCCGCTCCGGGCTGTAGGTGCGTTCCGCATAGCGGGTCACCTTGGCGCAGAGCACGCCGGCGGTCGCCGGATGCTCCGGGTTCCCTGCCACCCGGACCGCCCGCCCGTCCACCACGGTCACCAGCAGCGCGCAGGTATCCGGGCAATCGTGCGGGCACGCTCCCTTCACCATGCGCCCCTCTGGCGGCGGGGAAAGGGGGAAGTCGGCCGGTCCGGCGGTAACCCCGTATGGGGACGCTGGCATGGGTGCGGTCATGCCTCTAATGCTAAGCTAACAGCAGTCGAATCCAGGAGTCCCGGACATGTTGCTCGCAGAGGGAATACTTGACCTCCAGGCGGAAATGCAAGCAATCCGGCGCGATTTCCATGCGCATCCCGAGCTGCGGTTCGAGGAACACCGCACGGCCCGCGTGGTGGCGGAGAGGCTCGCGGCCTGGGGCTACGAGGTCACCACCGGCATCGGCGGCACCGGCGTGGTCGGACGCCTGCGGCGCGGTGCGGGCGGCCGTTCGCTCGGCCTGCGCGCAGACATGGATGCCCTTCCGATCCAGGAGGCGAACACCTTTGCGCATCGCTCGGTCAACCCCGGCCGGATGCATGCCTGCGGCCATGACGGGCACACCACGATGCTGCTTGCGGCAGCGAAGCACCTGTCACGCCACCAGGACTTCGAAGGCACGCTCAACCTGATCTTCCAGCCGGGCGAGGAAGGCGGTGCCGGCGCCCGAAAGATGATCGAGGATGGCCTCTTCGACCGCTTCCCCTGCGACGCGGTCTTCGGTGCCCACAACTGGCCGGGCATGAAGGTCGGGCAGTTCGGGGTCACTCCCGGCGCGATGATGGGATCGAGCAACGAGTTCGAGATCATCCTGAGCGGCAAGGGTGCCCATGCCGCCATGCCGCACAACGGCGCGGACCCGGTGATCGCCGCCACCCACCTGGTACAGGCACTGCAGTCGATCATCACCCGCAACAAGAAGCCGATCGACGCCGCCGTCCTCTCGGTCACCGAGATCCATGCGGGCGAGGCAACCAACATCATCCCTGACTCGGCAGTGATCCGCGGCACGGTGCGGACCTTCTCCATCGAGGTGCTGGACCTGGTGGAGTCGCGCATGCGCGCGATGGTGGAGCAGCTCCCGCCCGCCTTCGGCGTTTCCGGACGAATGGAGTTCGTGCGCAACTACCCGCCGACCATCAACGATCCGGAGCAGACCGACTTCGCCATCTCGGTGATGCGGGACATCGTCGGCGCGGAGAACGTGAACGAGCGGATCGAGCCGACCATGGGCGCCGAGGACTTCGCGTTCATGCTGCTAAAACGCCCGGGCTGCTACATCTTCATCGGCAACGGCGACGGCAACCATCGGGAAGCCGGCCACGGCATGGGACCGTGCATGCTGCACAACCCCAGCTACGACTTCAACGACGAGCTCATCCCCATCGGCGCCACGCTGTGGACCCGCCTGGTGGAGCGCTTCCTGCCGAAGAGGTAGGAGACGCGCGCGTTGTACCTCGCTGCCCACCCCGCCGTCGCGGCGGTCCGAGCCTGGCAAGATGAGCTCACCGCGCTGCGGCGCCAGCTGCACCGAAATCCGGAGCTCGGTTTCGAGGAGCACCTCACCGGGCAGCTCGTGGCCCGGGAGCTGGAGCGCGCCGGCGTCGACGAGATCCACCGCGGCATCGGCCGGACCGGCCTGGTCGCGGTCGTCCGCGGGCGCGGCCGCGGAAGCGGCCGCACCATCGGGCTGCGCGCCGATATGGACGCCCTGCCCATCCAGGAGGAGAACGAGTTCGAGCACCGCTCCTGCCTGCCCGGGCTGATGCACGGCTGCGGGCACGACGGCCACACCACCATGCTGCTCGGCGCGGCCCGCTACCTGGCTGCCAGCCGCCAGTTCGACGGCACCGCCCACCTCATCTTCCAGCCCGGCGAGGAAGGATTCGCCGGGGCCCAGGCGATGATCGACGACGGGCTGTTCGACCGCTTTCCGTGCGACCAGGTCTTCGCCATGCACAACTGGCCGGCGCTCGAGCCGGGCAAGGTGGCGGTGCGGCCCGGCCCGATGATGGCGGCGGCCGACCGGGTCACCATCCGCATCGAGGGCCGCGGTGGCCACGGTGCGCATCCACACCTCGCGGTCGATCCGGTGGTGGTGGCCGCGCACGTGATCACCGCCGTGCAGTCGATCGTCTCCCGCAACCTGCCACCGCTGCAGTCGGCGGTGGTTAGCCTCTGCTCGCTGCAGGCCGGCCAGCCGGGCGCCTTCAGCGTCATCCCCGGCAGCGCCGTCCTCACCGGCACCGTGCGGACGTTCTCCGAGGCGGCGCAGGCGCGGATCCAGGAGCGGCTCGAGACGCTGTGCGGCATGGTGGCGGGCGGCTTCGGCGCGACGGCCAGGGTAGAGTACGAAAGGCTCTACCCCGCCACCGTCAACCACGACGCGCCGGCGCTGTTCGCCCAGGAGGTTGCGGCGGAGGTGTTCGGCAGGGACAACCTCGTCACGGACCTGGAGCCCAGCATGGGCGCGGAGGACTTCTCCTTCATGCTGCGGGTCCGTCCCGGCGCCTACTTCCGCATCGGCCAGGGCGGTGCCGGCGCCGGCCGGATGCTGCACAACGCCCGCTACGACTTCAACGACGCGATCCTGCCGCTCGGCAGCGCGCTGTTCGCGCGCCTCGTCGAACGGGCGATGCCGCTCGCCGCCTGATGGCGGCCGCTCTCGTCGCAGGCTCGCTTCCGCCCGGTTCGTGATGCCGGGGGACCTGCCCTGGCAATGGCTGCTGCCGCTCGTCCTGGCGGCGCTGCTGTGGCTCGCCGTGCGCCTGCGCCGCCGGCCCACGCCGTTCCGGGTGGTTCGGCGGGAGTTCCTGACCCCGAACGAGCAGGACTTCCTGGTCCGGCTCGAGGAGGCCTTCCCGGAGTACCGGGTCATGGCGCAGGTCAGCATGGGAGCGTTGATGAATCCGGCGGTGAAGGGAGGCACGCCCGGCTATCTCTCGATCCGGGCGCGCTTTGCGCAGAAGGTGGTGGACTTCGTGCTGCTCGACGGCAGCCTCGAAGTGGTCGCCCTGGTCGAGCTCGACGATCGCACCCACCAGGTGGACAAGGATGCGACGCGCGATGCGATGACCGCCTCGGCCGGCTATGTGACGCTGCGCTACCGGAGCCGCGAGAAGCCCCGGCCGCCGCAGATCCGCGAGGACCTGAAGCGCCTGCACGCTGCCCTGCGCAGCTGACTTCACCGCGTCAGATGTTCAGCGCGAGGCTCTCCTTGATCTCCTCCATCACGATGTAGCTGCGCGACTCCCGCGCCCCCGGCAAGCCGAGCAGCATGTCGCCGAGCAGACGCCGGTAGGCATTCATCTCCGGGATCCGTGCCTTGATGAGGTAGTCGAAGTCGCCCGACACCAGGTGGCACTCCAGCACGTTCGGCAGCTTGCGCACCTCGCGCTTGAACGACTCGAACATGGCCCCGGACTTCGCCGCCAGCTTGATCTCCACGAACACCAGCAGCGACTGGCCGAACGCATGCGGATTCAGCTGGGCGTGATAGCCGAGAATGAAGCGCTCGCGCTCGAGCCGGCGGACCCGCTCGGTGCACGGGCTGACCGAAAGCCCGACCTTCGCTGCCAGCTCGGTCATCGAGACACGGCAGTTTGCCTGAAGCTGGCGGACCAGCTCCATGTCGATTCGGTCGAGTTCCCTGTGGATTTCCTTCTTCGCGCGCATTTCCCTTGTTGACCTTGACCGAAGCCCGAATCTACCGCGCCTCACGGACGTTTGTCACGACACTTTCCTGCCCCATCCGCCTAGACTGGTTGGATGTTCGGATCGAGTGACAGGGGTACAGCCATGCGGGTTCTGGTCCTGGGAAGCGGCGTGATCGGCGTGACAACCGCGTACTACCTCGCCAAGGCGGGCGTGGGGGTCACGGTGGTGGATCGCCAGGCATCGGTGGCCGCGGAAACCAGCTTCGCCAACGCCGGTCAGATCTCGCCCGGATACTCGACGCCCTGGGCGGCTCCAGGGATCCCGGTCAAGGCGCTGAGGTGGCTCTTCCAGGAGCATGCCCCGCTCGCGATCCGGCCGGACGGCACGCTCTTCCAGCTCAAGTGGCTCGCCCGGATGCTCGCCAACTGCACGCCGGAGCGCTACGCGTTGAACAAGGAGCGCATGCTGCGCCTCGCGGACTACAGCCGCCACTGCATCGACGCGCTGCGGACCGAGACCGGCATCCGGTACGAGGGCCGGCAGCTCGGCACGACGCAGGTGTTCCGCAAGCAGTCGCAGCTCGACGCGCTCGAGCGGGACACGTCGGTGCTTCGGGACTGCGGCATCGAGTACGAGGTGCTGGACCAGGCCGGCATCGCCCGGGTCGAGCCCGGGCTCGCGGTGGCGACGGCGGGGTTGCTCGGCGCCTTGCGCCTGCCGAAGGACCAGACCGGCGACTGCAAGCTGTTCACCGAAGCGCTCGCGCAGCAAGCGCGCGCGCTCGGTGTCGAATTCCGCCTCGGCCAGGAGATCACGCGGCTGCGGCAGGTGGCCGGTCGGGTGCAGGCCGTGGAAACCAGGGACGTCGAATCGGGGGCGGCCGGAACGATCGCAGCCGACCAGGTCGTCCTCGCGCTCGGCAGCTATTCGAACCACCTGCTCGCGGACCTGCCGATGTCGATCCCGGTCTATCCGCTCAAGGGGTACTCGCTCACGATCCCGATCGCGGACGCCGAGAAGGCACCGCGCGCGACCGTCATGGACGAAACCTACAAGATCGCGGTCACGCGATTCGAGCAGCGCATCCGCGTCGGCGGGATGGCCGAGGTGGCCGGCTTCGACCTGCGGCTTGATCCGAGGCGGCGCCGCACCCTGGAGATGGTGGTGAACGATCTCTATCCCGGCGCGGGGCGCCTCGAGCAGGCCGAGTTCTGGACCGGACTGCGGCCGATGACGCCGGACGGCACGCCGATCGTGGGCCGTACGCCCTTCTCCAACCTGTGGCTCAACACCGGCCACGGTACTCTCGGCTGGACCATGGCCTGCGGCTCGGCGCGCCTCCTGGCCGACCAGATCACCGGCCGTCCCACCGAGATCAGCAGCGAAGGGCTTGGCGTGGAACGCTACCGCGGCGCTCGCGCGCGGCCGATCG
Source organism: Pseudomonadota bacterium (assembly GCA_023389175.1). GTDB lineage: Bacteria > Pseudomonadota > Gammaproteobacteria > Burkholderiales > Burkholderiaceae_E > Lautropia. The sequence continues at coordinate 1,195 of JAEWEW010000202.1, read as the reverse complement.
GCCGTACGCAACCGGTTCCGGCGTAACGCGGCTTCGACCCCGGGCAGGCGGCAAGCCTCCGAGGGGCGGTTAACATCGGCCAACGCCCCGGGACGCGCCCGCGGCACCCGGGAGGAATGTCGATGAACCAAGCAGAGCTTCGATGAGCCCGCCGCTACCGTCGAAACGTATCGCGCTGATCCACGCGCTCGCCCACTCGCCGGCGCCGGTGCAGGCCGAGTTTCGCCGCCAATGGCCGGAATGCCGGCTGATGAACCTGCTCGACGACAGCCTCTCCGCGGACCTGGCGGCGGCGGGCGGCCTCGACGAAGCGATGTTCCGGCGCTTCCAGGCGCTCGGGGATTATGCGGTGGGCACCGGCGCCGATGCCATCCTGTTCACCTGCTCGGCCTTCGGGCCGTGCATCGAGGCCGTCGCCCGCCGCCATGCGCACATTCCGGTACTGAAGCCCAACGAGGCGATGATCGCCGAGGCGGCCCGGCTGGGCGGGCGCATCGGCCTGGTGGCGACCTTCGCGCCCACGCTGCAGAGCATGCCGGCCGAGTTCCCGGCGAATGTCGCGGTGGATTGCGAGCTCGCCGCGGGCGCCCTGGCGGCGCTCGACGCCGGCGACACCGCGCGACATGACGAGCTGGCGGTCGCCGCCGCCGAGCGCCTGCGCGACCGCGGCTGCGGCGCCATCGCGCTTGCGCAGTTCAGCCTCGCGCGTGCGGCGCGCGACGTGGAGGCCGCGGTCAGGCTGCCGGTGCTCACCACCGTCGGCAGCGCGGTGGCGGAGCTGCGCGCCCGCCTGCTTGGCACCGCCACGCCGGATCCGGCGTAGAGCGGCATCGGGCGCTCAGAACCGGTAGCCGAGCTGCGCGCCGAGCAGCCAGGCTCGGCCAGGCGCCGGCTCGAAGTAGCGGGCGTTGCCGTCGTTCACGATGACCGATCCGAAGTAGCGCCGGTCGTCCAGGTTGTCGACTCGTGCGAACACGGTGAGCGACCAGGGCTCCAGGTCGAGGCGCCAGCCACCACGCAGGTTGATCACCGTTGCACTCTCCGCCGCATCGCTGTTGCGGTCGTCGACCTGGACCCGCCCGATCCGCGCCACCTCCGCGCCGGCGAACGGGCCGGCTCGCCGGTTGGGCATCCAGCCGATCTCGGCGAAGAGCTGCTGTGCCGGCACGCCCGGAAGCCGGTTGCCGGCCGCAAC
>JAEWEW010000140.1 GCA_023389175.1 Pseudomonadota bacterium | reverse complement strand
GTCGCCTTCTCATGAGCTGGATCGACGCGCTGGACAGCCAGGGCGAGGCGTTGCTGGGCGGCGCCTGGCCGGTGGTCTGGACCCTGGTGAAGATCGTCCTGGTGGTCGCGCCGCTGATGATCTGCGTGGCCTACCTCACCTTGTGGGAACGCAAGATGATCGGCTTCATGCACCTGCGCATCGGCCCCAACCGGGTCGGTCCGCTCGGGCTGCTGCAGCCGATCGCCGACGGCCTCAAGCTGCTGCTGAAGGAGATCATCCTTCCGACCCAGGCGAGCCGCATCCTCTACGTGCTCGCCCCGGTGATGACCATCATGCCCGCGCTCGCCGCGTGGGTGGTGATCCCGTTCGGACCGGACCGGGCGCTCGCCAACATCAATGCCGGGCTGCTGCTGCTGCTCGCGCTGACGTCGCTCGAGGTCTACGGCATCATCCTGGCCGGCTGGGCGTCCAACTCGAAGTACGCGTTCCTCGGCGCGCTGCGGGCGGCCGCGCAGATGGTGTCCTACGAGCTCGCCATCGGCTTTGCGCTGGTGATCGTGCTGATGGTCGCGGGCAGCATGAACATGACCGAGATCGTGCTCGGCCAGGGCCGGGGCTTCTTCGCCGAGCGGGGGATCAACTTCCTCTCCTGGAACTGGCTGCCGCTGCTGCCGGTCTTCGTCGTGTACTTCGTCTCCGGCGTGGCCGAGACCAACCGGCATCCGTTCGACGTGGTCGAGGGTGAATCGGAGATCGTGGCCGGGCACATGGTGGAGTACTCCGGCATGTCCTTCGCGATCTTCTTCCTGGCCGAGTACGCCAACATGATCCTGGTGTCGGCGGTGGCGGTCATCCTCTTCCTCGGGGGCTGGCAGCCGTTCATCAGCCTGCCGATCGACCTCGGGCCGCAGTGGTTCTGGGACTGGTTCTGGCTGTTCCTGAAGACGGCGTTCATGGTGAGCCTCTTCGTCTGGTTCCGGGCCACCTTCCCGCGCTATCGCTACGACCAGATCATGCGGCTCGGCTGGAAGGTGTTCATCCCGGTGACGCTGGTCTGGCTGGTGGTCGTGGCCATCTGGATGCAGACGCCCTGGAACATCTGGAAATGAGGCGGATCCCGGCGCGGCCCGGCCGCGGCAACGGATTGGATGAGCAATGAGTGCAATCAAGGATTTCTTCTCCAGCTTCATGCTGGTCGAGCTGCTGAAGGGCATGAAGCTCACCGGACGCTACATGTTCGCCCGCAAGGTCACGGTGCAGTATCCGGAGGAAAAGACGCCGCTGTCGCCCCGCTTCCGCGGGCTGCATGCGCTGCGGCGCTATCCCAACGGCGAGGAGCGCTGCATCGCCTGCAAGCTCTGCGAGGCGGTCTGTCCGGCGATCTGCATCAACATCGAATCCGAGGTGCGCGAGGACGGCACCCGGCGCACGACGCGGTACGACATCGACCTTACCAAGTGCATCTTCTGCGGCTTCTGCGAGGAATCCTGCCCGGTCGACTCGATCGTGGAGACGAACATCCTGGAGTACCACGGCGAGAAGCGCGGGGACCTCTATTTCACCAAGGACATGCTGCTGGCGATCGGCGACCGCTACGAGAAGGACATCGCCGCGGCCAGGCAGGCCGACGCCCGCTACCGCTGACGGACGACCAACTTGGACGCCAAGACCGCCATCTTCTACATCTTCGCCCTGGTGACCGTGTTCGCGGCCTCGCGGGTGATCACCGCGCGCAACCCGGTGCACAGCGTGCTGTTCCTGGTGCTCACCTTCGTCTCGGCCGCCGCCATCTGGCTGCTGCTGCAGGCGGAGTTCCTCGCCATCGTGCTGGTCCTCGTCTACGTCGGCGCGGTCATGGTGCTGTTCCTCTTCGTCGTGATGATGCTCGACATCGACATGGCCCAGATGCGCCACGGCTTCTGGAAGACGCTGCCGGTGGCGCTGCTGGTGGGCACGGTGATGGTGATCGAGCTCTCCCTGGTGCTCTGGGTGCAGTTCGGGCTGGTCAAGGCGTCCGACGTGCCGGCGCTGCCGCCCAACTACAGCAATACCGCGGCGCTCGGAGAGCTGCTCTATACCGATTACGTCTACCCGCTGCAGGTCGCCGGCGCGATCCTGCTGGTGGCCATGGTGGCTGCCATCGCGCTCACGCTGCGCCGGCGCAAGGACGCGAAGGGCCAGACGCCCGGCCTGCAGGTCAAGGTCCGCGCGAGTGACCGGCTGCGGGTGGTCAAGCTGCCGCCGGTGAGCGCGCGCGCGGCTTCCCGGGCCGATGCCCCGGCGCAGCCGGGGACCGGCGGGCCGCCTGCGGCCGCCAATCCCGCCGGAGGCGAATCGTGAGCGGCTACCTCACCCTGGGTCTTGCGCACTACCTCACGCTCGGTGCCGTGCTGTTCGCGATCGGCGTCGTCGGCATCTTCCTGAACCGGCGCAACCTGATCGTCATCCTGATGTCGATCGAGCTGATGCTGCTCGCGGTCAACATGAATTTCGTGGCGTTCTCCCACTTCCTCGGCGACGCGGCCGGACAGATCTTCGTCTTCTTCATCCTCACGGTGGCCGCCGCGGAGTCGGCGATCGGCCTGGCCATCCTGGTGACGCTGTTCCGCAACCTGGACACCGTCAACGTGGAAGATCTCGACAGCCTGAAGGGATAGATGAAAACCGCCTATCTGCTGGTACCGTTCGCCCCGCTCGTGGGCGCCATCATCGCCGGGCTGTTCGGCCGGCACATCGGCCGCACCCTCACGCACTGGGTGGCCATCCTGGGGGTGCTGGTCTCGCTGGTCGCCTCGCTGGTGGTCATGCAGGACGTGCTGGCGGGCAACGTCTTCAACGGCACGCTCTACAGCTGGTCGGTGGTGGGCGATCTCGCCTTCGAGGTCGGCTTCCTGATCGATTCGCTCACCGCCATGATGATGGTGGTGGTGACCTTCGTTTCGCTGATGGTCCACATCTACACCATCGGCTACATGGCCGACGACGACGGCTACACCCGCTTCTTCTCCTACATCAGCCTCTTCACCTTCTCGATGCTGATGCTGGTGATGTCGAACAACTTCCTGCAGCTGTTCTTCGGCTGGGAAGCGGTGGGGCTGGTCTCCTACCTCCTGATCGGCTTCTGGTACACCCGTCCCACGGCCATCTATGCGAACCTGAAGGCGTTCCTGGTGAACCGGGTGGGCGATTTCGGCTTCGTGCTCGGCATCGGCCTGGTGGTGGCGGTCTTCGGCAGCCTCGACTATGCCGAGGTGTTCGAGGCGGCTCCGGCGATGGCGGGCGAGACGATCAACCTGCTCGGCGCCGCCGAGTGGTCCCTGCTCACGGTGATCTGCATCTGCCTCTTCATCGGCGCGATGGGCAAGTCGGCGCAGTTCCCGCTGCACGTGTGGCTCCCGGACTCCATGGAAGGCCCCACGCCGATCTCCGCCCTGATCCACGCCGCCACCATGGTGACCGCCGGCATCTTCATGGTCGCCCGCATGTCGCCGCTCTTCGAGCTGTCCGAGGCGGCGCTATCGTTCGTCCTGGTGGTCGGGGCGATCACGGCCTTCTTCATGGGCCTGCTCGGCGTCGTGCAGAACGACATCAAGCGGGTGGTGGCCTACTCGACGCTGTCGCAGCTCGGCTACATGACGGTGGCGCTCGGCGCCTCGGCATACGGCGTGGCGGTCTTCCACCTGATGACGCATGCCTTCTTCAAGGCGCTGCTGTTCCTCGCGGCCGGCTCGGTGATCATCGGCATGCACCATGACCAGGACATCCGCAACATGGGCGGCCTGCGCAAGTACATGCCGGTTACCTGGATCACCTCGCTGCTCGGCACGCTGTCGCTGGTGGCGTTCCCGTTCTTCTCCGGCTTCTACTCCAAGGAGTCGATCATCGAGGCGGCGCGCCATGCCGACATCCCGGGCGCCGGAATCGCCTATGCGGCCGTGCTCGCCGGGGTCTTCGTGACCGCGCTCTATTCGTTCCGCATGTACTTCCTGGTGTTCCACGGCAAGGAGCGTTTCGGGGCGCATGCGGCCCATGGCGCGGGCGGGCATGCCGATGCGCATGCCGGCTCGCATGCCGTGGCGCATGCCGACCCGCACCACGGCCACGGCCACGGCCATCATGAGCCGAAGGAGTCTCCCGCGGTAGTAACCATCCCGCTCATCTTCCTCGCGGTCCCGTCGGTGCTGATCGGACTGGTCACCGCCGGGCCGATGCTCTTCGGCGAGTTCTTCGACGGCGCGATCTTCGTGGACGAGACGCACCCGGCGATGGCGCACCTCGAGGAGGCGTGGCACGGCTGGCTCGCCATGGGCACCCACGGCTTCGTGACCGTGCCGTTCTGGCTGATGATTGCCGGCCTGGTGGTCGCCTGGTACTTCTACCTGGTGAATCCGGCGGTACCGGTCCGGCTCAAGCAGACCTTCGGCGGCCTGTACCGTCTCCTGGACAACAAGTACTACCTCGACGCCATCAACGAGTCGGTCTTCGCCGGCGGCGCCCGCAGGATCGGCCGCGGGCTCTGGAGGGGCGGGGACCAGCGCATGATCGACGGACTGATCAACGGCAGCGCCCGCCTGGTCGGCTGGTTTTCCGGCGTCGCCCGGTCCGTGCAGACCGGCTTCCTGAACCACTATGCCATCGCCATGATCGTCGGCCTTGCCATCGGGCTGTACTGGTTCATCCCGCTGTTGACCCGTCGTTAGGAGGCTGTTGGAC
>JAEWEW010000112.1 GCA_023389175.1 Pseudomonadota bacterium | reverse complement strand
AGCCCGGGGCGGCGGCGACGAGGCCGCCGGGCGAGGCCGCGCCACTGGCGGCGTGCCGTCCGCGACCTGCGGGGCAGCCGCCTTGAAGGCGAGCATGCGCAGCAGCGACATGGTGAATCCGACCTGCGGATCCGGCGCGAGCGGCAGGTCGCGCGCGCCGTGGATCGCCACCTGGTACCAGACCTGCACCTCTTCCGGCGTGATTGCGGACGCCAGCCGTCGCACCGTGGCACCGTCCCCGCCGTCGGCCGGGTCGTCCGCGACGAGCGACGGATCCAGCTGGGCGAGCGCCACCCGCTGCAACGCGGCTGCCAGCGTGGTGAGCACCTGGCCGAACGGGGCGTTGGTGGCGGCCATTTCGTCGGCCAGCGCGACCAGCGGCGCCGGGCTGCCGTCGGCGAGCAGGCCGAGGAGCTGCGCGACCACCTCGCTGTCCACCGTCCCGAGCATCTCCCGCACGGCGGCCAGCGATACCGAGCCGCCGCCGAGCGCGATCGCCTGGTCCAGCAGCGACAGCGCATCGCGCATGCTGCCGGCGGCCGCGCGCCCCAGCAGGTCCAGCGCCGGCGCCTCGAACGCCACCTGCTCGGCCTCCAGGACCCGGGCGAGGTGGCCCGCGACCGCGGGCGCGCTCATGTTGCGCAGGCCGAACTGCATGCAGCGCGACAGCACCGTCACCGGCACCTTCTGCGGATCCGTGGTGGCCAGCACGAAGACGACATGCCCGGGCGGCTCCTCCAGCGTCTTCAGCATCGCGTTGAAGGCGTGGCTGGAAAGCATGTGGACCTCGTCGATGACGAAGACCTTGAAGCGGCCGACGCTGGGCGCGTATGCCGCGTTCTCCAGTACCGGCGTCATCTCCTCCACCTTGCGGTTGGAGGCGGCATCCATCTCGACGTAATCGGGAAACCGGCCCTGGTCCACGCCGACACAGGCGCTGCAGCGCCCGCAAGGCCGCGACGAGACGCCCTCCTCGCAATTGAGCGCCTTGGCGAGGATGCGGGCGATGGTCGTCTTGCCCACGCCGCGGGTGCCGGTGAGCAGGTAGGCATGGTGCAGGCGGTCGTTGTCGAGCGCGTGCCGAAGCGCGCGGACCACCGTGTCCTGACCGACCAGCGACTCGAAATCGCGCGGCCGCCATTTCCGAGCCAGTACCTGATGTGATCCGGGGGGCTGCTGCACCATGCGATGTGAAGGAAGCGGAAGGCAGTCAGTCCGAGAGGCGGGTGGACGAGCCCGACCCTCGGCACTTCCGGTTGACGGCTGTGGCTGCTTCCTTCCGGATCTGACCAGGTTCACCGAGCCGCAATGCGAGGAGGCCCGTCCGGTTCACATTGTAGCAACTCCAGCAGCCCGCTCGACCGTCGGGTGCGCTGTCCGAGCGCATCGGCGAACGCCTGCCGACGGCCGGTCACCAGCGTGAACGCGCCGCGTGCCCGCGTGATCCCGGTATAGATCAGCTCACGCGTCAGCACCCGGCTGGGCGCCTGGGGCAGCACCAGCGCCGTGTGCTCGAATTCCGACCCCTGCGCCTTGTGCACCGTCAGGGCGAAGGCGGTCTCGACATGCGCGAGCCGGCTGACGCCGACCGAACGGGTCGACGTGCCTTCGAGGAAGTAGGCCCGGGAAGGCTGGCTCCCGGTCCCGGTTGTCGCGCGAGGCGTGAGCACGATGCCGATGTCGCCATTGAAGACGCCGATGCCGGGGTCGTTGCGGGTCACCATGACCGGCCGGCCTTCGTACCACTCGCCGCGGCGGCTGATCAGGCCCTTGTCCGCGAGGGCACGCTCGATCGCCCGGTTCAGCTGCTGCGTGCCCCATTCGCCTTCGTGCACGGCACAGAGCAGGCGGAATCGCTCGAATGCCTGCAGGACGCGCACAACCCAGTCGTCGAAAGCCTGGTCGTCGAGAAGGTCGCCCCGCGGCTCCGGACGCTGCCGCAGCAACTCCAGGTAGCCGCCGGCTTCCCCGTAGCCTCCCGGCGCGCCAGGCCGGCCCTGCACCGCCACGGCGACCGCGACCTCCGCCGACTTCGCGTCGAGCCACGCGAGCGCGCGGTCGCCTTCTCCCGCATCCGCCAGCAGCGCACCGGCGCGCTCCACGTCGCCTGCGTTCGCGGCCAGCGCCAGCTGGCCGATGCGGTCGCCGAACCGCCGGCTGGTCCGCAGCATGACCGTTCGCTGCGCGAGCGGCGGCCCGTCGGCAAGGAACGCGGCCGGGATCGCTTCGTCGGCCAGGGACCGGACGAACGCGGCGGTCTCGGGCCGGTACCGCGCCGGATCGGCGTCGCGGCACAGCTCGCCCAGCACCGCTCCCGCCTCCACCGAGGCCAGCTGGTCCTTGTCGCCAAGAAGGATCAGCCGGCAGCCCGGAGGCAGGGCCTCCAGCAGCGCGGCCATCATCTCGAGGTGGATCATCGACGCCTCGTCGACGATCAGGACATCCAGCTCGAGCGGATTGGCCGCGTCGAAGCGGAACCTGCGCGTGTCGGGTCGCGCGCCGAGCAGCGAATGAAGGGTCCGGGCGGGCCCCATGCCGCGCACCAGGCTCGCCAGGGGCAGGTCCCTCGCGACCAGCCCCTGCAGACCCTTCAGCGCGCCGTCGATCGACTGCTTGAGCCGTGCCGCAGCCTTTCCGGTGGGTGCGGCCATCGCGACCCGCAGCCGCTCGGGATGCGGATCGAGCGCCAGAAGCAGCGCGAGCAGGCGCGCAGCGGTGTAGGTCTTGCCGGTGCCGGGCCCGCCGGTGATCACGGACAAGCCGCTTCGCAGCGCCAGCGCGCAGGCCACCTTCTGCCAGTCGACCGGCCGCGCCGGCTGCTCCCGGATGCCGGCTGCGTCGGTCACCGGAGCCGAGGTCGGGAAGAGCCGATCGAGCCAGCTTCGGGCGCTCTGCTCGTCCACGTCGACCGTGGCCGCAGCCCGCTCCAGCACGCGCGCCGCCACCTGCTGCTCGTAGCGCCAGTAGCGCCGCAGGTAGAGGTTCGCGCCGCGCAGGACCAGGGGCTGGTTCGGGTCCGCCCGCGACGGCCGCGACTGCGGGTCATCGACCCAGACCAGCGGACTGTCGCGCAGGGCCGCGAGCCACGCCTCCAGGCCCGGCGCGAGACCGGTTGCGACCGCGTGCAGCTCGGCGCAGCCCTCGGGGGTCCAGCCGAGCAGCGAGGCGGGATCGCGCAGCAGCCCGTCGAGCGACAGGCAACTGTGGCCGCGGCCCTCCATGTGCGCGACCAGCGCGGCGGACATCACGACCACAGGCGGCGCGTCCGGGCACAGGTCCGCCATGAAGCAGGCAAAGGCGCCGTCCAGACGACGCAGCCAGCCGCGGGCGCGCCATTCCTCGAGCGTGCGCACCACCGAAGTCAAGGTGCGCTCCTCCGGCCGCGAGGTGCCGCCACCGCCGCGTCGTTCGCGCGCAGTAGCGCATCGATGCCGTCGAGCAGCGCCGGATCGGCCGGCACCACGTGGCAGCCGCCGGTGGGCCCCTCGATGCCGCGCAGGAAGAAGTAGATGGCGCCGCCGAGCTGTCGAGCCGGGTCGTAGCCTCCACCCAGGCGCAGCTGCAGCAGCCGGTGCAGAGCCAGCAGGTAGAGCGCGGCCTGCACATCGTAGCGATGCGCCGCCATCGCCCGCTCCAGCGCCTCCTCGCCATAGTCGCCATCGCTGCTGCCGAGGTAGTTGGACTTGTAGTCCAGCACCCAGTAGCGCCCGGCATGCTCGAAGACCAGGTCAGCGAAGCCCATCAGCAGGCCGCGCAGCTCGCGCTCCGGAAGCGCCGGCCGTTCCCGGCCGCGCAGCAGGCGGGCACGGCAGAGGGCATCGATCCGCCGCGATGGAAGGCCCTCGCTCGGCAGCCAGAATTCCATCTCGGGCAGGTGGCCGTCCAGCGCATCCAGCGCGATCCCGAGCGGTGGCAGCGGCGTCGCCAGCGCCTTGCCGAGCCACGCGAGGACGTCATCGCCGCGATGGCCCCAGCCCTGGCGCTCGCATCGACGCAGCAACTGCTGCTGCAGCTCCGGCGAAGCCTGCAGGCCGAAGCCTTCCTCTCCCAGCCACTCGAGCTGGTCGTGGAGGAAGTTGCCGGGGGAAGCGCCGCGCGGGAAGCGGTGCCAGGGCGCAAGGCGCGCTTCGCCCTGCACGGGAGGCGCTTCCGTGGCGACCGCCGTCAGGCTGGCTGCCGCGCCGATCTCTCCAGCCGTGGCCTCGGACGCAGCGTCGGCCACGGGCTGCAATGCCTCGTCGTCACGCGCCGCGGCCATGCTCGACGCCCAGAGCGCGGCCGGGGGCAATGCGCGCACCAGCGCCGAGAAGCTGCCGATCGACCAATGCCGGTCGAAGTCGGCGGCATAGTCGGGCGGTGGCCGCAGGGGGCTGCAGTCGTCCCTCGGCAGGAGTTGCGTGCGGCCGATCGTGTCGGCCGGCGTTGCAGGCAGCAGCGCGATGTCCTTGCACGGCCCGACGAGCGGCGCGATCCGGGCATGCAGCCCGTCCGCGGCGACCGCCTCGCTGCCACCGAGGAGGTAACCGACGGCGCTCTCGTGCCAATGGCAGGCCTTGCTGCCGCGGCGCTGCAAGGCGGCCAGCCCGACCCACAGTGCATGCCGGGGACGGGTCATCGCCACGTAGAGCAGCCGCAGGTCCTCGCGCTGCCGCTCGATGTCCGCCGCGCGGATCTGCTGGTGCGTGGGCTCCATCACCAGCCGGCGGATGCCGGTCTCGTCCGGCAGGACGACGAGGCCGTCATCCTTGCCGACCGGGCGGAAGTTGTACGGGAACGGCAGGAAGACGAGGGGGTACTCGAGCCCCTTGGCCTTGTGCACCGTCACCAGCTTGACCAGGTCCGCATCGCTCTCCAGGCGGACGATCTGTTCGTCGTCGCCGGTGCCGGGTGCCTCCACCTGCCTGGCGAGCCACCGGACCAGCGCCTGCTCGCCGTCGAGCTGCGCGCTCGCCTTCTGCAGCAGCTCCGCGAGATGGAGATAGTTGGTCAGCTTGCGCTCCCCATCGGGGCTGCCCTGGACCGTTCCCAGCCAACGGGCCGGCAATTCCAGGAGGTGCAGGCTCTGCCGCAGCATCGTCAGCACGCCCTGCTCCTGCCAGACGCGGTGGAGCTTGCGCAGCTGCTCGCTGCGCAGGTCGAACGCCGCATCGTCCGCCGCCAGCCTGGCCAGCGCGTCGATCGAGAGGCCGACGCTGCGCGTCGCGAATGCCGCCCGCGCGAGTCTGGCATCGCGCGGCGAGGCGACTGCCCGCAGCCAGCAGAGCAGGTCGCGCGCCTCCTCGCTGCCGAACACCGACTCGGTATCGGAGAGGTAGACCGATGCGACGTTGCGCCGGCGCAGCTCGCGCTTGACTGCGTCGCCCTCGCGGCCGGTCCTGACCAGCACCGCGATGTCGGCAGGACGCAAGCGCCGGAGCTCGCCGCCGGCACGCCGGAAGCCGGCAGCGGGATCGTTCAGCAGCGAGACGATACGCTCCGCGCAGCGGGCGGCGAACCGCCGCATGTGGATCGTGCCGGAGGCGAGATCCTCGTCGAGCTCGAGCGTCACCGCCGGACATGCCCCTTCGGAGGTCACGAACGTCTCGTCGCGCCCGGCGGCGTCGACCGGGATGAACGGCAGCGGATCCTGCGAGGGCGGCGCGCTTCCCGGAGCGTCCGCGCGGAACATGAACGCCCCCGGGCCCGGGCGGGCTTCGGCCTGCCCGAAGACATGGTTGACCGCAGCCACCAGCGATCCGGTCGAGCGATGGTTGGTGCCGAGCACATGGTGGCGCCCGGCCGTCCTGCGCCGCGCGTCGAGGTAGCTGTAGATGTCGGCGCCGCGAAAGCCGTAGATCGCCTGTTTCGGATCGCCGATCAGCAGCAGCGCGGTCTTCGGGTCGTCGTCCGCGATCCGGTACAGCCGGTCGAAGATGCGTGTCTGCACCGGCGACGTGTCCTGGAACTCGTCGACCAGTGCGACCGGGTACTGGTCCAGGATGCGCTCCCGCAAGCGGCGGGCGTTGTCGCCGTTGACGGTTTCGTCGAGCGCTTCATCGAGCCGCGCCAGCATGTCGGCGAACCCGAAGGTCCCGGCCTGCTGCTTGAGCTCGGCGAGGCGGCGCCGGATGCGGGCCGCGGCATGAAGCCGCAGCGCCGACCGCATCTGGGCCGGCCGCAGCCGGGCGACCGCCGCGACCAGCGCTTCGAAGGCGGCGAAATGCGCCGGCAGCGCCACCTTGGCGCCGGCCACCAGCGCCTCCTGCATGCAGGTGTGCGTGAGCTTCTCCGCGCCCTTGCCGAGGTCCAGCGCTTGGGCAGCCGGATCGGCCGCCCAGGCCGCGAGGCTTTCGAGCCAGCGGGTGCAATGGTGCTTCTGCAGCCTGCCCCGGGCGAAGGGCGAAGGGTTGGCCGCGAACTGCGCGTCCAGCCAGGCCTGCATCTCGCGCGCCCGTTGGGCCCAGCCCTGCTTCAACGCCGCAAGCGCCGTTTCCCGTTCGGTCCGCAGCCGGTCGATCAGGTCGCCCAGGTCCTCTTCGCCAGCCGCCTGCAGCACCGCCTGCGGCACCGCCTCCCCCAGCAGCCTGCGGGCGTCCTCCGTCAGCGCCCCCACGTCCGGCCACACCGCGAGGGCGGTGTCGAGCTGCGAGGCTTGCAGCGGATAGACCTGCTGCCGCCAGTAGTCGTGGGCAGCCTCGGTCTGCATCGCGGTCTCGTTGGCGAGCAGCTCCTCGTCGAAGAGGCAGCCGCTGTCGAAGGCATGCTCACGCAGCATGCGCTGGCACCAGGCGTCGATGGTATGCACCGCGGCATCGTCCATGCTCTCCGCCGCCACCGACAGCCGCCATGCGGCGCCAGCCCGCGCCGCGCCCGGCGGATAGGCCTGGATCAGGCCGGCGAGGAACGCGTCCCGCTGCTGCGGCTGCGCCTCGCCCCGGAAGCAGCGCGCGGCCTCGAGCAGGCGCGATCGGATGCGATCGGACAGCTCCCGGGTCGCGGCCTTGGTGAAGGTCATCACCAGGATCTCCGACGGCAGGTACGCCCGCATGGGGGCGGCGTCCCCGGCGCCGGGATCCGCATGCCCGAGCACCAGGCGCAGGTAGAGCGCGGCGATGGTCCAGGTCTTGCCGGTGCCGGCGCTGGCCTCGATCAACCGGCTGCCCCGGAGCGGGAAGCGCAGGACGTCGAGCCTGGACGGTGCGCTCATCCCGGCGCACCCGTTGCAGCCGCCTGCTGCGCGACGCGGGCGGCCCGGGCCGCATGCGTCTCCCCGGTCACCCGCGTCGCGGTCCAGGCGCAGAGCGGACCGAACAGGCGATCGGCGAGCAGGAAGAAGCGACCATCCGCAACCAGCGACTCGAGGTCCGGGAACATCCGCTGCAGGCAGGCGTCCTGCGCGACCTCGCCGCCGCCGTGGCCTTCGTAGACCGGCTCCAGGTTCCCGCCGCCCGAGACCTGCGCGATGGCGGTCCTGCAGGCCACCGGCAGGGGTTCCGACATCCCTTCCCGCCAGGTCCGCATCAGCATCGCGAGCAGATCGACCGCCTCGTCGCGCGGCAGCGGCTCGATGGCGATGGTCGCGTCACGACCGACGATCAGGCCGCGCAGTCGCAGGCCACAGGCCGCGGCGACGATGGACTTGACCCAGGCGCCGATCAGCCGGTCGGCGCGCACGGTGCCGTTCTTGTCGCACAACTGGCTCGGCCGCATCTCCAGCCAGGCCGGCGGCTCGCCTTCGGCAGCACGGCCGGCGGGCGCACGCACGCCGGCCAGCCAGTCGTCGAGCACCAGGTCGTCGACCTCGAAGCGCAGGCGCTCCCTGCCTGCGGCCGCCGGGTACTCCGAAACGATCCCGGCCCAGGATGCCAGCATCGGGACGAGGTCATCGACCAGCGCCTGCGCCTCGCGCGTGCCGAGCTCTCCGATCGGCAGCGCCCCTGCCCGGCGGATGTCGCCCACGTGCTCCGTCACCAGGCGCCGCAGCGCGGCCGGATCGTCGCCGGCCCACGGCGCGGGCCCGGATCCGCCTGCATGCGCGGTCGGCGCCAGCAGCACCTGCCGCAGGACATCGTCGAGCAGGCCGTACCTCGAGAGGCCCGCGAGCTCGAAGGCCTCCTCGTCCTCGCCCGGGTCGTCGTCCTCCCGGAAGACCACGTCCAGCCGGGACCGGAAGAAGCTCTTGACCGGGCTCCTCACGAAGCTCGACAGCGAACCGATCGTCAGCGGCACGGCGGGATCGGGCCTGAAGGCGATCGATGACGACGTGCCGGCAACCGTCGCGCCGTTGTCATGCGCGGCCCGCCACTCCCTGGCATAGGTGAAGAGCCGGCCCGATTCGAAGTAGCGACGGCTGAACGGCTGCAGCGGATGCTCCGTGGTCCGCTGCGCCACCACGTCTTCACCCCAGCCCGCCGACAGATAGTCCCGCAACTGCGACATCAGCACCGAAGGCGGCTGCTCAGCGTTTTCCCGCGCGCTGCGACCGGTCCAGCTCACGTAGAGGACGCGGCGCGCCGACAGCAGCGCCTCCAGCATCAGCTGGCGGTCGTCGTCGCGTCGCGACCGGTCCCCGGGTCGATGCTGTCCCGGCAGCGCTGCCAGGTCGAAGTCGCTGCGCCGGCTGCTGCGGGGGTAGTCTCCATCGTTCATCCCCAGCAGGCAGACCACCTCGAAAGGAATCGAGCGCATCGGCAGGAGGGTGCAGAAGGTGACGCCTCCGGCGCGGAAGCGCTTGCCGAGCCCCGGCTCGTCGATGCCCGCCAGCCACGCCTCGCGCACAACCGCCAGCGAAACCGGCTCGTCGAAGCCGGCGCTGTCGCAGGCGTCCTGCCAGCCGCGCAGCGCGTCCTCGAGTGCTGCCACCGTCATCCGCTCGCGGTCGTCCGTCGTCGCCACGAATTCCTCGAGCAGCGCGCGCGCCCTGCCCGCCCACTGCGCGGGCGTCGCCGGCGTCGCGGCGGTCGCCCGCCAGCGGATCAGGGCCTCGATGACTGCGGCAAGGGAGCCGGCGATCGCGGCGTCGAGGCCGCCGACCTCGCCGTACGGCTGGATGCCCTGGAAGGCGCCGTCGCCGCAGGCGTAGCCCAGCAGCATGCGGCGCAGGCCGAACAGCCAGGTGTTCTGCTCCCCGCTCGCGCCGAGTCCGAGCTCGTGGCGCTGCGAGCGGTCGAGGCCCCAGCGCACGCCGGCGCCGACCAGCCACTGCGTGAGGCGCGGCATGTCCTCGGGGTCGATCTCGAAGCGTGCCGCCACCGCCGGCACGTCGAGCAGGTCGCGCACCTCGCTCAGCGTGCAGCGCTGCATCGGCAGGCGCAGCAGCCATTCCACCGCGATCAGCAGCGGGTTGTTGCCCCGTTCAGGCAGGTCCGCGATGTCGAATGGAACATGGCGGGGATCACTGCGGTCATACTGCCCGAAGACCGAGCGGATCGCGGGCGCGAAGACGGCGATGTCCGGAACCATCACCACCACGTCGCGCGGGTCGATCGCCCGGCGCTGCGGTGGATCGGCCAGCAGCTCGAGCAACTGGTCGTGCAGGATCTCCACCTCGCGCTGGACGCCGTGGGCGACGTGGAAGACGATGGAGCGGTCGGCCGGATCGGGCGCCGCTTCGGCGAGTGCCGCATGTTCGGCAAGCGGCACCAGGTCGCGGATGCGCGCCTGGACCTGCTCCAGCAGCGTCCGCCCCTGCCCTTCGCTGAACAGGTCGATCCGGTCGAGCGCAAAGCGCTCGCGTGCGGTCAGCGCGTCGTCGAAAGCGTCGAGCTGGCGCACGAAGTCCCGGCCCTGGCGGCCCCAGGCCGCGAGCAGCGGATGGGCATGAGCATGCATCTCCTCCAGCGACACCGCGGCCAGGTCGAAGCCGTTGCGCAGCGGATGGCGCCGCCGGCTCATGCGCAGCAGCTCGCGGCCCTGGATGATGTCGGACCAATGAAAGCGGCAGGGATTGGGGATCGCCAGCAGCACCTGGACGTGCTGCGAGAGCGCCGCCAGCGCCTGCAGCGTCTGCATCGGAACGTGGGTCGTGCCGAACAGCACGACGCGCCGCGAAAGCGCCGCCTCGGGGCCGGCACCGGACTCCAGCGCCGAGAGGAAGCGGCGGTGCAGCCGCGGACGGATGGATTCGCGCGCGGCTTCGCCAAGGCCGGCAAGCAGCTCGCGCCAGAGGGCCGGTTGCCAGCGCTGGTCCGGAGGAACCGGCTGCCTGCTGCCACCCCCATCGGCGGCGGGCAGCAGGTCGTCGCCGCCGGCCCAGGCTTCGAGCCAGTCGCTGCGGTAGACCTGGTACTGGTCGTAGAGGTCGGCCAGGCGCTGGGCGAGCTGCAGGCGGCGGCTCATGTCGCCTCGCCGGAGGAAGCCCGCGAGCGGCTCGAATCCCGGCCGGGATACCAGCCCGGGAAGGAGCTGCATCAGCCGCCAGGTCAAGGGCAGCTTGTCCAACGGTGATGTCGTCGGGACCGCCTCACGGCCGAGGACCTGGCGGTAGGCGCGCCAGAGGAATCGGGCCGGCAGCTCGACCCGCGTGGCCGCCGAAATGCCGCAGTGCGCGGCCAACGACATCTTCAGCCACTCGGCGACGCCGTTGCTCTGGACCAGGAAGACCTCTTCCTCGAGCGGGCGCAGCGGCGTGGCGCGCAGCCATTCGAAGACGGCTTCGGCCAGGATCTCGGTGCGGTTGCCGTGCAGGACCAGGAGGCCGGACCGGTGCTCGCCTGTCATGCGCCGGAGGAGAACGATGTCACGGAAGCAGCGACGGCGGCCTCGCCCGGAACACCGACGCGACCGTCATGGCGGCCGACAGAGCCGTCGACGGGGGAAGGGGAAGCGAGGGCGACCAGCGGCATGCTGTGCTATTTTACCCCCGCAGGAGATAGCAAATGAGCATCAAACAGGTATCCAGCGATTCGTTCGAGAGCGACGTCCTCAAGTCGGAGGCCCCGGTCCTGGTGGACTATTGGGCCGAGTGGTGCGGACCCTGCAAGATGATCGCACCGATCCTCGACGAGGTTTCACGCGATTACGCGGACAAGCTCGAGGTGGCCAAGGTCAACGTAGACGAGAACCAGGAAATCGCTTCCCGGTATGGCATCCGCGGCATCCCGACGCTCATGCTGTTCCGCAACGGCGCGGTCGTGGCGACCAAGGTCGGCGCGCTGTCGAAGAGCCAGCTCACCGCCTTCCTCGACAGCAACCTCTAGGCGGACGGGCGACAGCGCCCCCTTCCGGCCGGCCACGAGGCCCGACTCCCCAGGCCGCATTGCGACGACGCGCTTCACCGCCTGTCATGCGATCGTCGTCCGGCGGTCGCTCGGCCGATGCGCCTTTGCGTGCATCGGCCTTTTCGTAGTACAGTTAATGGCCGTGCATGGTCTTCTCGTGCGCGGCATTCCCGGGCTCCGCACGGATCTGCCCGGCGCGAACGCCCCCCAGGTTCCTTAGAGGTCACCACCCGGTCCTGCCAGGGCGCTGAACCAGCCCTGTCCTCGCGCCAGACGCGATCAATGCTGCCTTCCCAGGCCTTGCCCCTCGCGGGCGACTGCCCTGGCATACCCAATCCAACTTTCCAGCATTCCCACCGACCATGTATCTGTCCGAGCTGAAGGCACTTCACGTGTAACAACTGATCGAGATGGCGCTCGCCCTGGACATCGAGAACGCCAACCGGATGCGCAAGCAGGAGCTGATGTTCGCCATCCTCAAGCGCAAGGCAAAGGGGGGCGAGCAGATCTTCGGTGACGGCGTGCTGGAGGTCCTGCCCGACGGCTTCGGCTTCCTGAGGACGCCCGAGACGTCATACCTGGCAAGTCCGGACGACATCTACATCTCGCCCTCGCAGATCCGGCGCTTCAACCTGCACACCGGGGATTCGATCGAAGGCGAGGTCCGCACGCCGAAGGACGGCGAGCGCTATTTCGCGCTGGTCAAGGTGGATCGCATCAACGGCGAGCCGCCCGAGAATTCCAAGCACAAGATCCTGTTCGAGAACCTGATCCCGCTGCATCCGGACAAGATGCTGCAGCTCGAACGGGACATCAAGGCCGACGAGAACATCACCGGCCGCATCATCGACATCATCGCCCCGATCGGCAAGGGCCAGCGCGGACTGATCGTGGCCCCGCCGAAGAGCGGCAAGACCGTGATGCTGCAGCACATCGCCCATGCCATCACCGCGAACCATCCGGAGTCGGTCGTGATCGTGCTGCTGATCGACGAGCGGCCCGAGGAAGTGACCGAGATGCAGCGCTCGATCCGCGGCGAGGTCGTGTCCTCCACCTTCGACGAGCCGGCCACCCGCCACGTGCAGGTGGCCGAGATGGTGATCGAGAAAGCCAAGCGCCTGGTCGAGCACAAGAAGGACGTCATCATCCTGCTCGACTCCATCACCCGCCTCGCCCGTGCCTACAACGCGGTCGTGCCTGCCTCCGGCAAGGTGCTCACCGGCGGCGTGGACGCCAACGCCCTGCAACGACCCAAGCGCTTCTTCGGCGCGGCCCGCAACATCGAGGAAGGCGGCTCCCTCACCATCATCGCCACCGCGCTGGTCGACACCGGCAGCCGAATGGACGAGGTGATCTACGAGGAGTTCAAGGGCACCGGCAACATGGAGATCCACCTCAACCGGCGGATGATGGAGAAGCGGATCTATCCCGCCATCGACATCAACCGATCGGGCACCCGCCGCGAGGAGCTGCTGCTCAAGCCGGAGATCCTGCAGAAGGTCTGGATCCTGCGCCGGCTGCTGCACGACATGGACGAGCTGCAGGCCATGGAGTTCCTGCTGGACAAGATCAAGCAGACGAAGAGCAACTCCGAGTTCTTCGACATGATGCGCAAGGGCAGCTGAGGGGCTTGCCCTCTGTCGTGCCTGCCGTCGTGCCCTTCCTGGTGCCGCTGCTCGCGCTGGTCACGGCCTTCGCGCTGCGCTTCTTCGCGATCGAGCCGAGCCACCTCGGCCATCTCT
>JAEWEW010000100.1 GCA_023389175.1 Pseudomonadota bacterium | reverse complement strand
AGCCGGAGATCCTGCAGAAGGTCTGGATCCTGCGCCGGCTGCTGCACGACATGGACGAGCTGCAGGCGATGGAGTTCCTGCTTGACAAGATCAAGCAGACGAAGAGCAACAGCGAGTTCTTCGACATGATGCGCAAGGGCAGCTGACCGGCACATACCCGTGCCCAGTTACCGCGCCTTCGTCCTTCCGCTGCTTGCGCTCGCCCTCGCCCTGGCCCTGCGCTTCTTCGCGGTCGAGCCGAGCCATCTCGGCCACCTCTGCGATCCGGCCCCGTGGTCGGGCTGGTGCGCGGCGCGCACCGCGCTCGTCATGGCCTTCCGCTTCCAGGAGATCGGCTGGGCAGCCCTGCTGGTCGGCCTGATCGCGACGTTCGTGCGCCGCATCTGGATCGGCCAGCTCGCGCTGGCACTCGGCTTCGCCGGCCTGGTGCTCTACTCCTACGAGCCCGCGGTCATCGGCGCGCTCCTGGGTGTGCTCGCGCTGCTGCGACCGGCACCGGCCCGGCCGGCGGCGCATGCTGCCCCGGCTGCGGACGCCCGTCCGGGGAGTGCTCCTCCCACGGCGTGAGCCGCCAGTAGCGGAAGCCGGTCGCAAGCCCCGCGAGGGCAAGGACCACCAGGCCGAACACCACGGCCTGATGGTTGGACAGGCGCTCCATGACCATGAACGCGACCGCGCACACCGAAGCCACGGAGGCGAGCGCTGCCTCCTCGATCTCGAACACGTCGGTCCGGTAGCCCGCCAGGCGCAGCAGGATGAGCGACATCAGCGGCAGCGCGTAGAGCGGCCACGGGAAGCCGCGGTAACGCGCGTCGAACACCAGCAGCACGGCCAACGCGGCGGCGCCGAACAGAAAGGCGAAGCGCAACACGCCAAGCCAGCCGGTCAGGTCCCGCAACAGGACGCCACCGCTGCGCCAGTCGCGCACCACGGCGGCGAGCGGCGCGATGGTGACCGCGCGGCGCGCGGACGCAGCGGCGACCAATCCCGGCGCGTCGGCCAGCGGCATGACCGTCGAGCCGAGCCCGCCTGTCGCCCGCCGCCGGATCGCAAGGAGGGCAAGCAGCGCGAACACCAGCGCCAGCACGGCATACAGGCCCGTGACCGTCCATTCCGCCGGGTAGCGGTTCCACACCAGCATGTACTTCCACTGCGCGACCGCCACCGCGCCGGCGGCCGCGCCGACCGAGGCGGCCAGCAGCCACTGCCAGCCGCGCCAGCCACGGCCGAAGGCCGCCACGCCGAAGAGCATCAGCCCCGCCGCCGCGCCGGCATGCCCGATCCATGCCCGGGGATCCTCCTCGACCGGGCCGGTGGCCGGGAACTTCGCATCGCCGTCGCTGTCGAAGAGCCCCCACTGGCCGCCCATGGCGCCCTCGAGCCGGCGCTTCCACGGCTGGTCGAACGCCTCGATGAAGTTGTAGTCGAGGTCGTGCTCCGCCGCGGCCCGGCTGAACTGGCGGAAGTAGCGGGCCTGGTTCACCCGCCCGGCGTCGGCTGCCCGGCGACTGCGCCCTTCGCTCGGCCATCCGGTCTCCCCGATCAGGATGTCCTTGCCATCGAACAGGCCGCGCATCCGCTCGGCGACGTCGACGACATGGTCGATGGCGGCGTCGATGCCGACCGGATGGTCTTCCCAGTACGGCAGGATGTGGATGGTCACGAAGGAAACGTGATCGGCCAGCGCCTCGTGCTCCGTCCAGAATTCCCACACGTCGGCGTAGGTCACCGGCACGGGGACGGCCGCGCGCACCCGATCGATGTACGCCGCCAGCGCCGATTCGGGCAGCTCACGGCGCAGCAGCACTTCGTTGCCGACGACTACCGCCTTCACCGTGTCCGAGTACTGGTTGGCGAGCTCGATCCCCCGCGCGATCTCGAGCTCGTTGCGGTCGCGCTCCCGGCCCAGCCAGACGCCGAGCAGCACCTTCATGCCCAGCGAACGCGCGATGCCCGGCACCGCATCGAGGCCCTGGCGCCCCGCATAGGTGCGAACGCAGTCCGTGCGCTTCGCGAGCAGCTCGAGATCGGCGGCGATCCGCTCCGGCGGGATCACCAGGGATTCGTTGAACGGCGTCTCGCCGGGCAGGCGGAACGGCGCATACGAGAGGCACTGGACCCGGTCGCTCGCGCCCTCGGCGACCGGCCTCGGCACGCCCTGCGCCCACCAGTAGCCGACGGCCAGCGCGGCAAAGACCGTCGCGAGCAGCGCGATCAGGGCAACGCGCGTCGGACTAGGGCGGGTCGGCATCGGATGGGGGCTGGCATCGAAGTTGCAGTCACAGGGTTGCCGGCGATTAGTAATCGAAGCGCACCGGCGCCGCAACCGATTCCCCCGCGAGTGAAGACTTGAGGCTTTACTTCAACTCCGTAAGACCGTTTCTGCAGATCGCGGTGCACCGCTTACTCCGGCGCAACGTTGAGGACACTTCGAATCTCTAGAATCCGATGCAAGGGTCGGGTGGCGTGGTTCGCCGGCGCGGCTCCGTGGAAGGCACCCCTCGGGCATGGTTTCTGCCGCTGCCTCCCCGCCCTCCAGTGTTCGTAAAGATTGCAGTAGCACGGCCGATCGTTCGATCGGCCGCTGTCATTTTGAGGATTCGATTTGTTGCGTTCTATTGCCACCGTGTGATGCAAAGCATCAGGTTATCCGGCCTCTTCGGCCGTGCTTCTCTTCGTCGCCCATGCGCGCGCAGCCTCGCTCGCGCGGCCTCGATCCAACCGTGACAGTCCCCAGGAAGGCATGAACCCGAACTACTCCCCTCGCGATGACCGTGCCGCAGTCGACGCCGCCGTGCATCCCGCAAGGTTGCCGGCCGCTGCCGCAGGCAGCACCGCTTCCCGCAATCGCGCCGCGGCGCTCCTCGGCGCCATCGTGCTCGCGGCGAGCATCGCCTTCGGCAACCTGGTCGCGTGGGACAAGACCCACCCTACCGTCGAGGCGCCCTCCTTCTACGGCGACATCTCCGGCCTGGCCTATAACGCCTTCGGCCGCTGGGACAGCCCGCTGGAGCAGTCCTACCCGGACTACGAGTCGATCCAGCGCGACATGGAGGTCCTCTCCAACCACACCACGCGCATCCGGACCTACAGCTCGGCGGAGCTTCCCGCCATCCCGGCGCTTGCCGAGCGCGCGAACCTCTATGTGACCGCCGGCGTCTGGCTGGACGCCCGTGAGGACAACAACCGCAAGGAGATCGACGCGATCGAGCAGGCGGTGCGGATCAACAGCAGCATCGACCGCATCATCGTCGGCAACGAGCAGATCCTTCACGGCGCCTTCACGCCGGCAGATCTGATCCTGAAGATCCGCGAGGTGAAGCGCCGCACCCGCAAGCCGGTGTCCACCGCCGAGCCGTGGCACGTGTGGCTGCGCTACCCGGAGCTCGCCGCCAATGTGGATTTCATCACCGTCCACCTGCTGCCGTACTGGGAAGGCCTGCCGGTCATGGAGGCGCTCGCGTACTCCTTCGACCGGCTGCGGCAGATCGAGGAGAAGTTCCCGAACAAGAAGATCGTGATCGGCGAGGTGGGCTGGCCCAGCCAGGGTGACCGGCGCATGGCGTCCTTCGCCTCCCCGGCCCACCAGGCGCAGTTCCTGCGGGAGTTCCTGGTGCAGGCCCAGGCCCGCAACCTCGACTACTTCATCATGGAGGCGATCGACCAGCCCTGGAAGATCGACAACGAGGGGCGTGCGGGACCGTACTGGGGCATGCTCGACGCCGCGCGCCAGCCCAAGTTCCCCCTGGTCGGCCCGATCGAGACCGATTCGGCATGGCGTACCAAGGCCGCGGTGGCGTCGACCATCGGCGCGCTCGCGCTGTTTTGGTTCATGGTCACCTTCCATCGCATGCGGCTCGCGAGCCGCATCGCGTTCGGCGTCGCGCTGCAGGCGGTGATCTCGCTGTTCGTCTGGCTGGCGGCGATTCCGTTCGAGTTCTACCTCCGGCCTCTCGACTGGATCTTCGTGGCCATCCTGGTGCCGTCGCTGATCGCGATGTCCGCGATCCTGCTCGCCAACTTCTTCGAGTTCGTGGAGATGTTCTGGCCGGGCAACCTGCGTCGCCGGTTCGGGCGCAGGCCGCTGCCCGAAGGACGGCCCGAGCCCCGGGTCTCGCTGCACCTCGCCTGCTGCAACGAGCCCCCGGAGATGGTGATCGCCACCATCCGCAGTCTGGCGAACCTCGACTACCGCAACTTCGAGGTGCTGGTGGTGGACAACAACACCAAGGACGAGCGGCTCTGGAAACCGGTCCAGGACTATGTCGCCACCCTCGACGACCGATTCAAGTTCTTCCACCTGCCGTCCTGGCCGGGCTACAAGGCCGGCGCGCTCAACTTCGCGCTGTCCCAGACCGATCCGCATGCCGAGATCGTCGGCGTGGTCGATGCCGACTACGTGGTCGTCAGCCGCTGGCTCCGGGACCTGGTCGCGTACTTCGACGACCCGTCCACGGCGGTGGTCCAGTGCCCGCAGGCGCACCGCACCTGGAGCCGGCAGATCTTCCGGCGCATGATGAACTTCGAGTACGACGGTTTCTTCCGCATCGGCATGCACCACCGCAACGAGCGCAATGCCATCATCCAGCACGGCACCATGACGCTGGTGCGCGCCGAGGCGCTGAAGGGCCATGGCAACTGGTCGGAGTGGTGCATCTGCGAGGACGCGGAGCTGGGATTGCGCCTGATGGATGCGGGCTACCAGACGGTCTACGTCGACGAGGTCATGGGCCGCGGGCTCACGCCGGACACCTTCTTCGCCTTCAAGAAGCAGCGGCGGCGCTGGGCGCAAGGCGCCATGCAGATCCTGAAGGCGCACACCCGCACGCTCTTCGGGCGCAGCAACGTGACGGCCGGCCAGCGCTACCACTTCGTGGCCGGCTGGTTCTCCTGGATCGGCGATGCGCTGCACCTGGTGTTCGCCTTCGCCGCCATGGCCTGGACCATCGCGATCGTCGCGATGCCGCAGTACTTCAGCCTGCCGATCCGGATCTTCATGATCCCGCTCATGGTGTTCTTCGTCTGCAAGGCGCTCATGGGGCCGCTGCTGTACATCCGGCGGGTCGGCTGCTCCATCTCGGACGTGCTGGGGTCGGCACTCGCCGGAATGGCGCTGTCGCACGGAATCGCCCAGGGGGTCTTCGCCGGACTGTGGAACAAGACGGCGGTCTTCGAGATCACCGAGAAGGGCGCAGGCGACGGTCAGCAGGCCGCCCGCAATTCGGCCGCGGCTGCCGCGGCGGCGGACCAGGTCAGCCGGCCGGAGCAAGCCGCCGGCTCGCAGCCTACTGCCCGGACGGAAACCCCGGCCACGCCGCGCAAGCCCAAGCGGACGGGCCCCCCCTGGGCCGGCGTGCGCGAGGAAGGCCTCATGCTGATCGCGCTGCTCGCCTGCGTCGGCGCGATGGCCTGGACCCGCCTGCCGAACCATGTCGAGTCGGCGATGTGGATGACCATCCTCGTGCTGCAGGCGGTGCCGTATCTGGCCGCGGTCGTCTGCGCCGGCCTGTCCGCGCTGCCGGAGTACCGGCGCCGCACCCGGGCGCGGGCGGCGCTGGCGCAGCCGAGCTCGGCACCGCAGGTGCTGACTCCCGCGGGCCTTGGATCGGGCGCGACCTCCGGGCTATAATCTCCGGCTTCGTCCTTAGTTGAGTCAACGGCGCACAGGGTCGTGCGCCGTCATGACTTGAGTCAACGGCGCACAGGTCGTGCGCCGTCATGCGTCCCCAGGTGCGCGCCGTTGCCCCTGGGGCGCCGGAAGGGCGCGTCGGCGCGACCCGCCGGAACTAGTTTGAAGCGAGTCAGGCAATGAAAGAAGGCATCCACCCCGAATATCGCGACGTGGTATTCCAGGACATGGCAAGCGGGTTCAAGTTCATCACCCGCTCCACGGTCTCCAGCCGCGAGAAGATCAAGATGGAGGACGGGAAGGAATATCCGCTCTTCAAGCTCGACGTCACCTCGGAATCACATCCCTTCTACACCGGTGCGCAGCAGCGGATCATCGAGACCGGCCGGGTCGAGAAGTTCCGCCAGAAGTTCGCCCGCGGCGGCAAGGCCTGACCCCGCGTCGGCGGCAGGCACTGCCGCCCTTGCCTGCCGGCGCCAGCCGGCATCGTCCGTGACGCGGCGCCGGTTTGACGGGCGCCCGCTGCTGAACGGAGAATCTCGACCCATCGACTGACCGCCCGGCGTGGCGCAGGCGTGCGCCTCGGTCGGCGCCCGCGTCCGGCGCCGGCTCGCGGCCCGGGGTGCGGGCCTGCCCTTCGCCAGAGGCGACGAATCCCGCGTGAAGCCCTTTCTCGTCACATCGCTAGAAGCCGGGCGGCTTCCCCGCTGGATCCCCCTCCTCCTCTGCGCGGTCTACGTCGTCGCCGGCTTCTTCGGCCGGGACCCGTGGCGGACCGACGACGCGGCCGGCTTCGGCATCGCCCACACGATGGCCACCGGATCGGCGATCGACTGGCTGGTGCCCAATGTGCACGGCCGCCCGGTCCCGGAAGGCGGCCCGCTGCCTTTCTGGCTGGGCGCGATCGGCATCCGCATCGGCGGCCTGCTGTCGGTGGTGGCCAACGCGACGCTCGGCAACCTCGTCGGCGACATCGCGATCGCGCCGGACCTCGCGGTGCGCACCGTCGCCGCGCTCGGCCTTGCGCTGTCGATCACCCTGCTCTGGTATGCCGCGTACGCCTTCGCGAGGCGCCCCGAGATCCAGCCGGACGACCCCTTCGGCGCAACCGCGAGCCGTCGCGACTTCGCCCGCGCGGTCGCGGACAGCGCCCTGCTCGCCATGCTGGCCACCTTCGGCCTGCTCGCGCGGGTGCACGAGACCACGGTCGATGCCGCGCAGGTCACCTGGATCGCGCTCTATCTCTTCGGGCTCGGCACCGCCCTGCAGCGGCCGCGCCTGGGCGGCCTGCTGGTCGGGCTCGCGATCTCGGCAACGCTGCTGTCCCGGGGCATCCCGCTCGCCGCGGTGCTCGCGCTGACTGCGCTGGTGCTCTCGATCGCCGTGCATCCGTACCGGCTGGTCCTCGGCGCCTTCACGAGCTGTTGGCTGCCGGTGGCGATCATCGCCTCGCTGGTGTGGCCGGCACTGCTGCTGCACTTCAGCGAACCGGGCGCCGTCCTGGTGAATTCGATCGGCGCGGTCGGCTCGATCGCCGGCGATGGCACCGCCGATGCCGCGGCGAGCACCAACCCGGCGGCGAGCGCCGTCATCGGCCAGTACCTGGAGCAGTGGCTGCAGTGGAACGTCGGCCTGCTCCAGGGGCCGACCCGCGAAGGCCTGCTGTACTACGCGAGCACCGCGGTCTGGTTCTACTGGCCGCTCTGGCCCTTCGTCGCCTGGGCGATCTGGCGCTGGCGCGGCAGCCGGCGAGAGGCACCGGTCGCGGTGCCCGCGGTGATGCTGGTTCCGCTCGGGCTGCTGGCGCTGCTGGACCCGGTGGGCACCGAGGACTCGCTGCTGCCGCTCGTCCTGCCGATGACCCTGCTGGCCGCGCTCGCCCTGCCGACCATCCGCCGCAGCGTGGTGAGCCTGATCGACTGGTTCGCGGTCATGACTTTCTCGGTGGTCGGGCTGGCGATCTGGGCGTACTGGATCGCCTTCATGACCGGCTTCCCGCCCCGCATGGCGCAGAAGGCGCAGGAGGCGGTGCCCGGCTTCGACGCTGCCGTCAACCTGGTCGAGCTCGGCATGGGGCTGCTCGCGACACTGGCGTGGATCGCGCTGGTGGCATGGCGGGTATCACGCCAGCCGCGACCGTTCTGGCGGCCGATGGCGCTGTCCTCGGGCGGTATGGTGCTCACCTGGCTGCTGCTGATGACGCTGTGGCTGCCTGCCGGCAATTTCCGCAAGAGCTATCGCGACCTGGTGAGCCCGATCCGCCCGATCCTGGCGGCCCAGCCGGGCTGCGCGACCGGCTTCGGGCTGGATGTGGCGCAGCGGGCGCTGCTGACGTACTACGGCAACGCGCAGTTCCTCCGCCTGCCGACGTTGGCAGGCGATGGGCCGAGGCCGGATGCGGCATCCTGCCGCTGGCTGCTGGTCTCGGACCGTGAATCGAACCCGCACGATCTCGGCCGGATCACGGACGACCGCATGGCCCGGGCGACGGGCGAGCCGCAGTGGCGGCTGGTGTGGCAGGGGCAGCGGCGGGTGAACCGGGGCGAGCGCCTGTTCCTCTATGCCCGGGGCGCCGCGATGAAGTGAACGCGGTAGTGACGCAGCTCCTCGATCGACTCGCGGATATCCGCGAGCGCGGTATGCGCGCTGCGCTTCTCGAAGCCGCGGACCACGTCCGGCGCCCAGCGCCGCGCCAGCTCCTTCAGCGTGCTCACGTCCAGGTTGCGGTAGTGGAACCAGGCCTCCAGCTCCGGCATGTAGCGGGCCATGAATCGCCGGTCCTGGCAGATCGAGTTGCCGCACATCGGGGATTTTCCGGGCGGCACCCAGTCGCACAGGAAATCCAGCAGCCGCTGCTGGGCCATCGCCTCGGTGATCCGGGAGGCCCGCACCCGTTCGGTCAGGCCCGAGCGCCCGTGCGTTGCCGTATTCCAGGCGTCCATGCCGTCCAGCACCCGATCGGGCTGGTGGATCACCAGCACCGGTCCCTCGGCGAGGACCTGGAGCTCGCTGTCGGTCACCACCACGGCGACCTCGATGATCCGGTCGATCTCGGGCTTGAGCCCGGTCATCTCCATGTCCACCCAGACGAGCCGGCTCTCGTCGGGTGCGACCGGCGCCACGACGGCCTCGCCCTCGCCTGGCTGGACCACCGGTTCGTCGCTGCTCGTGCCGTTCATTCGTCCGTCGTGGTTGTTGTCATGCGGCACGATGCGTTCGCGCCCATGATCTAATTATCACATGCAAGCAACGACGCTCTCGGTGGCCTTCGTCCTGTTCCTCATCCTGTCGATGACGGTGCGCCTGTGGCTCGCCTCGCGTCAGGTACGCCACGTCTCCCGCCATCGGGATGCGGTGCCGCCCCAGTTCGCCCATCGCGTGGGCCTGCATGCGCACCAGCGCGCGGCGGACTATACGGTGGCCAAGGTGAAGCTCGGCATCGTGGACAGCCTGGTTTCGGTTGTCGTCCTGGTGGGCCTCACGCTCCTCGGGGGCTTGCAGTGGCTGGCCGGACTCTGGGCTTCCTGGCTGCCGGCCTCGCCGCTGCTGCAGCAGGTTGCCATCGTGATGTCGGTGGTGGTGCTCACCTCGCTCATCGAGATCCCGATCGACGCCTGGCGGCAATTCCGCCTGGAGGAGCGCTTCGGCTTCAACCGGATGACGATGCGGCTCTTCGTCTCCGACCTGGTGAAGAGCGCCGCGCTCGGCGCGGCGATCGGCCTGCCGCTGCTCGCGGCCGTGCTGTGGCTCATGCAGAAGGCCGGCAGCGGCTGGTGGATCTGGGCCTGGGTGCTGTGGATGTCGTTCAACCTGCTCATCCTCTTCATCTATCCAACCGTGATCGCGCCGATCTTCAATCGCTTCAAGCCGCTGGAGGCGGGTGCGGTGCGCACGCGCGTCGAGACCCTACTTGCGCGTTGCGGTTTCTCCTCCAAGGGGCTCTTCGTGATGGACGGCAGCCGGCGCTCCGCGCATGGCAACGCCTACTTCACCGGCTTCGGCAAGGGCAAGCGCATCGTCTTCTTCGATACCCTGCTGTCGCGACTGGACGTGGACGAGATCGAGGCGGTGCTCGCCCATGAGCTCGGCCACTTCAAGAAGCGGCACATCCTGAAGCGGCTCGCGCTCGCGTTCTGCGCGAGCCTTGCGGGTCTCGCGCTGCTCGGCTACCTGTCCGCGCAGCCGTGGTTCTACCAGGGCCTCGGCGTCACCATCGATCCGGCGGCCCCGCCGCCGGCGGGCATCGCCCTGGTGCTCTTCTTCCTCGCGCTGCCGGTCTTCACCTTCGTGCTGCGCCCGCTGGTCACGCACTTCTCGCGGCGCGACGAGTTCGAGGCGGACGCCTTCGCCGCCTCGCTCGCGGATCCCGGCCGCCTGACCAGCGCGCTGGTCAAGCTGTACGAAGACAACGCCTCCACGCTCACGCCCGATCCGGTCCACTCCGCGTTCTACGATTCGCATCCGCCGGCGGCGATCCGCATCGACCGGCTGAGCGCGCTCGGCAGCGCCGCCTGAGCCACGGTTCCCCGGGGAAACGCGATTCCGATCTCCCCGCCGACCATCCCGGCCGACCTGCAGCGGTCGGTGGATCAGCAGCCCGGCGACCCCGGGACCGCCGACGTGGTGGCCGCCCACGGCAGGAACTTCCTGTTGCGTCCGCGCGCGACACCGGCCGAGCGGCTGGCCGCCGTGGTCCGGGCCCGCCGCACGGACTGTGTGGTCGGCGACCAGGTGGCGTTCCGCCGCCTGAACCGCGACCAGGCGGTGATCGAGCGGGTCCTGCCGCGCCGCAACCAGGTCGCGCGCAGCGATGCATACCGCACCAAGGTCATCGCGGCCAACGTCGACCAGGCGGGCGTCGTGGTGAGCGGCGAGCCGCCATTCGACGAGGCGCTGCTGGTGCGCGTCCTGCTCGCGCTGGAGGCCGAACGCATCGGGTGCCTGATCATCGCGACGAAGCTGGACCTCGCGGCTGCGCGCGCCGCCATCGCGCCGCGCCTCGCCGTCTATCGCGGCCTGGGCTATCCGGTCATCGAAACCGCGGCGGCCGGCTCGCCGCCTGTCCTCGCGGACCTGCCGGCGCGCTTGCGCGGCCGCCGCACGCTGCTTCTCGGCGAGAGCGGCATGGGGAAGTCGACCCTGCTGAATGCGCTCGTGCCGGGCGCCGAGCGCCAGACCGCGGCGATCTCGGCGGCGCTTGCCGCCGGCCGCCACACGACCACCGACACCCGGGCTTTCGAGCTGCCGGAAGGCGGCTGGCTGCTCGATTCGCCCGGCTTCCAGACTTTCGAGGTGATGCACCTGACCCGCTGGCAGGCGGCGCATGCCATGCCGGAGTTCCGTCCGCTGCTCGGCCAATGCCGCTTCAACGACTGCAGCCATGTCGCCGACCCCGGCTGCGCGATCCGCGAGGCGGCGCAGGACGCACGCATCGATGGGCTGCGCTACAAGCTCTTCACCGGAATCGTGACAGCCTGACCGGTGCGAGGCGGGCGGGTCAACCGACGAGCTTCAGCAGCAGCCAGACCACCAGCCACACCACCGCCGAGCGCATCAGCAGGCCGGCCACCGACTGCAGCGACCCGGCCTGCGGCTCGGCGAACGGCGGCTCCAGGTCCGGGGACGCCTCGCGCAGCCGTGCCTCCACCTCGGCGTCGCCAAGCCGAAGGCCCAACGCGGCGCCGGCGGTCGGCCAGAGGACGAGCCGCTGATGCAGGGTCGGATCCGTCGATCCGGCCACGGCCGGCCGGATTCCGCTCACCGACCTGAAGGCGAACACCGTGTCCTCGAACTGCCCGACCAGCGCGAAGCCCAGCGCCGCGAGCCGCAGCGGTATCCAGTCGAGCCAGTAGAGCGCGCTTGCAGCGAATGGAAAGGAGAAGCAGGCGGCGAACCGGGCGAACAGGTAGAGCACCGGTCCGATCGCGCCAGGCAGCACGGCGTACCAGAAGAGCGGCGCGAACACGTCGCGATAGGCGGCCAGCAAGGCATGGGCGGCGGCGGCCTCCGGAAGCGGCTCCGGCCATCGCGCGCCCGCCTGCGCCCGACCCGCGCAGTCGCTCGCGATCCAGCGCGCGAGCGCCACCTGCGCCGAGCCGAGCTCGCCGGCGCCCACCAGCAGGCGCAGCTCCGAGAAGCGACGGTGGAACCCGCCGAGCCCGACGGTGTAGTAGAGCACCGCGACATGCAGCAGCAGGACGAGGATGCCCGCGATCTCCCCGAGGAGCGCCTGCGCCACCGCCACCAGCACCACCGGGACGCCCACCATGGCGAGCCATCCCGGCGCCCCCAGGCGTCGGCGGTCGCCCGCGGCATTCGGTTCCTCCGGCGCGATCCAGCCGAGCAGCCGCAAGGCATGTCGCTGCAGCGGATGCGGCGCCACCGGGACCGTCGGCCGGCTAGCGGCTTCGGGCGGCATGGCGGCGCCGGCAACGCCATCGTCCACCGCGTCGGCAGTGGCATCGGTATCGGCCAGCGGGTCATAGGGCGGCTCCTCCATCAAGTCGCCGTCCGGCGCATCCGCGGCGGCCGCTGACCGGCCGGCGGGCGCGAAGCCGGGCTCCCCCGCGACGTCGTAGCCGGTGCCCGCGAGTCCGTCGTCATCGGTGCGCCCGGTGCGGCCGCGCAGCGGCCAGATGGCGTCGACCACGATGCTGAGGATCAGTGCGATCAGGCCCATCGGCGCTTCGGCTACTTCGCCGCCAGGAAGCGATAGAGGTTGCGTAGCATGGCCGCAGTGGCTCCCCAGATGAAGTACTCGTGTTCCCGCGCCGGATCGGGCCGCCACGGCATGGTGAAGAAGCGGCGTTCATGCTCCTCGCCGTCCTGGTGCCAGCGGAACAGCCGCCGCTGGTGGTTGGACGGATCCATCAGGAACGCGAGCGGCACCTCGAAAGCATCGGCCACCTCTGCCGGCTCCAGGGTGAGGCGGTCCAACGTGACCGCCGGGTCCACCAGGCCCACCACCGGCGTGACCGCGTAGCCGGTTCCGGTGCGGTACACCGGCAGTTCGCCGAGCACCTCGATCGCCGCCGGCTCGATGCCGATCTCCTCGCGCGTCTCGCGCAGCGCAGCGTCGGCCGGGGACGCGTCGCTGCCGTCGATCCGGCCGCCGGGGAAGGCGACCTGCCCGCCGTGATTCGAAAGGGCCTCGCTGCGCAAGGTGAAGAAGAGGCTCACGCCCTCCGGTCGCTCGACCAGCGGCATCAGCACGGCGGCGCTCCGGACCGGTGCGCCGCCGAGTCGATAGTTGTCGTCGACGAACTCCGGCGACCATTCGCCGGGATGGGCGAAGCGCCGGCGCAGCGCATCGATGGAGAGCCGGTCGGGCGCGAGCGCGGGAGCGTCCTCCAGGTCCGAAGGATCCAGCGGGACTCGCCTGGGATCGAGGATGGCCGGGCGCTTCACCGGATCACCATGAGCACCGGATCACCAGCACTGCATCACCACGAAGCGCGCGACAGCCCGATCGCTCCGGCCGCGGCGGGCGGCCGGACAGGGCCCGAAACGCCGGTCAGGCGTTCGCGCCCGCCTCGGGCTGCTTCGCATCGTCCGTCGCGGCTGCGCCGGCCGTCTTGGCCGCATCCGACCGGGACGGCAGCTTCTCCTTGATGCGTGCCTTCTTGCCGGAGAGCTCGCGAAGGTAGTAGAGCTTGGCACGGCGCACGTCGCCGCGGCGCTTGACCTCGATGGAGGCGATGAGCGGCGAGTAGAGCTGGAACGTCCGCTCCACGCCCTCGCCCGACGAGATCTTGCGCACGATGAACGAGCTGTTCAACCCGCGATTGCGGCGCGCGATCACGACGCCCTCGTAAACCTGCACGCGCTTGCGCGTGCCCTCGACCACGTTCACCGCGACCGCGACGGTGTCGCCGGGGGCGAATTCCGGAATCGTCTTGCCGAGCCGGGCGATCTCTTCCTGCTCGAGTTGCGTGATCAGATCCATGTCACATGCTCCTGTGGCATCGTGGCCGGGGCTGGTTTTTCCCGACGGCCCATCAAAGGCCCGTCTCTTGCGCCCCGCCAGAGGATGCGGTTGCTGCCGTCGGCCAGGGCGGCGCCCCGGCCATGCCGCAGAAGCCTGCGCTCCTGAAGGCAAGCCCGTTAGTATAGCCCGTCTTCAGCCTGGTCCTGCAGGAAGCGCAGCTCCCCCGGGGTGAGCAGTCCGGCCGTCCGGGCGCGGGCGAGCAGGTCGGGGCGCTTGCGCAGCGTCGCCAGCAGCGCCTGCCGCCGCCGCCAGTGTTCGATCTCCCGATGGTTGCCGGACAGCAGGACCGGCGGCACCGGGATGCCGTCCACCACCTCGGGACGGGTGTAGTGCGGACAATCGAGCAGGCCGTCGGTGAACGAGTCCTGGGCTGCCGATTGCGCGTCGTTGAGCGCGCCGGGCAGCAGGCGGGCCACGGCGTCGATCAGCAGCAGCGCCGGCAGCTCGCCGCCGGAGACGACGAAGTCTCCCACCGAGATCTCCTCGTCGACCCAGGCATCGATGAAGCGCTGGTCGACCGCCTCGTACCGGCCGCAGAGCAGGATCAGCCCGGCGCTTTCGCTCAAGGCCCGGACCCTGGCCTGCGTCAGCGGCGCCCCCTGCGGCGACAGGAAGGCCACCGGCAGCGACGCAGCACCTTCGGCCGCGCGCGCCGCGCGGATCCGCTGCAGGCAGTCCATCAGCGGCTGCGCCATCATCACCATGCCGGGCCCGCCGCCGTAGGGGCGGTCGTCGATGCGGCGATAGTTCCCGGGCGCGTCATCCCGCGGATTCCAGCAACGCACCCG
This sequence comes from Pseudomonadota bacterium, assembly GCA_023389175.1. GTDB lineage: Bacteria > Pseudomonadota > Gammaproteobacteria > Burkholderiales > Burkholderiaceae_E > Lautropia. Next base: position 10,009 of record JAEWEW010000100.1, on the reverse strand, counting down.
ATAACGCCCTTCGGAGAGTGCGCGCCCCGCCACGCCGAAAGGCAGCACGGCGCTCACCAGGTCAGGGAAGACGCTGATGACCTCGAAGTCCACGATGCGCCGGCGTTCAGAGCCAGTCGGCCGACCAGTCCGCCACGATGCGCCTGGCCTGCGGCTCGACTTCCAGGACGTGGGCCGCGACGAAGGGGATCAGGATGCCGTTGCCGAGCCTCAGCACGCTGTGCGCGCCGTGATCTTCCAGCCCCGCCACCTCTCCCAGGTCCTCGCCCGCCGGATTGGACACGCGGCAGCCGATCAGGTCGGTCCAGTAGTATTCGTCCGCCTCGAGCGGCGGAAAGTCGGCGCGATCCACCAGCACTTCGGCACCCTTGAGCGCGATCGCCTGCTCGCGGGTCAGCGGCGGCTCCAGCGTCGCCACGATGAAGGCGCCGTGGCGGCGCGCAGCGGCGGCCGAGATGTCGACCGGAAGCGGAATGGGCGAGCGGGCGACAGTGCCCTGGGCAGGCCGGTCCAGCCGCCAGCGTCGGGCGTGCTCGAGGACCGAGGATTCCGGGCCTGCGTAAGGTTCGATCTTGACGGCGCCCCGGACGCCGAATGCGCCGCGTATCACGCCGACCGCCACCCAGCGTGCCGTGGTCGACGACACCTCCGGCACGAGGGTGCGGCGCTCAGGCCTCAGGCCTGGGCGGTCGCCTCGGTGGCAGCCTGCGGTGCGGAGGCGACCTGGCGAAGCAGGCGGCTGACGGTGGGCGAGAGCTGCGCGCCCTGGGCCTTCCAGTGCTCGATGCGGGCGAGGTCGAGGCGCAGTGCCTCCTTCTCCTTCGCCGAGGCCTGCGGGTTGTAGAACCCGAGCCGCTCGATGAAGCTGCCGTCGCGACGATTGCGCTTGTCGGTGACGACGATGTTGTAGAAGGCGCGCTTCTTGGCTCCGCCGCGTGATAGGCGAACAACGACCATGGAAATCTCCGAAATGAGGGGCGGCCACGCGGCCAGTGTCTCTGGGAAACCCGTCATTATAGCCCGGAGGATACGCTCGCCCAAGCGCGGCGGCGATGCCTCGGAGCAGCGCCAAAAAAGACGGCCCCCGAAGGGGCCGGTTCGTCCAGCCAGGATGAAAATCAGCTCCGACGACCCGCCGCTCCATCGCGCTTCGGCAGCGCTGCGGTCTCGGCCTTCTGCGTGCCCAGTCGTCGGTTTCCTCGTTGTTCCTGTCCGCCCCGGTCAGCGCGCGGTGCTGAAGCCGCTGCCGATGAAGCCGCCGTCGCGGCCACGCACCGCGCCCGGGGAACTGCGGTAGACTCGCGGCACGTGGCGCAGCGAGACGATCGGTTTCGTCGCATGGCCGCCGCCGATCACATAGGCCGGCGCCGGGTCGTGCCGGTACGACTGATTCATCGCCAGCGAAGGCACGGCCTGGCGGCGGGCACGATCGCGCTCCGCATCCCGCATCTCCTGCCGGCGGTTGAATGCCTCGGCCTGCTGCCGCCAGTAGTCCCGCTCGGCATCGGCAGCGCCGGGGGCGGCAGCCAGCACGATGGTGTCGGTCGCCACCGTCCGGGCGCCCGAGGCCGGCTTGTCGGACAGGACGACGCTGCCGTCGGGCATGGTCGACCGATAGATCTTGACCGTCTCCGCCGCCCCTGCCGGCGACGCGAAAAGGACGAGCGCCGACGCCACGCCGGCCAGCCCCGCCGTCCATGTACTTCTCTTCGACTTCATTGGTCCCACCTCGCTGTTGCCCGGCCCGGCCTGTCGCCGTTCCGCTTCGTCGATTGTTGGAGAAGCGCATCGACCGTTCAACCGGACGGATCGACCGCCTGTCCAGGCGTCGGGGGGCCGTACAGCCGTAACATGGGAAACCTCATCAGAAAACAGGCGCAATACATTGATTCGACTGGTTCTTTCAGGCCGGGTCTCCGGCCTGGAGGCGGTCTTGTCCCTGATGTCCAGTCAGATCAGGCTCAGTTGCGAGCCGGCCTTCCGTGTCTCGGCCGGGACCGGCCGCCGGAAGAGATCGGTCCGCAGGCCGGGGCGAACCTGGTCCATCCCCAGCTTGCGCACGGTGTTCACGAACCGCATGCGGATGAGCTGGGCAAACGCGCCCTCCCCCTTCATCCGCGAAAAGAAGCGCGGGTCGTTGTCCCGGCCGCCGCGCATGTCCTGGATCCGGTGCATCACCCGGGCGGCGCGCTCCGGGAAGTGCGCCTGCAGCCATTGCCGGAAGAGCGGATCCACCTCCAGCGGCAAGCGGATGACCGTGTAGAAGGCACTGCTCGCGCCGGCCGCCTTCGCTTCCGCCAGGAGCGTCTCGATCTCGTGGTCGTTGATGAAGGGAATCACCGGCCCGAGCGAGACGCCGACATCAATACCCGCGGCTGCGAGGCGCCGGACGGTCTCCAGCCGGCGCCACGGCGCGCTTGCCCGCGGCTCCAGCTTGCGCGCGAGTGCGGCATCCAGCGTGGTGACGGTGACGAACACCCCGGCCAGCCCGTCCGCGGCCAAGGCGGAGAGCAGGTCCAGGTCCCGTTCCACCAGGCTCGCCTTGGTGATCAGGGTGACCGGTTGCCGGTGCTCCCGTGCCACGGCCAGCAGGGACCGCGTGATGCCGAAGCGCCTCTCGATCGGCTGGTACGGATCCGTGACCGAGCCGATGTTGATCGGCTCGCAGCGGTAGCCGGGCCGGGCAAGCTCCTGGGCAAAAAGCTCCGCTGCGTTGGTCTTGGCGAAGAGCCGCGTCTCGAAGTCGAGCCCCGGCGACAGGCCGACATAGCCATGGTTGGGGCGGGCGTAGCAGTAGATGCAGCCGTGCTCGCAACCCCGGTACGGGTTGATGGAGAGATCGAACGGGACGTCCGGGGAGCGGTTGCGGGTGATGATGGAGCGGGCCTTTTCGATCAGGACCCGGGTATCCGGCGCCGTCTCCTGCGTCGGATCCGCATCCGCCCAGCCGTCATCCACTGCGAAGCGGTCGACCGACTCGAAGCGGCCTGGCAGGTTGGAGACCGCTCCCCTGCCCTTGACCACGACCGGCTCCGGCACCAGCGCCTCCGCGGCCTGGACGTGAGGCGGCAAGCCACCGCGGCGGGCGGCGGCTTGCTCGCGTGGCTGCATTGGTCGAGACGGGATCATCGCTCCAGGCTGCGGACGCATCGCCCCAGCATTCGGTAACTGGATATTTATACAGTATCTGGCGTGATGATGCAACCGAGGCACTTCCATGCCCTCCCGGCCGATGCCCGTCCGTGGCCGCCTGCCCGACCGGCCTCGAGCCATCACGTTCAGGTGAACGGCGACAGCCGCGTCACGATCGCCTGGCAGGCGGCGCCATGTCTTCCGGCGCTTCATCCGGCCTCACGTTCCTGAACGCCGCCAGCAGCAGCAGGTCATAGCCGATCTTCAGGATCCCGCAGGCGACCAGCGGCGCAGCGAGCGCGCCGGTGGCGAACAGCAATCCGGTGACCGACGGCCCGGCCGCTGCGGCAAGGCTTCTCGGCACGGTGGTGAAGCTCGCCGCGGCCGGCCGCTCGGCCGGGGTCACGACCGCCATCACGTAGGCGCCTCTCGCCGGCACGTCCATCTGCGACAGAGCCGCCCGCATGACCAGGGCCACGAGGGCCAGCTCGAGCGACGGCGACAGCGCGGCCCCGATCAGGCACAGGCTCGCCGGAATGTGGGTGAACACCATCGTGTTCAGCAGGCCGATCCGTCGCGCGATCGCGGCGGCCGCGAGCTGCGACGCGGCGCTGAGCAGGCCGGTCCAGAACAGGAAGACCGCGACCGATTCGAGCGCCATGCCGAAGCGCTGGAAGAGCCACAGGGCGAGCAGCGAGTTGACGACCAGGCCGCCCGCGAAGGAATCCAGGCTGAACAGCGCAGCGAGCCGCACCACGATCGCCCGGGATTTCCGCAAGGGCGCGGGTCGTTCGTTGCTCGCCGACGTCCCGCCGGGTAGCGGGGCGGTGCCGTACAGGCACCACACCCCGATGCCCAGGGCGCAGTAGGCCACGAACATCGCGCGCATCGTATCGAGGGGCGCGACGCCGGCTGCGGTGTCGAGCACGCCGGGCAGCGCGGCGGCCAGCGCGCCGAAGGCGCCGGCCAGATAACCGGCGACCCCGTAGCGAGCGAACAGCGCCGTCCGGTGGCCGGCCGCCGCGCAGGCCGCCAGCCGGGCATGCTCGAGCGGGACGAAGGCGCCGGTGTCGCCGCCACCCGGATTGAGGGTGCCGAAGAACGCGACCGCCAGCAGCGGCAGGAAGTCATCGAAGCCGGCAAGGCCGAGGCCGGTCGCCGCCATGAGGCAGGAGGCCGCGCCGAGGAGCCGTCGCTCGCCGACACGGCTCGCCAGGGCACCCACGGCGATGGTCGCGATGGCCGAGCCGAACAGCGTGACCGAACCGATCGCGCCGATCTCGACTTCGCCGAAGCCGAGCGCGAGCAGGTAGGCCGGCAGCAGCACCGCGACGTAGCCGTCGCCAAAGGCGCGCAAGGCACGCGCCGCGAGCACGCGGCCGGCTCCAGGGTCGATCTCGCGCGGCAGGACCAGGTTCCGTAGCTGAAGACGCGCATGGCCCATGGGGAATGCCTCCCTGTGCGGGATGAAGCAGCCTTGGACGCGAGCGTCTTCCGGGACCGGGTGTCTGCCGTTGGACCCGGTTGACGGGCACGGCGGACATGCCCGATCAGGCGACAATCCTAGACTGCGGCGGACGGACCAGCAATCCGCGCCCTCCCGCCAGGCGCCCCTGGCATGCGACCGCAGGATGGAAGACATGGCTCGACCCGGTTTCCGCTTCGCCCATTTCGGCATGTTCGTCAGCGACGTCGCCCGGATGGAGGATTTCTACACCCGCTTGCTCGATTTCACGGTTACCGACCGGGGCCAGCTGGCCGGGCCGAACGGACCGATGGACCTGGTGTTCCTCAGCCGCGATCCGGACGAGCACCACCAGCTGGTGCTGGTGAGCGGACGGCCGCAGGCCCTGCCCTTCAACCCGATCAACCAGATCTCGTTCAAGACCGACCGGCTCGCCGACCTCTGCGCGATGTACCGGACGCTGGTCGCCGAAGGGCTGCCCGGCATCGCGCCGGTCACGCATGGCAATGCGGTATCGGTGTACCTGCCCGATCCCGAAGGCAACCGGCTCGAGCTCTATCACGACCTGCCCTGGTATGTCGCGCAGCCGGTGCGGGTGCCGGTGGACCTCGCAGACGAGGCCACGCTGGAGCAGCGCCTCGAGGCGCATGCCCGCACGCTGCCGGGCTTCAGGCCGCGGGAGGAATGGCGCGCCGACATGGCGCGCCGCATGGGCCTGGCGTAGGTCGGCCGGGGAATCCGGCTAGAACTGCGCGGCGTCCAGCGCGAGCGAGCCGGCCGCGCCGTCCACGATCGCGTCTCGATAGCTGCCGGCGCGCGCGAGGATATGGTCTGCATGGAAGCGCGCCGTCGCGATCTTCGCGCGGTGGAAGGCGGGATCCGGATCGCCCTCGGCCAGCTCGCGTTCCGAGACCAGCGCGGCCCGGCCCATCTGCCAACCGGTCAGGACGGTGCCGGCCAGCATCAGGTACGGCACGCTGCCGGCGTACGCGGCGCGCGGATCCGACCTGGCGTGCGCCACGACGTAGTCGACCGCGTCGACCAGCGCATCGAGTCCGAGCGCCAGGCGCTGCCCGATCTTGTTGCAGTCGGGACTGCCGGAGGCGAGCAGCTCGGCCTGCGTCCGTCGCGCCATGTCGATCACCGCCATCGCGGTCTTGCCGCCGTCGCGCAGCGTCTTGCGACCCACGAAGTCGTTGGCCTGGATGGCGGTGGTGCCTTCGTAGATGGTGAGGATGCGCACGTCGCGGTAGTGCTGCGCGGCCCCGGTCTCCTCGATGAAACCCATGCCGCCGTGCACCTGCACGCCAAGCGAGGCGACCTCGATGCTCATCTCGGTGGAGAAGCCCTTCACCACCGGCACCAGGAACTCCTGGAATGCCTTGTTCTGCGCCGAGACCGCGGCATCCGTGGCGGCATGGGCGGCATCCGCAGCCGCTGCCACCACGTAGCCGAGCGCGCGGCATCCTTCGGTATACGCCCGCATCGTCATCAGCATGCGGCGCACGTCAGGATGCTCGACGATCGGCACGGCGGCGCTGGATCCCTGCACCGCCCGGCTCTGGATCCGCTCGCGCGCATAGGCGACCGCCTGCTGGTAGGCCCGCTCCGCCACCGAGACGCCCTGCATCCCGACCGCGAACCGGGCGGCGTTCATCATGATGAACATGTACTCCAGCCCACGGTTCTCCTCGCCGATCAGCTGGCCGATCGCGCCGGCGCCCACCTCACCCTTGTCGTCGCCGTAGACCAGCACCGCGGTCGGGCTCGCCTTGATGCCCAGCTTGTGCTCGATCGACGCGCAGAAGACGTCGTTGCGCTTGCCGAGGCTGCCATCCTCGTTCACCAGGAACTTGGGCACCAGGAAGAGCGAGATGCCCTTCACGCCTTCGGGCGCGCCGGGCACCCGCGCGAGCACCAGATGGACGATGTTCTCGGCCATGTCGTGCTCGCCAAAGGTGATGAAGATCTTCTGGCCGAAGACGCGATAGGTGCCGTCCGCCTGCGGCTCGGCGCGGGTGCGCACGAGCGACAGGTCCGATCCCGCCTGGGACTCGGTCAGGTTCATCGTGCCGGTCCACCGGCCTTCGATCATGCGGGGGATGAACTGCTGCTGCTGCGCCTCCGAGCCGGCGGTGACCAGCGCCTCGATGGCGCCGTCCGTGAGCAGCGGGCACAGCGCGAAGGAGAGGTTCGCGCTGTTCAGCATCTCGTTGCAGGCCGTGCCGACCAGCTTGGGCAAGCCCTGCCCGCCGAAACGGGCAGGATGCTGGACGCCCTGCCATCCGGACTCGGCGAACAGCCGGAACGCCTCGCGGAAGCCCGGCGGGGTGGTGACGACCCCATCCGCGATCGCTGAAGGCTGCTCGTCCCCGATCCGGTTGAGCGGCGCCACCACCTCGGCGTTGAATCGCGCCGCCTCCTCCAGCACCGCCTGCACCGTGTCGTCATTGGCCTCCTCGAAGCCCGGCAGGCGGCGCACATCCTCGAGCCCGGCGAGCTCGCGCATGACGAACATCATGTCCTTGAGCGGCGCGGCGTAGTTCATGTCATGACTCCACTCGGATGGTCAGGGCGCCATCATGGTCAGACGGCCTTCACCATCTCCGGCACGGCCGTGAACAGATCCGCGACCAGCCCGTAGTCGGCCACGCCGAAGATCGGCGCTTCCTCGTCCTTGTTGATGGCGGCGATCACCTTGCTGTCCTTCATGCCGGCCAGGTGCTGGATCGCGCCCGAGATGCCCACCGCGACGTAGAGTTGCGGCGCCACGATCTTGCCGGTCTGCCCGACCTGCCAGTCGTTGGGGGCATAGCCGGCGTCGACCGCCGCGCGCGACGCACCCAGCGCCGCGCCGAGCTTGTCCGCCAGCGGCTCCAGCACCGCCTTGAAGTTCTCCGCGCTGCCCAGCCCGCGGCCGCCGGAGACGATCGTCTTCGCGGCGGTGAGCTCCGGGCGTTCGCTCTTGGCCACCTCGCGGCCGACGAAGCGGGACTTGCCCGAATCCGCCACCGCCGCCAGCTTCTCCACCGCAGCGCTGCCGCCTTCGGCCGCCACCGCGTCGAACGCGGTGGTCCGCACCGTGATCACCTTGACCGGATCGGCCGACTGGACCGTGGCGATCGCGTTGCCCGCGTAGATGGGCCGCTGGAAGGTGTCGGCCGACTCCACCGCGATGATGTCGGAGATCTGCGCGACGTCCAGCTTCGCCGCCACCCGCGGCATCACGTTCTTGCCGTTCGCGGTGGCCGGCGCGAGGAGGTGGCTGTAGTCCTTTGCGACCGCGAGGATCTGCGCGGACACGTTCTCCGCCAGCTGGTCGCCGAGATGCGGCGCATCGGCCACCAGCACCCTGGCCACGCCCGCCACCCTGGCGGCCTCCTGCGCCGCGCCGTCGCAGCCGCTTCCGATCACCATCACCGTCACGTCGCTTCCGAGCGCTGCCGCCGCGGCCACCGCATTGAGGGTGGCCGGCTTCAATGTCGCGTTGTCGTGCTCTGCAATCACCAGTACTGCCATGGTTCACCTTCTCCTGTCGCGATGCGTTTTGCGCTCAGATGACCTTCGCTTCGTTCTTCAGCTTGGCGACCAGGGTCGCCACGTCGGGCACCTTGACGCCCGCCTGCCTGCCCGGCGGCTCGGCCACCTTGAGCGTCTTCAGCCGCGGGGACGGCTCGACGCCGAGATCCGCCGGCGTGAACTTGTCCAGCTGCTTCTTCTTGGCTTTCATGATGTTGGGCAGGGTCACGTAGCGCGGCTCGTTCAGCCGCAGGTCCGTGGTCACCACTGCGGGCAAGTCGATCTCGATGGTCTCCAGTCCGCCGTCGACCTCGCGGGTGACCTTGGCCTTGCCGTCGGCCACCTCGAGCTTCGAGGCGAAGGTGGCCTGCGGCGCGTCCAGCAGCGCGGCGAGCATCTGGCCGGTCTGGTTGGCGTCGTCGTCGATCGCCTGCTTGCCGAGGATGACGAGCTCGGCGCCTTCCTTCGCCTGGACCGCCTGCAGCAGCTTGGCGACCGCGAGCGGCTGCAGCTCGGCATCGGTCTCCACCAGGATGGCGCGGTCGGCGCCGATCGCCATCGCGGTGCGCAGCGTCTCCTGGCAGGCCACCAGCCCGCAGGACACCGCGACGATCTCCGTGACCACGCCCTTCTCTTTCAGCCGCACCGCTTCCTCCACCGCGATCTCGTCGAAGGGATTCATCGACATCTTCACGTTGGCGGTTTCCACGCCGGTCTGGTCGCTCTTCACGCGCACCTTCACGTTGTAGTCGACGACGCGCTTGACGGGTACCAATGCTTTCATGGGCTATCCTGGGTAGACGTGCGGTAAGGAGGCGGGCGACGCGCCACGTCGCCGAATGGCCAGCGCGGGCCGGCCCAGTGCGGGCCGGGCGGCCGATGCGCGGTCGATTATAGCGAGCGACCGTCCGCCGGCCCGGCTCCGGCCAGGGGGTTTGCCGCCCTGCTGGAAGGCAGGCCCGGCGCGCGCTTGTCGAGGAACGCCTGGACACCCTCCAGCGTGGCCGGGTCCATCATGTTGCACGCCATGGTCTGCCCGGCGAGCTGATAGGCCGCGGCGATGCCGGTTTCCCGCTGCCGGTAGAAGAGATCCTTGCCCATGCGGATCGCCACTTCCGCCTTGGCGGCGATGGCGCGCACCAGGGCATCGACCTCGGCATCCAGCGCCTGCGACGCGACGACGCGGTTGACCAGGCCCCAGGACAGCGCCTGGCGCGCATCGACGAACTCGCCGGTGACCAGCATCTCGAATGCCTGCTTCTGGCCCAGGTTGCGTGAGAGCGCGACCGACGGCGTCGAGCAGAAGAGCCCGAGGTTCACGCCCGATACGGCAAAGCGCGCCTCGTCGCTCGCGACCGCGAGGTCGCAGGTAGCGACCAGCTGGCATCCTGCCGCGGTCGCGATGCCGTGGACCCGCGCGATCACCGGTTGCGGCGCCGCCCGGATCGCCATCATCACCTGGGTGCAGCGCTCGAAGAGCTCGCGGTAGTAACGCTCCGACGGCGTTGCGCGCATCTCCCGCAGGTCGTGGCCGGCGCAAAACGCCCGGCCGCGGGCAGCGAGCACGATCGCGCGAACTTCCGGCTCCCCGGCGAGCGAGCGAAAGGCCGCCGCGAGGCCATCCAGCACGGCCTCCGACAGCGCGTTATGAGCGGTCGGCCGGTTCAGCCAGACGGTCGCCCGCGCGCCTTCCCGCTCGATCTGCACCTCGTCAGCTGCCACCGTGCCATCGTTTGCCATGCCTTCATCTCCGACTGGTGCGACCACCGCGACCGACCGTCGGTCCGCGACTATCGGAAGCGATGGCTGGATTAACATGCCTGCGGACTCGAGAGCAGAACGCATGCTGGAAGCAATACGGGGCGTCGCCGCCCAGGTGGGATCCGTCGTCGT
>JAEWEW010000088.1 GCA_023389175.1 Pseudomonadota bacterium | reverse complement strand
CACGTGATCGATCCCGAGATCTGCATCCGCTGCAACACCTGCGAGGCGACCTGCCCGATCGGGGCGATCACCCATGACGATCGGAACTATGTCGTCAAGGCGGACGTCTGCAACAGCTGCATGGACTGCATCTCGCCTTGTCCGACCGGATCCATCGACAACTGGCGGACCGTCCCGCGGCTGAAGGCCTACACCATCGAGGAGCAGTTCTCCTGGGACGAGCTGCCGCCGGAGCTGACGTCCGAGCAGCTTGCCGCCGAAGGCGTCGATGCCGAAGCACAGGCCGCGGTGGCGGAGCCGCCGGCGCCGGTGTTGCCGGCCGCGGCGGAGGATGTTGCCGCGGTCTTCGATTCGACGCAGTACTGCGCGGTGGTTCCTCCGTGGTCGGCCGGCCACGCCTATACCAACCTCTACGGACCGAAGAACCCGACCACGGCAACCGTCGCCGGGAATTTCAACTGCACCGAGGCCGGCTTCGCCAACGAGACCCATCACATCGTGCTCGATTTCGGCGCCATGCCGTTCCCCGTGCTCGAAGGCCAGTCGATCGGCATCATCCCGCCCGGCACCGATGCGCGTGGCAAGCCGCATGTGGCCCGCCAGTACTCGATCGCGAGCGCGCGCAACGGCGAGCGGCGCGGCTACAACAACCTGTCGCTGACCGTGAAGCGCGTCACCGAGGACCACCAGGGCAACCCGGTGCGCGGCGTCGCCTCCAACTACCTGTGCGACCTGAAGGTGGGCGACAAGGTCCAGGTGATCGGCCCGTTCGGCGCGTCCTTCCTGATGCCGAACCACCCGCGGTCGAACATCGTCATGATCTGCACCGGCACCGGCAGCGCCCCGATGCGGGCGATGACCGAATGGCGCCGGCGGTTGCGCCAGAGCGGCAAGTTCGAGGGCGGCAAGCTGATGCTTTTCTTCGGCGCGCGCACGCCGCAGGAGCTGCCGTACTTCGGGCCGCTCAAGAGCCTGCCGAAGGACTTCATCGACATCAACCTCGCGTTCTCGCGCCTGCCGGGTGAGCCGCGGCGGTACGTGCAGGACCTGATGCGGGAGCGGGCGCCGGATCTTGCGGCGCTGCTGAAGGACGCGCAGACGTTCATCTATGTCTGCGGACTGAAGAGCATGGAGGAGGGCGTGGTGCTGGCGCTGCGCGACATCGCCGAGGACGCAGGGCTGTCGTGGGAGACGCTGGGGGGCGCGTTGAAGCGGGAAGGGCGGTTGCACTTGGAGACTTATTGAGCCATTCGAGGGCAGCGCTTTCCCCTGCGTGGCATCTTTGAACAGCGAGCGGCCGACAGACCGCTTCCAAGCAAAATTTCGCAACGACTCGGGCGCTTATCGCACGACGAAGCTCGCTTCGACGCCTATGTACGTTTGACGATCGACAAGGGGCGCTGCTGTAGAAGGCAGAAGCAATGCGGAGCGCTCCGAAAGTCGTGTACGGCCCGGAGTTGGTTGGCTAGCGAGCCTGTCGACCGCTTTAGGCCCAGTGCTGTCGTTCAGTCCGTCGCCGTCGAATGACCGCGATCTCGTAGACCGATCGTGCGATGACGGATGAACGGATTCCAGGGACAGTTCCACTTCAGCAGCGACCACTCGACCACTCCTGCCCGTCAGGCGAGGACGAGCGACTGAATCTCGATAGCGACTCGTGGCTCTCGCTGTACTACAGCGGGCAGCGACCGACTAGCAGGTTGTAGACCCCCATTTGGGTTACACGTGTCCGCAAGAGCACCGTGCGCCGTCAACACGACGAGGGGAGGGCGGAGGCCCAAGCCCCTGCCCGCAACTGAGAGGCGGGCTCGCCCACAGGCGTCGGATGGGATTTGCCGGTGTCCCGAGAGGGATCCCGGAGGTGTAACACAGGCTGTTCCCAAACTGGGAACATCATGGCATACTCGGTTCATGAACAAGGTCAAGAAAACCGATGCGACTAGTTGGTCGAGACAAGCTTGACCAGTTCTGCACGGAGCACGCTGACTGCCGCAAGTGGATTGCGGCCTGGATCATCGATGTCGAGAACGCGCGATGGCGTACTCCCCAGGACATCAAGGACAGGTATGCATCAGCCAGCATGCTCGAAAGGAACACGGTCATCTTTAACGTACGAGGCAACGAGTATCGGCTGGTGACGGTCGTGGCATATCAAGTGAGTGTTGTTGCCGTTGAGTGGATCGGCACCCATGCCGAATACTCGAAAAGATACTGATGGAACTGAAGATTATTAAGACGGAAGCTGACTATCGCTCTTACCTCCGTGAGGTGGAGCGGCTTGCGCTCGCCGACCCTTCTCCAGAATCTGCCGAAGGAGCGCGGCTCGAAGTTTTGGCACTTCTGGTCGAAGAGTACGAGAAGGCACGGTTTAGGTTCGAGACGACTAGCCCTATCGAAGCGATTCAGTTTCGGATGCACGAACAAGGGCTTCGTCAGGCGGACCTAGTCCCGTATCTTGGGTCCAGAAGTCGCGTGTCCGAGGTTCTTGCGGGCAAGCGTCCGCTCACCGTACAGATGATCAGAGAACTGTCAGCCGGGCTTGGAATCTCAGCAGACGTTCTCGTCGCTGGTTCGACATTTGCTGAATCGGAGCCTTCGCTTGTCCCAAGCGAATTCGATTGGGATTGCCTTCCGTTCAAGGAAATGGAGCGGCACGGCTACTTTGGTGACGTCCCGAAGGAAGGCGGCCGAAACCTGAGCGAACTTGCTCGCGATTTTGTGACGAGCGTCCTCCCCAAGGGCGACGGTTTCCCGGCTCTCGCGCGACGGGGTTTGCGCGGCGACGCAGTGACGTCGAAGTCGCGCTATGGGCTACTCGCGTGGAAGGCCCGCGTCTTGTACGTAGCGAGAAAGCGAAGGGCGAGCCTTCATTTGCCTTCGTATTCGCCGGATGCTATCGGTCCTGCCTTCTTGAAGCAGGTGGTGCATTTGAGCTGGCACAAGAATGGCATTCGTTTGGCCTGCGAACTCATCGAGGACAAGGGAGTTCCGGTAGTGGTCGAGCCCCGTTTGGCTGGTACCCAGCTTGATGGGGCAGCGCTTCTCGATCAGGATGGCGCACCCGTCATCGGGCTGACACTGCGGTTCGATCGCGTGGATCACTTCTGGTTCACCCTGCTGCATGAACTGGCTCACGTAGCGAAGCACCTGAGCAATCCAGGTGATGCGTTTTTGGATCGGCTCGAAGACAGCGATGCGACAGAAGCATTGGAGATCGAGGCCAATCGCATTGCTCGTGACGCCTTGATCCCGCGGGCAGCGTGGCGACGAAGTGAACTGGTTTCGGCTCCTAGCCGAGAACGGATTCTGCGGTTCGCACTCGAGCAAATGATTCATCCTGCGATCGTCGCGGGCCGCGTACGCCGGGAGAGCGGCAACTTCCGCGTTTTCAGTGAGTTGCTTGGGTCGAACGAAGTCCGCAGTCAGTTTCCCGAGATCTCTTTCGAGTGAGGTAGTGAGTGAACGCGAAGACTCTATACACGCCGATCCTGAAAGGGAAGGCAAACGACCTCAAAGCGCTGGGCAAGCTGCCGCGTTCATTATCCGCTCACGTGCATCCGCTCGTCGAGCTTCTATCGCCAAACGAAGGAGAAACTGTCGAAGAGTCATGCGTCCGGTTCGCACATCAACTTCGCAAGCACTGCGCGCTGCAGCCGGTTAGCGTCGACTTGCACTCGATTGCTCCGACGGACACGACGGATGACGGAAGTCCAGCGCTCGAAGCGTTGTGCTCGAGCCTTCGCGGGCTCGGCATTCCCTTCACGCCCGTATTCGGCTTTGACCACGAACCCGAACTGTGGGAGCGTGTTGGCAAGATCGCCGCTCGAGCAGGACGTGGACTGACCCTTCGGCTCAAGATTGATGACATTGAGGCAGGCGAGGACACGATTGCAGACTTGATCGAGAGTATCCGAGATTTCGGAATTCCCGCGGCGGAAACAAACCTCTTGATCGACCTTGAAGGGGTCGGCAGTTTCGATCCGGTTGCCCTCGTGCGCTTGCGAGGTGTGACTCAAGATTTTGTCGACGCCGCCCTCTCCGCAGCGAGCTTCCGGCTCATTTCTGTGATCGGATCGAGCATGCCGAAGGACGTCGGTGAAGTGCCCAAGGATGGCTGCATGACCTACTACCGGAACGAAATGCCGCTTTGGCTGAACGTAGCTTCCGGGATACGCACAGAACTCATCGCGTTCGGCGACTACGGGATTGTCCACCCAAACTTTTCTGACAAGATCGTGGCGACGAATGCGAACGCGAAGATTCGCTACACCAAGGGCCTACGCCAGCACATCTTTCGCGGCTACAGCCTAAGGGAAGGAAAGAAGTACCGGCAGTACCACGACTTGGCGCAGCGAGTTGTCGAGTCCCCAGTATATATAGACCGCGATCACTCTTACGGTGACGACTACGTGTGGCGCTGTGCGAATCGCGAGGTTGGTTGCGGAAACCTGGGAACATGGGTTGAAGTCGACATGAATCACCACATGGTCTACGTTGCGGCACAGTTGCCGAAGCTTGTGAACCAGGTTGCCGCGGGCGTCGGCGCCAGCGACTTGCTCGCATTGGCGGCATAGTAAGTCGGCTTCAACGGCCTGTTTGGCGAACTGCGTCAGCTTTGCCACCGGAAGGCAGTCGCTCGAGTCCGTAGGCGAGGGACGGCTTCCGCTGCAAAGCGGTGGCTCGGAGTTTCGAATAAGGACGATCGTGGGTCGACAGCGGTGTGACTGCGGTGACTTTCGTTGGGCTTTCCCGAGGCGTCTATTCCACCCGCAGCACCACCGCTGCCCCTGTATCGCCCGCCGCGCACCCCGTGAACAACCCGATGCCCCCGCCCTGGGCGCGCAGCGCATACGCGAGCTCGACAATGCCGCGCAGGCCGGTCGGGCCCTGCGGATGGCCGTAGATGAGGCTGCAGCCGTAGGGATTCATCCGCTCGAGCGGAAACCCGGTACGCTGGGTGAACCACAAGTCGTTGACCGCGAACGGGTTGTGGGTCTGCACGAGACGTACCTCGCCGATCCGCACCCCTGCGGCATCGAGCGCCCGCTCGGCCGCGGTCGTGGCCGCCTTGGGCATCTCCGCCTTGGCGGCGCGCGCGAACCCGGCGGAAAGCAGGCGCACGATGCCCTGGCCGTTGCTCATCTCACGCGCACGTGCCGGACTGCACACCAGGGCGCCGGCGCATCCGTCGGCCGGGTGGGTCTGCGAGCCGAAGGTGACCAGGCCGTCGGGCTGCACCGGCTTGAGGGCGGCGAGCGCGGCGGCCTCGTAGGGATGCACGCCTTCGTCGGCTTCAACGCGAAGCCCCTTGCCCTTGCCGGCGGGGATCGCGACCGGCTGCATCCAGGGTCGCTGAAGCGCCCGATCGTCGGCCAGGGCCTGTTGGTACTGCCGCCAGCGCAGCATCGTGAGTTCGTCGAGCGCCTGCCGGCTCATCGCACCATCGCGAGCCACGTTCTCAGCGGTGGCGACCATCGCACGGCCGGTATTGGGATCGGCCGCGAAGTTGTCCAGCACCCAGTTCTCCACCACCGGACTGCCGCCCATCGACCGGGTACGGGGATGCACCAGCACCGGACCGTTGCTGGTGCGGTCCGTGGTGAGCACCAGTGGCAGGGCGCCGGCGTCGCCCTCGACCTGCTGGGCCGCTGCGACCAGGCAGGCGACCGAGGTGGCGCAGGCCTGGGCGATGTGCGGGCCGCTGATGTCCGGCATCTCCAGGCGTGCGGCGAGCCAGGGCGCGGCGTAGAACGAGGCGAGTTGCGGGATGGTGCTGCCGAGCACCAGGCTGTCGATCGCGGACCGGTCGACCCGGCGCTGGGCGAGCGCATCGCCGGCGACGGCCGCAGCCAGATCGAGGCTGCTCACGTCGGCGAGCGAACCCTGCCAGCGCACGAAGGGCGACGACCACAGATGGGCGATCGGAAGGGCAGTGCGGTGGAGCTTCATGGCGGTAAGCTTCTGGGGTCGACTATGGGGGAGCGGTACGGACCGCTAGGATGGCGTTCTTGTAGGTCCCGCGGGGCAGGCTGCCGAACGGCAGCACGGTGACGGCCACGCGGACCTGCAACTGGGTCCGGACCTCTGCCTCGATGCTGCGCGCGAGCGCCGCGTGCTGCGCCGGATCCGTCCCGGCAACCGCCTCGACGTCCACCGCGATCGGCTGGTCGAACCGGACCTGTCCCGGATGCTCCCGCCAGACCCGCAGGACCGGCTCCACCTGCCCAACGAAGCGGCCGGTCACCAGGTCCCGGATGGCGGTCGGAAAGACGTTCATGCCCTTGTAGATCAGCATGTCGTCGGTGCGGCCGATGCAGCGGATCCGCGGGCTGGTGCGGCCGCAGGCGCAGCCCATGCCGGTCACCACCGCATGGTCGCGCGAGCGGTAGCGCAGCAGCGGCGTGGCCTCCCGGTCGAAGGCGGTGTAGACGATCTCGCCGGTCGCGCCGTCGCGCCAGGGAAGCACCGCGCCGGTGTCCGGATCGATCAGCTCGATCGCGACATAGCGCTGCGCGTTGAAATGCATGCCGTCCTGCGCCTCGCATTCGGCCCACATTGAAGGCAGCACGTCTCCGAGCCCCATGGTCTCGCGCAGGTGCGCGATGCCGAGCCCCTGCGTCACCCGCTCCCGCACCATCGGCTGGTTGAGCCCCGGTTCGCCGCCGCACAGCACCTTGGAGAGGCGCGACGGAATGCCCTCCGCAGCGTCGACCTGCTGCCACTGTTCCGCAAGATGAAGGGCGAAAGAGGTGGTTGCGAGCACCGTGGAGACGCGCAGCCGGCGCATCTCGCGCAGGATCCGGTCGGTGGGGAAGCCGCCCAGCCAACAGAGGGTCGCCCCGATCCGGCGGAAGCCGTCGGCATACGGCAGCCCGCCCGCGACCATCGGCAGGCCGACCAGGTGCGCGACCACGTCCTCGCGGCCGACGCCGGCGGTATGCCAGGTATGGGCGATGGCATCGGCGAACATCTCCGTGTCGGCCCGGGTCATCGCATAGTAGAGTGGCCGGCCGGTCGTGCCGGAGGAGCAGATGGCCTGCACGATGTCCTCGAGCGGCGCGCATTGGTTCGCTCCGAACGGCCGCGCATCCGTCGCGGCATCCTGCGCCGCCCGCACCTGCTCCTTCAGCGTGAACGGCAGGCGCTGCAGGTCCGCGAACGTCAGGATGCGAAGGTCCGCCGGCAGGCCCGCATACAGATCGGCATACATCGCCGAGCGCGCCCGCACCGGCGGCAGCATCCTTTCGATCCGTCCTGCCTGCCATTCCTGAACCTCGTGCCAGGGGCGGGTCTCCAGCTCCTCGTTCCAGTAGGCGGCATGGGGCATGGCCGGGATTGTCCCATGAGGCGTGCCGGCCGAGAATCGATGCACCGGTGCCGCCGCGGCCTTCCCGATCCGCTGTAGGATCGGGACGCGCTCGGGCGCGCTGCTTGCACGTCGGGGCCGAATGCACTTCGAGCGGATCATGGGAGCCGACTACTTACTTTTCTCCTCACAGACGCCGGACGACGGCAGTGATCCCGGGAACCCCGGACAAGCGGGCAGGGGCGACGAGAACCTCTCCGCCGACGTCGGTGAGCGCTATGCGGTCATCGGGCCGGAGCTGCTGGTCGAGAAGGGCGACGAGTACCTGGACGAGCGCGGAAGGTTCGTCCCGTTCCCGTTGGAGGCGGTGGGACGGCGGGTGCCTCCCGGCGTGCTCGCCCGGCGACCGCTCGAGCGCTAGCTTCACCGCGACGCCAGCTTCACCGCGACGCCAGCTTCACCGCGATCGCCCGCCACCTTGCGCTACCATCGCCGACGCGACCGGCGACGCACGGTCGGCAAGGAGACGGCGAATGCAGCGCGAGAGGGGAACCCGCGTCGACCTCACCATGGTCGGTGACTGGGGAACGGCAAACTTCCACACCATCCTCGGCTGGATCGCCGCGCACATGCGGTGGCGATCGGCGCCGCGATCCAAGTTCACCATCAAGACCGGCAGCGCCTACCGCGACGGGGTGGAGCTGGTCGGCATCGGCGAGGCCGACCTCGCCATCACGACGCCGGCACACATGGGCGTGCGCTGGGCGCTGGAGGGCCGGCACTTCTACGGCGGCCGCGCCTTTCCGTTCCTGAGGACGCTCGGCTGCCTGCCCCAGGACGACCGGCTCACGCTGGCGGTGCACGCCGATACCGGCATCACGTCCTTCCGCGACATCCGCGAGAAGCGGCCGCGGCTCAATATCGCCACCCCGGCCCGGGACGAGGACAACCTCTGCAGCTACGTGATCGACCTGATCCTGCGCGCCCACGGCATCGAGCCGGCGGACATCGTCGCGTGGGGCGGATCGTTCTTCGAGCACGAGAGCCCGCGGGTGTGCCTGCGCGCCGCGCTGGACGGCAGGGTCAACGCGGTCTTCAACGAGGCGATCATGGTGTCGCAGTGGAGCGAATGGGTGGAGCGCGACCCGGTTCGCTTCATCCCGATCGAGCCCGACGCGATGAAGGTGCTGGTGGACGACTACGGGCTGCGGGCGGCCGCGATCGAGAAGGGGCGGCTTCGCAACGAGTCGGACGTCGCCTGCCTGGACTGGTCCAACTGGGCGACCGTCGTGCGCGACGACATGCCGGAGGACCTGGCCTACCGCATCACCGCGGTCATGGTGGAGGAGCGTGCGGAGTTCGAGGCGCGCTTCCGCCACATTCCGGTGCAGTTCAGCCCGCTGACCTACCCGATCGAGCCGCGGCGCATGCCGCTCGGGGTCGATATCCCGCTGCATCCCGGCGCGGAGCGGTACTACCGCGAGCACGGCTACCTTTCCTGACCATCGATCCGTCACGGAGTCCTCCATGCACCCACAAGTCTTCCTTCACAGGCTGCGCGTCCGCGCCGCGGTCCTGGTCGCCTGCCTTGCCGGCATCGTCGCCGGCGCCCCGGCTGCGTCGGCGCAGCAGGCCTGGCCCACGCGCCCGGTCACGATCGTCGTCCCCTTCGGCGCAGGCAATGCCTACGACCAGATGGTGCGGTTCCTTGCCGACAAGCTGCGCGAGCAGACCGGCCAGCCGTTCGTGGTCGAAGCGCGCCAGGGCGCGCTCGGCTCGGTGGCCGCCGCGCACGTCGCCCGGGCCGCGCCCGACGGTCACACGATCATGTTCGGCGCGAACTCGACCCATGCCGCCAATGTCCACCTGTTCCGCAAGCTGCCCTACGACCCGGTGGCGGACTTCGCGCCGGTGACCACGGTGGCCACGATTCCTCAGGTGTTGATCGTTTCGCCCACGCTCGACGTCTCGAGCGTCGCCGACCTGGTAAAGCTCGCGAAGAGCCGGCCCGGGCAGCTCAACTACGGCAGCTCCAGCGCCACAGGACGGGTCGCCTCCGAGTCGTTCCGGGAGGTGGCCGGCATCGAGGCAGTGCATGTGCCGTACAAGACGTCGGTCCAGGCGGTGACGGACCTGAACAGCGGCCAGCTGCACTACATGGTGACCGACGCCGGCTTCGGCATCACCCACGCCAAGGGCGGCAAGGTGAAGGCGCTCGCGATCACCTCCGCGAAGCGCGTCGAGTCCGCCCCCGACTTGCCGACCATGGCGGAGTCCGGGTTGCCCGGCTTCGAGTTCACCGCCTGGCTCGCGCTCTTCGTCCCGTCGAAGACGCCGCCCGAGATCGTGAACCGCATCTCCAAGCTCGCGAACCAGGCCATCATGGATCCGGGCATGAAGGAGTACCTGGCCCGGTTGCACGCGAGCCCGTTCCCGGGCGATCCGGAATCGTTGCGCACGCTGGTGCAGAAGGACACGCAGCGCTGGGGCGAGATGATCCGCGCCGCGGGCATCCAGCCGGAGTGACGGTCAGGCCAGGCCGGTCGACGCAACCAGCGCGACGAAGCCGGCCGCGATGCCGGCAAAGAGATTGCGCCGGCTCAGGAAGTACACGGCCAGCCCTACGGCACATGCCAGCAGGCGCAACCAGAGCGAGGTGCCCGCGAGCGTGCCGGTGGGCATCAGCAGGATGCGCACGGTGAGGCCGGCGATCATCGCGTAGGCGACGCAGCCGGCCCAGCGGAAGAACTCGCCTTCGGCCCGGACACGACCAGCCAGCAGGGCGCCCAGGCCGCGCCAGAGATAGGTGGCAAGACCGCAGGCCACCACCAGTGCCGCCAGCTCGAACGCTGACATGCGGCGGCGTCCTCAGCCCCGCGAGGGCGCGCGCACCAGCGCCCAGGCGATGGTGCCGCCGACGAGCCCCCCCAGGACCACGCTCCATTCGGGCGCGGCCAGGTGCACCAGCGGGCCGGCGACCGCGCCACAGGCGAGCGCGGTGATGCCCTGGCGGGTGCGGGTCTCACCGGTGAGGATCAGCAGGAAGTAGAGCGGGCCGACGAACACCAGCCCGCGGCGCACCAGGTCCGGCAGCGAATCGGCAAGCCCGTAGCCTGCCAGGGTTGCCAGGAGGCACACCACCCAGTTGGTCAGGGCGAAGCCGACGAACCAGGAGAGCCGGGCTTCCGGTGCCAGCTCCGGCAGGCGGCGCATGCCGACGGCCCAGCCGGTCATCGCGAGCAGGTGCGCCGCAAGGTAGTAGCGCCAGGCTGGCCGCCCGTCCACGCGAACCACCGGCATGAAGGTGACCGACATCGGCAGGAAGCGGGCAGCGGTGAGGCTCACGGTCAGCACGATCACGGTGGCGAGCGTGCCGGCCAGCGCCATCTCCACCATTGCGAGCTGCCCGGGCAGCGCGAAGATGGTCGCCGTGGAGAGCAGCGCCGCCCAAAGCGGGAAGCCGTTGCCGTTGGCGAGGGCGCCGAAGCCGAGATAGCCGGCTGCCAGCACCATCGACGGCACGCCGATCGACTCGCGAAACCCCTGGAACATGGATGCGATGGTAGCGCGGCCCTTTACGGCCCTTTGCGACCGTTCGGCCCCGGGGCGTCTACCGGCCGGGCACCGTCACAGCTTTATGCGCGGATCCAGCCAGTCGCGCAGCGAATCGCCGAACAGGTTGAAGGCGAACACCGCGAGGCTGATCGCAACGCCCGGGAAGACGATCATCCAGGGCGCTTCCTCGTAGAACTCGATCGCCGAGCCCGACAGCATCAGCCCCCAGGCGGCGGTCGGTTCGGTAACGCCCAGGCCGAGGAAGGAGAGCGACGCCTCCAGCAGGATGGCCTGCCCGACGAAGGCGGTCAGCATGATCAGGTAGGGCGCCACCACGTTCGGCACGATGTGACGGAAGATGATCCGGCCGTGGGAGAAGCCGGAGGTGCGGGCGGCATCCACGTACGGCAGCTCGCGGATCGCGAGCGCCGAGGAGCGCACCACCCGTGCCACCTTCGGCACCATCGGCAGCCCGATCGCGATGATCAGGTTCCAGTCGATGCCGAAGATGATGTTCTTGCCGAGCACCGACACCACCGCGAGCGCCAGCACGATGATCGGGAAGGAGAGGATCACGTCCATGACGCGCTGGACGATGGTATCCACCAGGCCGCCGAAGTAGGCGGACGCGACGCCGATGACCGCGCCCAGTGTCGAGCCGATCAGCGACGAGAGGAAGCCGACCGCAAGCGCGGTCTGCGATCCGTAGATGACCCGCGACAGGATGTCCCGGCCGAAGTTGTCGGTGCCGAGCGGATGCTCGGCCGAGGGCGGCGCAAGCAGGTTGCCATAGTCGATCTCGAGCGGATCGTAGGGCGCGACCCACGGCGCGAACATCGCCGCGAGGATCATCAGCAGGATCACGAGGATGCCCGCCGTGCCGAGCGGCTGCTGCAGCACGAAGGCCACGACCGGATGCCGCCGGCGCGGCACCTTGTAGTCGATCCGGACGGAATCGGGGACGGCGCTCATCGGTCGGCGCTCATCGGTATCGGATGCGCGGATCGAGCCAGGCGTAGAGCAGGTCGATCACGAAGTTGATCACGATGAAGAACACGGCCACCAGCAGAACCAGCGCCTGCACCAGCGTGAAGTCACTGCGCGTCACCGCCTGGACGAAGAGCTTGCCGATGCCGTTCAGGTTGAACACCTGCTCGGTCACCACCAGGCCGCCGATCAGGAAGGCGAACTCCAGCCCGATCACGGTCACGACCGGCAGCATGGCATTGGCGAGCGCATGCCGCACCACCACCAGCCGCTCGAAGACGCCCTTGGCGCGCGCGGTGCGGATGTAGTCCTCCTGCAGCACCTCCAGCAGCGTGGACCGCATCATCCGGGTCGCGACCGCCGAGTAGCGGTAGCCGACCGCGAGCGCCGGCCAGATCAGCTGGGAGAGGTTGGCCCAGGGATCCTCGTAGAACGGCGTGAAGGTCACCGGCGGATGCCAGTGGAAGAAGGACAGCAGCAGCAGGATGATGATCATCCCGAGCCAGAACGACGGGACGGCGAGCCCGGCGATCGAGATGACGCGGATGAGCTGGTCGATCCAGCTGTCCTTGTAGAGCGCCGAGAGCGTGCCGAGCGGGATCGCTATCAGCACGGCAAGCACCGTCGCCATGATCGCCACCTGCAGCGAGAGCTGCAGGCGGGAGGCGATCTCGTGCGAGACCGGGTTGCCGGTCCACATGGAGATGCCGAAGTCGCCGGTCACCATGCCGCCGAGCCACTTGACGAACTGCACCGCGATCGGCTTGTCCAGGCCGAGGCGCTGCCGCTCCGACTCGATCATCTCCTGCGGCACGTTGGCGCCGCCTTCGCCGCGCAGCATCACCTCGACCGGGTCGCCCGCCATGACCCGCAGCATCACGAAGACGAGGATCGCGACCCCGAGCAGGGTCGGGATCATGAGGAGAAGACGCTGGACGATGTAGCGGAGCATCGGGGACTGCCGGACGGCGACGCCGCCGCGCGGCCCGGGGGCTCCGCGACGACGGCGACAGGCTGCTGCGGATCAGGCGCGGTTCACTCGTCCAGCCAGACGTTGGTGAGGTCCTGCCCGACATAGTGGCTTGGCGTGATGTCCCAGCCCTTCAACTGCTTGTGCAGCACGATGATCCGGTGCCACCAGATGGTCGGGACCACGTAGGACTCCTGCATCAGGTGCTGCTCGAACTCGCGCACCAGCGAGGCGCGCTTGGCCTTGTCGAGCTCGCCGGCCTGCTTGTCGTAGAGCTCGTCCAGCTTGCGGTCGATGTGCCCGGAGTAGTTGAGCGCCGAGCGGTCGGCCGAGACATACTTCATGAGCTGCAGGTTCGGCTCGTCCATGAAGTCGCAGTTGAAGTCGAGCGCGGCATCATAGGTCGGGTTGTCCCGCTGCTGCGCCGCCAGGTAGAGCCGCGTCTCCAGCTGCTCGTGCTGCACCTGCAGCCCGATCTGACGCCACTGGTCGATCAGGAAGACGCCGACGGGCGTGTACGGCATCGCCACGTTGCGGTTGGTCAGCTTGAAGGAGAGGTTCTCCGCGCCGGCTTCCTTCAGCAGGCGCTTCGCCTCCTCGCGCGCGGCCTTGATGTCCCGAGAGAACCCGGGCAGCTTCTCCAGCTCCGCATTGGGCGTGGCCAGCTCATAGCCGGGCCGCAGCACGCCCCCGACCTCGCGCACCAGCGCGACCTTCTGCAGCGCCTGCGCGCCGCCCCAGCGGTCGACCGCGAGCGACAGTGCCCGCCGCACGCGGGCATCGTCGAACGGCTTCTTCTTGGTGTTGAAGCTCACCACCAGGCTGCAGACCCAGGGCGATTCCAGCACCACCGCCTTGTCGCCCAGCGCCTTGACGAGCCGGTCGCGGTTTGCCGGCGAGTGGCCGCGGAACTCCGCGAGCACCTGTCCGGCCGCGAGCGCGTTCACCATGGGCGCGCCGCCCATGAAGACCGCCCGGTAGCCATCCAGGTACGGCTTGCCTTTCTCGAAGTAGCCGTCGAAGCGCTTGCCCACCCAATGCGAACCGGCCTGGTTCTCCACGAAGGTGAACGGGCCGGTGCCGAGGATGTTGTGCTCGGGAAACTTGGGATCCTCCTTCAGCTTCGCCGCGCTGTAGACGCAGTCCCACGGCGACGCGAAGTTGGAGAGCATCGAGGCATTGGGCTTCGACAGCTTGAACACCACCGTGTTGGCATCCGGCGTCTCGATGGACTCGATGTCCTTGTAGCTCTCCACGCGCAGCGAGCGCACGCCCGGCGGCGGATTGCGCAGCCGCTCGTAGGTCGCCTTGATGTCGGCGGAGCTGAACGGCGATCCGTCGTGGAACTTCACGTTCTGGCGCAGCTTGAAGGTGAAGGTCAGCCCGTCCTTGGAGACCTCCCATGACTCCGCCAGGTCTCCGACCACCTTCGGGTAGTTGGCGGTGTCGAACTTGAGCAGCGTCGAGTAGTGCGGCCGCACCGGGTGGATGAAGGCGAACGAGCTTTGCGCGTGGCAATCGTAGTTCGGCGGCTCCGCGCTCACCGCGAAGGTCAGCGTGCCGCCGCGCTTGGGCGCCTGCGCGAGGGCAGGGCCGGCGACGGTGGCCGCGGCGAGGGCGGTGGCAAGTGCGAGCGCCAGAGCGGCAGGACGTGGTGGCACGGCTGTCTCCTATCTCTTGTCGTTGTCGTGAGGCCCGGCCGGCGGCCCGGGCAGGTCCGGCCCTGGCTGAGGCATCAGGCCTTGATGCAGGCAGCGTAGTGCATCGGCGCGACCTCCCGCAATTCGGGAATACCTGACCGGCATTCGGCGGTGGCGATCGGGCATCTGGTGTGGAAGACGCAGCCGGGCGGCGGATCCAACGGGCTCGGCACCTCGCCGCCCAGCACCGAGCGGGGCCGCTCGCGCTCCAGCGCCGGGTCCGGGATGGGAACGGCGTCGAGCAGCGCGCGCGTGTAGGGATGCGCGGGGCTCGCGTAGAGCCGGTCGCGATCCGCGATCTCCATCACCCGCCCCATGTACATCACCACCACGCGATCCGAGATGTGGCGCACCACCGCGAGGTCATGGGCGATGAACAGGTAGGTGAGGCCGAGGTCGCGCTGCAGGTCCTCCAGCAGGTTGATGATCTGCGCCTGGATGGAGACGTCGAGCGCGGAGACCGGCTCGTCGCAGACGATGAAGCGCGGCTCGAGCGCAAGGGCGCGCGCGATGCCGACCCGCTGGCGCTGGCCGCCGGAGAGCTCGTGCGGATAACGCTCCGCCATGTAGTCGAAGAGGCCCACCTGCTCGAGCAGCGCCGCGACCCGTCGCTTCGCGCTCGCGCGATCCGGGACCAGGCGGTGCACCAGCGTGGGCTCCGCGATGATCTGACCGATCGTCATGCGCGGGTTGAGCGACGAGTACGGGTCCTGGAAGATCACCTGCACCGCGCGGCGGTAGCGCTTCATCGCGGCGGCGTCGGCGGTGGTGATGTCCATGCCGTCGAAGACGATCCTGCCGGCCACTTCGCGCTCGAGCCGCAGCAGGGTGCGTCCGACCGTGGTCTTGCCGCAGCCCGATTCCCCGACCAGCCCCAGCGTCTCGCCCGGCCGCAGCGTGAACGAGACGTCGTCCACCGCGCGCACCACCCGCCGCCCGCCGGAGCCGACGCCGCCCACGTCGAAGTAGGTCTTGAGGCCCTCCACGGTGAGCAGCGGCTCGGCCGGCAGCGCCTTCGGGGGAAGCGGCTGGGAGAGCTCGGTCGGCAGCAGCCCGAGGGCACGAGGCCCGTTGCGCGAGAGCTCGGCGGCGCGCAGGCAGGCCGAGCCGTGGTCCGGCTCGATGGTCTCGACCTCGGGCAGCAGCGCCTCGCAGGCGACCTCGCGGGCCGGGCAGCGCGGCGCGAACCGGCAGCCCGAGGGCGGGGCGAGCAGGCTCGGGGGCAATCCCTCGATCGTCTCGAGCCGCGCGCCGCGCGGACGATCCAGCCGCGGCACCGAGCGCAGCAGGCCGATGGTGTAGGGATGCAGCGGCCTGGCGAAGACCGTCTCGGCGCTGCCCTGCTCGGCCATGCGGGCCGCGTACATCACGTTCACCCGGTCGGCATAGCGCGCGACGATCCCGAGGTTGTGCGTGATCGCGACCATCGCGATGCCGAGCCGCCGCGACAGGTCCTTCATCAACTGGAGGATCTGCGCCTGGATGGTGACGTCGAGCGCCGTCGTCGGCTCGTCGGCGATGATGAGCTTCGGATCACAGGCCAGGCCGATGGCGATCATCACCCGCTGGCGCATGCCGCCGGAGAACTGGTGCGGATACTGCCCGAGCCGGCGCGCCGGATCAGGAATGCCGACCAGCGAGAGCAGCTCCAGCGCGCGGGCCCGCGCCTGGCGCTCGTTCATCCCCTTGTGGATCACGAGCGGCTCCATGATCTGCAGCCCGATGTCGAGCACCGGGTTGAGCGAGGTCATCGGCTCCTGGAAGATCATGGAGATGTCGCGGCCGCGGACCTGGCGCATGGATTCGTCGTCCAGCTCCAGCAGGTTGCGGCCTTCGAACATGATGCGGCCGTGGACGATGCGCCCGGCCGGCTTCGCGAGCAGCCGCATCACGGCCAGCGCGGAGACCGACTTGCCGCAGCCGGATTCGCCGACCAGCGCGACCATCTCGCCCGGCCGCACCTGCCAGCTCGAGCCCTCGACCGCGCGCACGACCCCGCGGGAGGTGACGAAGTGGACGTGCAGATCCTCGACCGATAGCAGGGGAGCCGAGGCTGACGGCGGTGAGACGGCTGGCTCGGGCTCGGCGATGGCCTGGTTCATGGATGGTGGCAGCGCGCCTGCGATGCCGCGCCTGCGATCGTCTCCGGATGGGTCTTTTGATGAGTTTGCCACAGGGCCGTGCCCGCCGTGCGGCACGGCCGCTCGGGGAATCCCGGATAGCGGGGCGGTCACCATGGTGCGCCAGGCTGCGCGACGTCGATGCTCGACCGCGTGGCGAACCCGTTGATCCGGCATATCGCCGGGCTTCATGCCGGAAGCGTCAATGTGCGCGCCGTTCCGGGATATCGATTGGAGCCGGCGTCGTTCGGAGGTATAAAGGATCGGGGCCTCGGCTGCGAGGCGGCCCGTCCGACATCCCTTATCCGAAGTCCTTTTTTCCGACTTCCCTTTCGACAGGAGGATCCGAAGACTCACGTGCAGACACTGTTGAACCTGCTTTCGAGCGTCGCCCTGCTGGTGTGGGGCACGCACATCGTCCGGACCGGCATCCTGCGGGTCTTCGGCGCGAATCTTCGCCACGTCCTCGCCCGCAGCGTGAACAACCGCGCGAAGGCCTTCGTGTCGGGTCTCGGCGTGACCGCGCTGGTGCAGTCCTCGAGCGCAACCGCGATGATCGCGAGCGGCTTCGTCTCGCAGGGCCTGATCGGCCTCGGGCCGGCCCTGGTCATCATGCTGGGCGCGGACGTCGGCAGCGCCGTCATGGCGATGGTCTTCTCCTTCGACCTGCGCTGGCTCTCGCCGCTCCTGATCCTGGTGGGCGTGATCACCTTCCTGCCGCGTAAGAGCTCGCGGGCCGGGCAGCTCGGCCGGGTCGCGATCGGGCTCGGGCTGATCATTCTCGCGCTGCAGCTGGTCATGCAGGCCACCCGCCCGATCGTCGAGGCGCATGGCGTCCAGGTGATCTTCGCCTCGCTTTCGGGCGACATCGTGCTGGACATCCTGATCGGCGTGATGTTCACCCTGGTGTCCTGGTCGAGCCTGTCGGTGGTGCTGCTCACCTCGGCCTTCGTCGGCTCGGGCGTGATCTCGGTGCAGGTGGGGCTGAGCCTGGTGCTCGGTGCCAACCTGGGCAGCGGCCTGCTTGCGTTGCTGGTCAACCTGCGCGCGCCGGGCGCCGGCCGGCATGTCGCCATCGGCAACCTGTTCTTCAAGGCCGCGGGCTGCCTGGTCTTCGCGATCGCGCTGCCGTACGTGGCGGAGCTGCTCGCCCGTTTCGACAGCGACATCCGCCGCCAGGTCGTGGACTTCCACGTGCTGTTCAACCTCATGCTCGGCGCCGTCTTCGTCTTCCTGACCGAGCCGGTCGGGCGGCTGGTGGCCCGCTGGGTGCCGGTGCAGGCGGAGCCGATCCACCAGGTCGCCCCGCGCCACCTGGACGACGGCGCGCTCAAGACCCCGGCGCTCGCGCTCGCCAATGCGGCGCGGGAGGTGCTGCGGATCGGCGACACGGTGGAACAGATGCTGCACGGGATGCTGCGGGTGATCCGGACCAACGACAGCGAGCTGGTCGCCGGCCTCGTCGGGCTCGACGACGACATCGACCGGCTCTACACCGCGGTCAAGCTGTACCTGGCGCAGCTGAGCCGGGAGGCGCTCGACGAGAAGGAGGGCGCCCGCTGGTCCGAGATCATGCAGCTCACCATCAACCTGGAGCATGTCGGCGACATCCTCGAGGGCATCATCAGGGACCTCCGCGACAAGAAGATCGCCCACCGGCTGATGTTCTCCGACGCCGGGATGCGGGAGATCGAGGAGCTGCACGAGCGCCTCATCGCCAACCTGCGCCTCGGACTGTCGGTCTTCCTGAGCGGCGACCTCGATGGCGCCCAGATGCTGCTGAAGGAGAAGGAGCGGTTCCGCGACCTGGAGCGGACCTATGCGGCGACACATCTCGACCGGGTGTCCGGCCAGTCGCTGCGCGCCATCGAGACCAGCTCCCTGCATCTCGACATCATCAGCGACATGCGGCGGATCAACTCGTTCTTCTGCTCCACGGCCTACCCGATCCTGGAGCAGGCGGGCCGGCTGCGGCGCAGCCGACTGCGCCGGGAGCCGCAGCCCGAGGCGACCGACCCCGATCCGCCGACGATCCTCCGGACCGACCTGCCCAAGGACGCGCCGACCGCCTCGTAGGAGGCCGCGGCCAGGCGGAACGGGGCTATTCGCTCGCGGCGGGCTCCAGCCGTCGGCGGTCCGCGCCGGTTGCGGACCGGCCGGACTCGTCGGCTGCCGATGGACCGGTCGATCCTGCTGCCGATCCACCGGCCGCATCGCAGGCGGCATCCAGGCACTCGCGGTTCACGTAGGCCATGGGCAGCGCGCCAGCGGCTGCGCCCTGCTCCAGGATCTCCTCGCCGAAGAGATGCATCCCGCAGGCGGCGCAGAACCGGTGCCCCACCAGCCAACCGCTGTAGGTGAAGGCGCCGATCGCCGGCTCCGGCGGGCGCATGCGGATGCTGGCCCGCGGC
The DNA here is from genome assembly GCA_023389175.1 of Pseudomonadota bacterium. Taxonomy (GTDB): domain Bacteria; phylum Pseudomonadota; class Gammaproteobacteria; order Burkholderiales; family Burkholderiaceae_E; genus Lautropia. Next base: position 5,363 of record JAEWEW010000088.1, on the reverse strand, counting down.
ACCGCCCAGAGGACGCTTGCGAACCCGGCATGGGCCGGCGGCAGGCCTGCGGCGCGCGCGGCCTCCGGCGAGGCCGGTGGCGCCGCCAGTTCCGCGGGCCGCGTCGAGCCATCGAGCCGGTCGCCCCGCTGGTCGCGCGCGTGGTCGCCCGTCTGGTCGCCCTCGACCTCGAATGCCACGGCGCCGCAGCGACAGGTTGCCCTATGATGCATTGCCGCTCATTGCCTCCATGCCCTTGCGGATCTCCTCGGGGCTCAGGTCCCGGGTGTGGGTGGCGATCGACCAACGGTGGCCGAACGGATCCTCGACCTGTCCGTAGCGGTCGCCCCAGAACATGTCCGAGACCGGCATGGTCACGGTTGCCCCGGCCGCGACCGCGCGCGCCATCTCGGCATCCACGTCCTTCACGTACAGGTGCAGCGTGACCGGCGTGCCCTTCAGCGCCTTCGGTCCGAGCGTGCCCCATTCCGGGAACTCGTCCATCAGCATCAGCACCGAATCCCCGATGCGAACCGCCGCGTGCATCAGCTTGCCGCCGGGCCCCTCGAGCCGCGCGAGCTCGGCCGCGCCGAACGCTTTCCGGTAGAAGGCAATCGCGTCGGCGGCACCGGCGCACACGATGTGCGGCGTCAGCGCGTGCATGCCGTCGGGAATGGGCTTCGCTGCGGAATCTGCCATTTCTGCACTCCATCGATATCCGGGGAACGTGGTAACTTAGGCCGTCGGCGCGATGCTGTGAAGAACCACTTCGGCGCGACACCGCAGTACCAAATGTCAATGTTCATAGAGCTCGACGGCGAGGGGCCGCGTTATGCGCAACTGGCCCGCGGGCTGAAAAAGGCGATCCAGCGCGGACAGCTGAAGGCCGGAAGCCGGCTTCCAGCCACCCGTACCCTGGCCGCCGATCTGCAGCTCTCACGCAATACCGTCCTCGCCGCCTACGAGACGCTTTGCGCGGAGCGGCTCGCGCAGCCGATGAAGGGCTCCGGCACCTACGTCGCGGCCGAGCCGCCCCCGGCCGCGCTGCCCCCGGTCGTCCCCGGCCTGCCGGCGCAGACCCGCTACGCGGCCCGCTTGCGTTCACTGCCCAGGCTGGCGCTTCCCGCCGGGCAGCGCCGCATGCGCTACGACCTGCGCTACGGCGAATCGCTGATCCATCCGCTGCTCGCCGGCGCATGGCGGCGCGCCATCGCCCGCGCCACCGCGGCCGACCACTGGCCGCATCCGCTGGTGGCCGGCCTGCCGGCGCTTCGGCGGGGCATCGCCGAGTACCTGGCGCGTCGTCGTGGCGTGGTCTGCCATGAGGACGACATCGTGGTGGTGGGCGGCACCCAGCAGGCGGTGTCGCTGCTTGCGCGCATCCTGCTCGACGAGGGCGACACGGTGGCGGTGGAGGATCCGGGCTATCCGCTCGCGGCGCACGCGTTCCTCGCGCACGGCGCGAAGCTCGCGCCGATACCGGTCGACGGCGACGGGCTGCGGGTGCCCGACCTCGCCGGGCGTCCGATCCGCGCGGTCTACGTGACGCCGTCGCACCAGTTCCCGTCCGGCGCGGTCATGTCGGTCGAGCGCCGGCGGGCGTTGCTGGAGCATGCGCGAACGCAGGGCTGCTGGATCCTGGAGGACGACTACGACGGCGAGTTCCGCCACGACGCCAGCTCGATCCCGGCGCTTCGCTCGCTCGACGAGGCGGGCCGGGTGGTGTACATCGGCACCTTCTCGAAGGCGCTTTTCCCGGGGCTGCGGCTCGGCTACGTGGTCTGTCCGCCGGCGCTGCGCGGCGACCTGCTGCTCGCCAAGCGTTGCGACGACCTGGCCTGCAGCGTGATGGAGCAGGCGGCGGTGGCCGAGCTCATGGCCGACGGCGCGTTCGATCGCTACCTGCGCCGCGTCAGCGGCGAGTTGCGACGCCGGCGCGGCGCTCTGCTCGAGGGCCTGCGCAGGCATTGCGACGGGCATCTGCGCTGGCAGGATTCACGCGCGGGCATGCACCTCGTGGCCTGGCTCGACGGCTGGTCGCCGCGGGCGATGCAGGCGCTGGTGGATCTCGCGCTGGAGCGGGATTTGGGCCTCCATCCGATCGGTCCGCTCTACCTGGCGGCGCCGGCACGGGCCGGCCTGTTGCTCGGCTATGCCGGGTTGTCGGCCAAGCAGCTGGACGTGGCGACGCGGCTGCTGGGTACCTGCCTTGCGGAGGCGAACCGGATGCGGATGGCCGACGGTGATGGCGCGAACACCGACCGTCGGATTGCGGCACCGGTGCCCGGGTCCACGGCAGAACGGCAGGACGGGCGCCGGTCGCCAGCGTTCACTCGACGGGTGCCCAGCCGCCGCCGAGCGACCTGATCAGCTCGACGCTTGCCACCAGCGTGTCGCGGCGCGCCTCGACGCGGTCGAGCTGCGACTGGAACAGGTTGCGGTCCGCGTCGAGCACGTCGAGGTAGCCGGAGTAGCCGCTGTCGTAGCGCAGCCGCGCCAGCTCGCGGGCGCGCGCGAGCGCATCGATCCGGTCCTGCTGCGCCTGCGCCCGGGCGGCGGCCGCCTGGCGGCGGGAGAGCGCGTCGCGTACCTCGCGGAAGGCGGTGAGCGCGGTGTGCTGGTATCGTGCCGCCGCCTCGCGCTCGCGGGCGCTCGCGAGCGCCACCGATGCGTCGGCGCGGCCCGCGGTGAAGATCGGGGCCGCCAGCGCGGCGGCGAGCTGCCACACCCGCGCGGGCGCGGTCAGCACATCCGACAGCGACGCGCTCTCGCCGCCGAAGGCGCCGGTGAGCGAGAGCGACGGCAGGTAGCTCGCGCGTGCAACGCCGACGTCAGAGTTGGCGGCGGCAAGCAGCGCGTGGGCCTCGCGCAGGTCCGGCCGGCGCGCGAGCAGCTCGGCAGGCAGCCCGGCGGGCACCACCGGCGGAACGGCCAGCTCCGCAAGCGTCGCTCCCCGGCCGACGCCCGCCTGGAACAGGTCGCGCGGGCTGCGCCCGGCCAGCACCGTCAGCGCGGCTTCGGTCCGGTCGGCACGGTCGACCAGCTCGGCCAGCGTGGCTTGCGCGGCTGCCGCGTTGGCCTGGTCCTGGCGCAGGTCCAGCTCCGACCCGGTGCCGCCCGACAGGCGCTGCTCCCGCAGCTTCACCGCCTCCGTGCGGGTCTGCAGCGTCCGACGGGTGAGGTCGAGCTGGGCATCGATCGCGCGCAGCTCGAAATAGCCGCGCACCACCTCCGAGGCGACCGCAAGCTCCACCACCGCGCGCGCGTAGCGGCTCGCCGCGAGGCGGGCACGCGCGGCCTGGCTCGCATCGCGGTAACGGCCCCACAGGTCGACCTCGTAGGCGGCCTGCACGCTGACGCTGCGGGAATCGCCGATCACCGGCGATCCGGGCGGCAGCGGCGTCGCAGAACGCTCCGAGACGCGGCCCCGACCAGCGCCGGCACCCGCCTGCACCGAGGGCCACTGGTCCGCCCGCGCGATGTCGACCAGGGCACGGGCCTGGTCGACCCGGGCGATCGCGACCGCGACGTCATGGTTCGCGCCGAGCGCTTCCTCCACCAGCAGGTCAAGGACCGGATCGCCGAAGAGCGTCCACCAGCGCTCGGGCGGCGCCTGGCCGGCGGTGCCGGGGCCGGCCGGCCAGGCCTCGGGAAGCGGGCGCGCCGTATCCGGCGGCTCGGGTGCCATGCTGGCGCAGCCGGCGGCGGCGACGACCAGCAGGGCGGCGGCGGCGCGACGCAGGAAACGGAACGGGATCATGATTGCGAACCTCGAATGGACGGGATCGCGGCCGCCTCTCCATGGGAGGCTGCCTCGGCCCGCAGCTCGGCGATCGGGCGGCGTTCCGCCGCGACGCGCCGCTCGCTCAGGATCTTGAAGAAGAGCGGCACGAAGAACACCGCGAGGAAGGTCGCGGCCAGCATCCCGCCCATGACGCCGGTGCCGACCGACTGGCGGGCGCCCGCGCCGGCGCCGGTCGAGATGGCGAGCGGCAGCACCCCCAGGATGAATGCGAGCGACGTCATCAGGATCGGGCGGAACCTGAGCCTCGCGGCCTCCATCGCCGCGGCCGAGGTGGACAAGCCCTCGCGGTGCTTCAGCACGGCGAACTCGACGATCAGGATGGCGTTCTTCGCCGCGAGTCCCAGCAACGTCACCAGGCCGATCTGGAAGTAGACGTCGTTGCTGAAGCCGCGCAGCCAGACCGCAGCCACAGCGCCGAAAGTGCCGAAGGGCAGGGCGAGCATCACCGTGAGCGGCAGCGACCAGCGTTCGTACTGGGCGGCCAGGATCAGGAACACCATCACCGCGGCGAAGCCGATCGCCAGGTTCGCGGTTCCGCTCGAGCGCTTCTCCTGGTACGAGGCGCCGCCCCAGTCGTAGCTGAAGTCGGCCGGCAGCACCTGTGCCGCGATGCTCTCGACCCGGGCGATCGCCTGGCCGGAGCTCACGCCCGGCGCGCCCTGGCCGAAGATCTTGACCGCCGGCAGGTTGTTGAACCGGTCGAGCGTGTCGGGGCCGGAACTGTGCCGCACGCGGGCCAGCGCCGAGAGCGGGATCGCCTTGCCCTGCGCGGAGCGCACGTAGAGCGCGCCCACGTCGTCCGGGCGGTTGCGGTACTGCGGCTCCGCCGACATGAGCACCTGCCAGTTGCGTCCGTACTTGCTGAAGTCGTTCACGTAGTACGAGCCGAGCGTCGCGGCCAGGGTGCCGAACACCTCCTCGAGCGGCACGCCCAGCGCCTTCGCCCGCGCCCGGTCCACGTCCACCGCCAGCTGCGGCACGGTGGCATGCCAGAGCGTGTTGGCGCCGCCGAGCAGCGGATCCTGGTTGACCCGCGCGAGGAACTGCCGGGTCACCTCGGCAAGCCGCGCCGGACCGCCTTCGCCGCGGTTCTGGATGTAGAACTCGTAGCCGCCCGCCTGGCCGAGCCCGAAGATGGGTGGCGGGTTGAAGGCGAGCACCAGCGCTTCCTTGATGTGCGCCGTCTTCATGAACAATTCGCCGACCAGCGCGGGCACCGCCACCTCGCGCTCGCTCCAGTGCTTCTGGGTGACGAAGATGGTGGCGGCGTTGTTGCGGAAGCCGTTGCCGAGGAAGTCGAACCCGGTGAAGGCGATCGCGTCCTCGTTCGCCGGATTCGACCGGATGGCGCCGAGCACCTCGCGGACCACGTCGTCCGTGCGCTGCAGGGTGGCGCCGTCCGGCAGGATCACCGCCGCGATGTAGAAGCCCTGGTCCTCGTCCGGCACCAGGCTGCCCGGCACCAGCCGCCAGAGCGCGAAGGTGGCCGCCACCATGACCGCGAAGAGCAGCACGCCGAAGCGCGCCCGGCGCAGCAGCCAGCCGACCCCGCCGGTGTAGCGCAGGGTCATCCGGCCGA
>JAEWEW010000082.1 GCA_023389175.1 Pseudomonadota bacterium | reverse complement strand
GTCTCGAGCCATTCCCCATGCGCCGCAGGCGCCGCCGCGGCGACCAGCGCCCGCACCGCGGATCGCACGTCGCTCTGCAGACCCACCACCGACGGGTAGTTGCGGCCGATCTCCACCGGGTCGATGTCGATCTGGATGATCGGAGTGCCCGGGCGGGGCATCTTCCAGCCGCAGGTGGTGTGGTCGCTGGTCGTGCTTCCGGCGAAGACCACGAGGTCGGCCTCGGCTACCACCCGATTGGCGCCACCTTGTCCATAGAGTCCCGCGATGCCGCAGAACGCGCCGTGCGCTTCGAGCAGCGGCGACTTGGCATCCGGCGTCGAGACGACCACCGCGCCTGTCCGTTCCGCAAGCGCCAGGATCTCCGGGATCGCATCCGCGATGACGCAGCCGCGATCCGCCACGATGACCGGCCGCGTCGATGCCTTCAGGGCGGCGACAGCGCTTGCCACGGCAGTGGGGTCCGGGCCCGGGCGGAACGACGGGTAGCGCGTGTGAGCCTCGTCCGCAACCACCTCGAACGAGCCTTCGAGCGAGCTGAGCGCATCGCCGGTGAAGCCGGCGATGTCCAGGTGTACCGGGCGGGGCGTACCGGTCGTCGCCTCGCGGAAGGCCGCTCGCATGAGGTGCGGGATCTGCTCCAGGGTGTCGATCCGCCCACGAAACTTGGTGACCGGCGTGAAGAGCGGCTCGTGAGCGACTTCCTGGTAGGCGTTGCGATACTGGTTCTGCGCCACGTGGCGGCCGGTGATGGCGATGAGCGGGGAGTGGCCGAGGTAGGCATCCTGGAGGCCTGCCGCGAGGTTCGCCGCGCCGACCTACTGGGCCATGCAGATCCCGGGTCGTCCGGACATCCTGGCGAAGCCGTCGGCCATGTAGGCCACCCCTTTCTCCGAGTGCCCGAGGATGCGCTCGATGCCGGCGAGCTCGATCTCCGGCAGCACCCGGCGGATGATCGCGTCCATGAAGAACACGTGAGAGACGCCGTACGCCTTGAGCGTCTGCGCGAGCAGGCGCGCACCTGTCATCGTCTGGGCCATGGTCCCCTCGGAAGGGATGGTTGGTGGCGGTTCGTCGGCCGCGTCAGTTCGCCTTCACGCCGGATGCCTTGACCACGCGGCCCCAGGTTTCATGGTCGCGGCGGATCTGCTGGGCAAACTCCTCCGGCGAGCTCGGCGATGGCGTCATCCCCAGGTCGCGAATCGCCTTCTGCGCCTCCGGCCGGGACAGCGCGGTGGCGATGTCGCGATTGAGCCGGGTGATGATGGCGGCCGGTGTCCCGGCCGGCACCGTCACGCCGTACCACTCGGGGTTCTCGCCCAGCTGAGGAAAGCCGGCCTCCGGTGCGGTCGGGGCATCCGGCAGGACGCTCACCCGTTCCTTGCCGAAGACGACCAGCGCGCGCAGCTTGCCGGTACGCACATGCGGCGCGACGGAAGTGGGATTCGCGACCATCAGGTCGACATGCCCGGCCAGCAGGTCGACCACCGCCGGGCCGGCGCCCTTGTAGGGGACATGCAGCAGGTTGATGCCCGCCGCCATTTTGTACATCTCCACCGCCATCTGCGGCCCGGAGGAGCTGGAGGCGAAGGTCAGCTTGCCCGGTTGCGCCTTGGCGAGCGCGGTGAGCTCCGCGAGCGTGGCGGCCGGCACCGCAGGATGGGCCACCAGCACGAACGGCTGCTGGGTGCCCCGCGAGACCGCGACCAGGTCGGCGACTGGGTCGAACCCGATCTTGTCGTAGAGGAACGGGTTGATGGTGAAGACGCCCTGGTGCGCGAACATGAGCGTGTAGCCGTCGGGTGCCGCGTTCGCGCCCATCTGCGTGCCGATGTTGCCCTGGGCGCCGGCGCGGTTCTCCACCACGAGCGGCTGGGACCACATGCTCGACAGCTCGCGCGCGAGTATGCGGGCGAAGGCGTCGGTTCCGCCGCCGGGCGGGAAGGGCACGATCAGATGGACCGGTTTCTCCGGATAGGCGTCGCTCGCGCCGGCCGGCAGCGCGGCGGCGCCGAGCAGGCACGCGAGGGTGGCAACCAGGCTTCTGAGAATGGCGGTCATGGCGTCTCCTTGTCGTTTCGGCACTGCATGGGCCGTCCTGTCGCCGGAGCTGCGGTGGCATGCCGCAGCCCGGCGCTCACGTCTGCATCCCCCAGCGGTTCACCGTGCGGCGTTCGACTACCCGGAAGATGAAGTTCTCCACCAGGAGGCCGAGGAGGATGACCGTGAGAAGGCCGGCGAACACGTTGGGAATGTCGAGCATGTTCTTGTTCTGGAAGATGAACCAGCCGAGCCCGCCGGAGCCGGAGCTCACGCCGAAGACCAGCTCGGCCGCGATCAGGGTGCGCCAGGCGAAAGCCCAGCCGATCTTCATGCCGGTGAGGATGCTCGGGAAGGCGCCTGGTATCAGGATGCGCGTCACGTAGCCGATCCGGCTGAGCCCGTAGTTGCGGCCGACCATCCGCCAGGTGGGGCTGACCGAGCGGAATCCGGTGTGGGTGTTCAATGCCACCGCCCACAGCACCGCATGCACCAGCACGAAGACGATGCTGCCTTCGCCGAGGCCGAACCAGATCATCGCGAGCGGCAGCAGCGCGATCGAGGGCAGCGGATTGAACATGGAGGTCAGGGTCTCGAGCAGGTCCGCGCCCAGCCGCGTCGCACTGGCGAACGCGGTGAAGGCGGCTGCGATCGCCATGCCGACGGCATAGCCCTGGAGCAGCAGGGAGATCGATGACCAGGCAGCCTGCAGCAGCTTGCCGGATGCAAGGCCCGAGAAGAAGGCGCCCGCGGTGTCGGAGAAGGTCGGGAAGAGCAGCGGGTTGTCGAGGAACTGGCCGTACACCTCCCAGGCGATGGCAAGCAGGACCAGCAGCGCTGTCTTGCGGGCCGCCCCGTTGTCGAGCAGCCGCTCCCAGGCCGACAGCGGCTTCTCCACGACGCCGAAGCCGGTGTTGCGCACCGTGTTGACGATCCTCGGCCGCGGTGCCGGCCCCCGGAGGGTCTCAGGCATGCTCGGTACTCCTCTGGGAGGCGTCTTCCTGGAAGAGCAATTGCTCGATGTACTCCGAGAGCCGCCGGCCGTCGGGCTCCGGGGCGTCGACGCCGGTGCTGTCGAGCTCGGCCCGCACCTGCCCGGGATGGGCGCTCAGCAGCAGGATGCGGCTGCCGATCCGCACCGCCTCCTGGATCGAATGCGTCACGAAGAGCACGGTGAACCTCGTGTCTTCCCAGAGCTGAAGCAGCTCCTCCTGCATCCTGCCGCGGGTGAGGGCGTCGAGCGCCGCGAACGGCTCGTCCATCAGGAGGATGTCCGGCTCCATCGCCATGCCGCGTGCGATCGCCACGCGCTGCTTCATGCCGCCCGAGAGCGTGTGCGGCAGGCTGCCGGCGAACGCGGTCAGCTTCACCTTGTCGATGTAGTGCCGCGCCTTCTCGATTGCCTCCCGGCGCTTCAGGCGGCCGCTGGCGGTGAGCGCGAAGACGACATTCTCCAGCACGGTCTTCCAGGGCAGGAGCTGGTCGAACTCCTGGAAGACCATGACCCGGTCGGGTCCCGGCTTCACGATGTCGCGCCCGTTCAGCCGGATCCGGCCCTCGAGCGGCGCCAGGTATCCGCCAACCGCCTTGAGCAGGGTCGACTTGCCGCAGCCCGACGGGCCGACCAGGACGAACCGGTCCGAGCGGAAGACGTCGAAGGTGACGCGATAGGTCGCGGTGACGATGTGGTCCCGGGTGCGGTATTGCATCGTCACGCCCTCGACGGCCAGCAGCGGCGAGGCCGCCGCCGCGGGGAGGATCGGATCCGCCATGGGCATGCGTCAGTTGCCGTCGGCGATGTCGGCTGCGTCGAAGAACAGCTCGGTGATTGACTTTGGCCGGCTCTTGATCGAGCCGATGTCATGCATGAAGTTGGCGTACTTCATGACGTTCTCCGGCTTGCTGATGTACTTGGTGGACGGATCGTCCAGGATCGCCACCATGTCGTCGATCGAGAAGGCGTTCCCTCCGCCCATGGACTCGATCAGCACCTGGGCCGCGGCACGCTTGTCAGCCTTGATCATCGCCTGGGCCTCCTTCAGCGCGGCCACGAAGGCGGCGTAGACCTTGGGATTCTCGTCGTGGAACTTGCTGGTGGTGGACACCATCGTGAAGGTGGTGGAGCCGCCCATGACATCGTCGGAATTCATGATGGAGCGGATGCCCGGCTCCTTCAGCTCCCGCTGGCTGAGCGGTGGCGAGGCATAGTGCGCCACGATGTTGCTGCTGCCGGAAAGCAGCGCCACCGCCGCGTTGGCATGGCTCATGGTGACCGTGTACGGGTCGAAGCGGAAGGCCTGGTCCTTGCCGTACTTCTCCACCGCGTACATCTGCATGATGATCGACGGAATGGACGACTTGACCGAGGTCACGCCGATCTTGTCGGACTCGCGCAGGTCATCGATGGACTTCAGGTGCGCCGCGCGGGTGTTGAGGCTCATCGGCATGGAGCTCATCGCCGCAACGCCCTTCACGTTGCCACGGGTACGGTCCCACAGGATGAGGAAGGAAGGCGGCCCCGCCGAGACGAAGTGGGCCGAGCCGGAGAGCAGGGCGTCGATCATGACGGACGGTCCGCCGATGTTGGCCCAGTTCACGGTGACCTTCATCCCTTCCTTGGCCGCCTGCTTCTCGATCAGGCCATGCTTCTTCATCATGTGCAGCGGCAGGAAGCCGAAGCCGCCCGCGCCGAGCGGAATGTGCAGCTCGCTCACCTCCGCCTGCGCCGCGAGCGGCAGGGTCAACGCGGCCGAAACCAGCGCGCCGATCGCGATCCTTCTCATCCTTCTCATCTTCGTCTCCTCTTCTGTTGTAAAGGATGTGCCTGGTACCAGGCCTCTCCAGGTCACGAGCCGCGGGGCACGGCGCCGGTGACCAGCCTGCCGACGTCATCGAGCGCCTCGATGCGCCAGCAATCCGCGATCAGCGCGTCCACCTGCGCCGCCCCAAGGACGCCTGCCTGGTCGCGGAACTTCGCCTCCAGCTGCGCGTCGCTCAGCGGCCGCTTCAGGTTGCCGAGCGAGTGATCCAGCGACTTCGTGAAGCTCCGGCCGTCGCTCATCGCGACCTCGACGCGCACGCCGTCCTCCGGCACCGACGGATCCCCGGTCGATTGCACCCGGCTGCGCACCTGCTTCACCAGCGGATCGTTGACCGCTTCGTCGGTGAACTCCGCGTGGCCGGCCTTGCCGCGGACGAGCCCGATCGCCGCCGCGTGATAGGCCGAGAACTTGCCCTCCAGCCCGGTGCTTATCTCCTTCTTGTCGCACAGGTCCTTGACCAGCGGCGCCACCCGGAGGCGAACCGCGGCGATCTGCGCCGGATCGAAGCGGTGCTCTTGCTGCAGCTGGATGCAGGCATCGATCGTCGGATGGGTCACGATGCCGCAGGGGAACGGCTTGTAGGCATTGACCCGCAGCTCGAAGCCGGTGCCGAGTCCGTCGGTCAGGCGCGAGAGGTCGTAGCGTGCCGACTGGACCGCGGCGAAGCCCCGCGGCCCCTCGATCGGATGCACGCCCGCGGTGAAGCCCTCGCGGGCGAGCAGCGCCGCGATGTAGCCGCTCTGCGCGGCACGACCCGGATGGAAGGACTTGGCCATCGATCCGAACATCTCCCGCAGCCCGCTGGACTGGGTGGCGCCGAGCCCGATCGCCCACACCATTTCCTGCCGGGAAAGTCCCAGGAGCTTCCCCATGGCGATCGCCGCGCCGAACACGCCCACCGATCCGGTGCTGTGCCAGCCCGCATCGTAGTGGGCCGGATAGGTGGCGTTGCCGATACGAGAGACGATCTCGAACCCGAGGATGAAGGCGAGCTCGAACTGCTCGCCGCTGACCGGGGTGGTGCTGGCATGGGCGAAGAGGGCGGAGGCCACCGGCGAGGTGCAGTGGATGTAGTTGGCCGGCGTCGTGTCGTCGAAGTCGAGGACGTGGGAGCTGATGCCGTTGAGGAGCGAGGCGAGCAACGGGTCGACCCGCTCCGGCCGCCCGAGCACGCTTGCCGTGGGCGGACCGGAGTACGGTCCCAGCGCGGCGAGCGCGCGGCCGACCGCCTCGTGCCGGCTTCCGCCCAGCGCGCAACCGACATAGTTCAGCAGCGCCCGCCGCGCCTCCTTGCGGACATCTTCCGGTATCGCCGCCAGGTCGGTCGCGAGCACGTAGTCCGCGACCCGTCTTGTCACATCGCCTGCCACCTCGCCCACCTCGCTTCCTCCGCTCACCTGGGTTGGTCCGATCCGATCTCGCGGCCGGCCAGCTTCTCGCTCATCAGCGCCATGGCGGTGTGGTCCGCCTGCGGTCCGAGCAGCGCGCTCGCGCCTGCCCAGAGGTCGCGGCAAAGGCCCGAGAACGGCGCATTGACGTCATGGTCGTGGGCGATGCCGAGCGCGATCGAGAGGTCCTTGACCATCAGGCCGAGGGTGAAGCCGGAATCGAACTTGCGGGAGAGGACGAACTGCTTGAACTTTTTCTGCGTGCTGTTGTTCATGCCGGTCGAGACGTTCAGGATGTCCACCATCGTCTCCGGATCGATTCCGAAACGCGAGCCGATCAGCAGCGCCTCGATGCCGATGAGGAAGCCACCCGAGGACACCAGGTTGTTCAGCGCCTTCATCGCATGGCCAGTGCCGATCGCTCCGGTGCGGGTGACGGTGCCCATCGCCTCGAGGATCGGCAGCGCCCGGTCGATGTGCGCCGCCTCGCCACCTGCCATGATGGCGAGCTGCCCGGTGACGGCGCGGGCGACGCCACCCGAGACCGGCGCGTCGAAGAACGCGACGCCCTGCCGGGCGAGCCGCTCGGCGAGCGCGACGGTGACCGCCGGCACGCCGGAGGTCATGTCGATCACCAGGGTGCCCGGCCGAAGCGAAGCCGCGAGGCCCTGCTCGCCGAAGAGCACCTCCGTCACGATCGCGCTGGTCGGCAGGATGGTGATGACCACGTCCGCCGTCGCGCCGAGCTCGGCGAGCGAGGCGGCGCCGACGGCACCCTGCGCGCCATGGGCGGCGACGAACGCATCCACCTGCTGCCGGCGGCTGTCGTGAACCACCAGGCGGTACCCCGCCCCGGCCAGGCATGCCGCCATCGGCACGCCCATTGCGCCGATCCCGATGAAGCCGATCGCAGGCTTCGCGTCGCCCCCGGACTGGCGTGTCGTGCTGGCCATGGCCGTCACCGCAGCGGCGAGTAGTCGGTCGGGACCAGGAACTGGCTCTCGATCCGCTCGACGATCGGGGCCTGCGCCTCGCTTTCCACCCGGGCCGCGATCCAGGCCGGATCCGCCTGGAAGGCGTTCCACTTCTGCTCCCGCTCGGCGAGGCTCTGCCACTCGAGCAGGTAGGTGAGCGCATGGTTGGTGGGGCCCACCAGCGTGGTCCAGAAGCCGATCGGGCGGATGCCATGCTTGGCGAAGAAGCCGAGCGTGTGCCCGGTGAAACGCTGGTTCAGCGCCGGCAGGCGACCGGGCAGGCAGTGATAGACCCGCATCTCGACGATCATCGCGCGGCTCCCGGGTTGGCGCCGACCGCCGCGCGGCCGCTGCGGGCGCGCGCATAGTCGGCCTCGGACACTTCCTCCTGCCACTCGGCCTTGCCGATCGAAATGGCGAGGTGCACCAGGTAGGAGCTCGCGTCCGCGCCGTGCCAATGGCGCTCGCCGGGACCGATCCACACCACGTCGCCCTGGCGGATCGGCTGCGGCTCGCTGCCGTCCACGCAGATCCAGCCGCTGCCGCCGGTCACCTGGAGCACCTGCCCCGCGTCATGCTTGTGCCAGAAGGTGCGGGCCCCGGGCGAGAAGAACACCGTGTTGATGGTGACGCCGTCGGTGGTGGGCATCACCGGATCGGCCCAGACCACCCCAGTGAACGTGGGGCCCCGCTGCTCCGAGGGCCTGCCGTCCATCCTGCCGTGAAAAACCTTCATGCCTTGCTCCTGTCCTTCGATTCTCCGTCGCTCAGGCGAACGCCGCCCGAGACGTCTCCGATGGCGTCCACCACCCGGTTGCTGATCAGGTCCCCGTAGCCGAGCGCGGTCGCGAGACCGAAGCTCGCGAGCGGCCCCGAGGCGTTCAACGACGCGACACCGAGCTCCCGCACCCGCTCCAGGTACAGCACCACGTCCTTCGTCATCAGGCGGCTGGTCAGTCCCCCCTCGAGGTAGTTGCCGTCCACGATGTGGGGGAACCGGTTCAGCGTGGCGAAGTTGACGCCGCTGCTGCTGTTGACGACATCCAGGAACTGGTGCAGGTCCAGGTCCGCCTTGCGCGCGGCGACCATCACCTCGGCCGTGGCCGCGAGGCTCACCGCGTTGAGGAAGTTGTTCAGCAGCTTGGTGGTATGGCCCGCGCCGCTCGGACCCATGCGCAGCGCCTTGCTGCTGATCGGCGCGAACACCCAGCGCACGGCCTCGATCGCCTCGGCGTCACCGCCGACCATCAGCGTGAGCGTGCCGCGCTCCGCGGCGGCGGCACCGCCGGAGATGCCGGCGTCGATGAAGTGCACGCCGCGGTCCCGGAAGAGCCCGGCGAGGCGCATGGTCGAGCTTGCCGCGGAGGTGCTCAGGTCCACGACGGTCTGCCCGGCCCGGCAGGCGGCCAGGATGCCGTCGGTTCCTTCCACCACCGCTTCCACCACCCGGCTGTCCGGCAGCGACAGCAGCACGATGTCGCTGCGCTCGACCAGGTCACGAACCGAGGCCGCGGCCTGCGCGCCCGCGGCCGCCGGCCGCGCCGGGTCCGCGTCGTGGCCGAGCACCGGGATACCGGCGTCGACCAGGCGGCGCGCCATGCGCCCGCCCATGTTGCCGACGCCGATGAGGCCAACCCGCTGCTTCATGCTACTGCTTGCCCGGCCAGATCGGCTTGGCGATCGCGAGCTCTTCAGGGAAGACAGTGACCGGGACGCCGTTCTGCCACTGGATGATGGTCAGGCCGGCTCCAACGCGTCGCCCGTTCTCGTCGAACTTGAGCTCGCCGCCCGGGAAATAGGGCGTCGGGCCCGCGTCCAGGGCTCGCATCGCCGCGCCGACCGCCTCGCGGTCCGCCTTGCCGGCCTTCTCCAGCGCGGCCTTCATGATCCACATGTCGCCGTAGGTGGAGATGGCATTCTGCGTCATCCACGGCTCGTTGTACTCGGTCTTCAGGCGCTGGATCAGCTTCTCCTGCCCCTTGGCACCCCAGTTCGCGACGGCGGACATGACGCCGTTGATCAGCTGCGGGCTCACGGTATTGAGCACGTCCGGCTCGGCGATCGCGATGCCGAACGAGATCACCGGGATGCGGACGTTGGTCTCGTTCATCTTCTCGAGGATCAGCTTGGCGTCCGAGATGACGGTAGGCAGGAAGAAGACGAGATCGGGGCGCCGCGACCGGACGCGCTGGATGAGCGACGAGGCATCCGAGAGCGGCGGGGTGAAGGTCTCGTCGACGACGAGCTCGAGCTTGTTCTGCGCCAGCAGCCCGTCCTTCATGGCCTTCACCGACGACAGCGACGCCGCGGTGTTGTCGGTCAGGATGGCGACCGTCTTCGGTCGCTTGCCGGACGCCTTCTCGGCCAGGTCGAGGATGATCGGCAGGGCGATGCCGGCCTGCTTGCCGGCGGTGGCCGAGGTCTGGAAGATGTACTTGAAGCCGCGGTTGGTGATCTGGTCGGAGTAGGAGAGGGTAAGTACCGGCAGCTTGGCGCGCTCCGTTACCTCGGTCACCGCGAGCGTGAAGGAGCTCAGGTACGCGCCGGTGCCGACGACGAGGTCCGGATAGTCCGCCACCATGCGCTGTGCCGAGCTCTTGGCCTTCTCGGTGGAGTCGCCGGAATCGACGACCACCAGCTTGAGCTTGGCGCCGCCCAGTGCCTTGATGCCGCCCTGGTCGTTGATGTCCTTCACCGCCATCTCCGCGCCCATCCGCATGACCTGGCCGGGGCGGGCGTAGATGCCCGACATCGGCGCGATCAGCCCGACACTCACCGTCTGGGGATCCGCCGCGAGCGCGGCAGGCGGGAAACCCGCCACCGCGAGGGACGACAGCGCCAGCCCGGCTCCCGCCAGGGCGCGCCGCGAGCCGTTGATTCGGTTGTTGCTCATGATGGTCATCTCCGTGTGTCCGCCTGTGCGGTTTGCTGTTGTCGTCACATGCCCAGGTACGCACGACGGACGCGGTCGTCCGCCTGCAGCGTCTCGTGAGTTCCCTCCAGGACCACGCGGCCGGTCTCCAGCACGTAGCCGTGGTCGGCGAACTGCAGCGCCTCCGCCACCCGCTGCTCCACGAGCAGGATGGTGAGCGCCGCCTTGGCCCGGATGTCGATGAGCTGCTCGAAGATGAAGTCCGCGATCGCGGGCGCGAGGCCCATCGACGGTTCGTCGAGCATCAGCAGGCGCGGCGACGATGCCAGGCCGCGGCCGATCGCGAGCATCTGCTGCTCGCCGCCGGAGAGCGTCCCGGCCAGCTGGCGCGCCCGTTCCTTCAGCACCGGGAACCAGGCGTAGATCCGCTCCAGGTTCTCGCGCCAGTCCCGGCGTCCGGCGTCGGTGTACGCGCCCATCTCCAGGTTCTCCAGCACGGTCATCGACGCGAACACCTGCCGGCCTTCGGGCACGTGCGCGATACCCAGGTGCGGGCGCCTGGCGGCCGGCACCGCCAGCAGGTCCTGTCCCTCGAAGCGGATGGATCCCGACATGGCCGGTACGGTGCCCGAGATCGACTTGAACAGGGTGCTCTTGCCGGCGCCGTTGGGCCCGACGATCGACACGAACTGGCCGGCGCCGACGGTGACCGAGACCTGGTGCAGCACCGGGACCACGGAATAGCCGGCGACGAGCTGCCTCACCTCAAGCATCCTGCTTGCTCCACTTGCGGCCCAGGTAGGCCTCGACCACCCGCGTGTCCCGGGTGATCGTCGGCGGATCGCCGACCACCAGCACCTCGCCGTGATCCAGCACCACGAACTCGTCCACCAGCTTCACCATCGCCTGCATGGTGTGCTCGATGATCACGATGGTGATGCCGGCGGCGGACAGCGCGCGGATCGCCTCCACCACATCGTCGATCTCGTTGTGGCCGAGCCCCGCCAGCGTCTCGTCGAGCAGGAGCAGCGTGGGCTGTCCCGCCACCGCGCGCGCGAGCTCCATCAGCCGCAGCTCCCGTACCGTGAGCACCGACGCGACCTTGTCGGCGCTCGCGGACAGGCCCACCTGCGCGATCGCACGAGCCGCGATGGCCTCGACCTCCTCCTCGCTGCCGGTGCGGGCGTTCACGTAGGCGCCGACCTTGACGTTCTGGGCGACGGTCAGCCGCTTGAACGGCCGCATGACCTGGAAGGTGCGTCCGACGCCTGCCGCGCAGAGCACATGCGGCTTGCGGCCGACCATGTCGACCCCGTTGACCAGGACCTTGCCGGCGTCGGGCCGCAGGAAGCCGTTCAGCACGTTGAAGAGCGTCGTCTTGCCGGCACCGTTGGGCCCGATGATGCCGAGGATCATGCCCTTGCGCACCTTGAAGCTGACATCGTGGACCGCCCGCAGGCCGCCGAAGCTGCGCGACACCGACTGCACGTCCAGGATGACCTCGTCGGAGATGGCGCGCGGGGCGGCGGGTGCCGTCGCCGGTTGCCGGCCCCCGGCGGACGGTGCGGGCTCGGCCGCGGGCTCGGGCTCGAGCGCCGCAGCGGTCGCCTTCGTTCCCGCGAAGGCGGGCGTCGCCTCGGCTGGCGCCGCCTTCCGG
>JAEWEW010000408.1 GCA_023389175.1 Pseudomonadota bacterium | reverse complement strand
TGCCGGAGCTCTATCAGCCCGCCGCTGCGCGCTTCCGTCGGCGCAGCGCCGACGGCGGCCGGGTCGCAAGCCAACTGAGCACCTGGCACCGCAGGCTTGCGGACTGCTGGGGCGACCTGCGCTTCGGCCCGCTCGGCGTACGGATCGAGGACGGCCGTCGGGTGTTCGAGGTGCCCGTGCACTTCGGGCGAGTCGATCCCGAATGCGTCCGGGTCGAGCTCTACGCGGATGCGCTGGCAGAGCATCCGGCATCATGTGAAGACATGCGGCGCGGGGCGGCGCTCGATGGGACACGGGATGCGTTCCTGTTCAGCGCGAGCACCGGGCTCGGCCGCCCCGAGAGCCACTATACGCCGCGCATCCTGCCGTTTCATCCCGAAGCCTGCGTGCCTGCCGAGTCACCGCTCATCCTCTGGCAGCGCTGAGGCCCGGCGCCGGCCTCGGGCGCGCGCGCTGGGCCTAGATGACCACCTGCGCGCCGATCTCGATCACCTGGCGCGGCGGCAGTCCGAGGTAGTTGGCAACGCTCGGGCTGTTCTGCAGCATCCAGCCGAACAGCCGTCGCTGCAGCGTCGAGGATGTCCGCCCGGGCTCCACGACGACATGCGGCTTGCTCGTGAAGAACGAGGCCGACTGCTCCTGGAGATCCAGCCCCGCGTCGCTGGCCAACCGCAGGATCAGGGCGATGTCCGGGTCCTCCCGATAGCCGAACCGCGCGACCAGGCGCCAGATGCCGTTCGCGCCCCGCTCGACCTTCACCCGTTCCTCGTCGCTCAATCGCGGGGCATCGTCGAACAGGACGGTGAGGAAGCAGGTGCGTTCGTGCACCACCTTGTTGTGCTTCAGGTTGTGGAGAAAGCTGCTGGGACAGCCGCTGGCGCTCGAGGACAGGAAGATGGCGCTGCCGGGCACCTCCAACGTGCCGCCCAGGTCCAGCGTGAGTCCGTCGACGACGGCATGCGGGCCCTGGTCCTTGCGCTGCCGCAGGGAATCGAGCCCGCTTCGCCAGGTCCACATGACGAGGACCAGCCCGGCGGCGACCAGTAGCGGGAACCAGCCGCCGTCGGGAATCTTCAGCAGGTTGGCGGCGAGGAAGGTGAGCTCGACGACGAGGTAGAACGCCATCGGCACGAGCAGCAGCCAGGTCAGTCGGCGAACGAGGCCGCGGCGGGTTCCGCCGGGCTCGTGGCGGGTGCGTGCGCCGGCCCGGGAAGCCACCACGGCGGCAAGCAGGAGCGTGCCGATGACGAAGTGGCCGGACACCGCGAGGCCGTACGCGGCAGCCAGGTCGCTGGAGCTGCCGAAGCCGACCACCAGGGCCAGCACTGCGCAGAGCAGGCCCCAGTTCACCGCCGGGATATAGATCTGGCCACGGGCGGTCTCCGACGTGTGCCGGACCTTCAGCCGCGGCAGCAGGTTCAGCCGCGAGGCCTGCTGGGTCACCGAGAACGCGCCCGAGATCACGGCCTGCGAGGCGATCACGGTGGCGACCGTCGCCAGCGCCACCAGCGGCAAGCGCAGCATCTCCGGAGCCAGCAGGAAGAACGGGTTGGCCACCGCGCCCGGCTCCCGCAAGAGCAGGGCGCCCTGGCCGAAGTAGTTGAGGAGCAGGGCGGGAAAGACGATCCAGAACCAGGCCCGCGCGATCGGCTTGCGGCCGAAGTGGCCGAGGTCCGCATAGAGCGCCTCGGCGCCGGTCACGCAGAGGAAGACGGCGCCCATCGCAAGAAGTGCCAGATGCGGCATCTCCCGGAACAGCCAGAGTGCCCGGCCGGGGTTCAGCCCATGGAGGACGCCAGGCGTCTGGAGGATGCTGGCGAGCCCGAGCAGACCCAGGGTGCAGAACCAGGCCAGCATGATCGGCCCGAAGATGCGGCCGACGGACGCGGTGCCGTGCCGCTGCACCCAGAACAGGAGCACCAGGATCGCCGCCGCGCTCGGCACGATCCACGTGTGCAGCTCCGGGGCGACGACGGCGATTCCTTCCACGGCGGCAAGCACCGAGATGGCTGGCGTGATGATCACGTCGCCGAAGAAGAGCGCGGCCGCCACGGTGCCCAGCACGGTCACGCCCACGGAGAGGACCGGATGGCGGCGCAGGTTGCGCAGGGCGAGCGACAGCAGCGCGAGCGCACCGCCTTCGCCCCGATAGTCGAAGCGCAGCATCACGAGGACGTACTTGAGCGAGACGACAAGGGTCAGGGTCCAGACGATGAGCGACAGCACGGCCAGCAGCGTGTCCGGCGTGAGGGGCAGCCCGCTGTGCGAGAAGCACTCCCGAAGGGTATAGAGCGGGCTGGTTCCGATGTCGCCGAAGATGACGCCGAGCGCCGTGACGGCGAGGGCGCGCAGCCGTGGCCGGTCCGCCGCCGCGCCGCTCGCAGGAGCGCTGGGGGACGCCGCAGCGGCGCCGGCCGGCCGGTTGACTTGGTCCGTCGTTTCGGCTTCTACACCAGGAGGCATGATGTCCGCCCCGGGGATGGCGCAGGTTGCAGGCAAGCGCCAGGCCGGGCCCGGCAATTCTGCTTGAAGCGGCGCCAAGCCGCCATCGCGGTGGTCCCGGCGCTTCCCGGTTCGCTTCGACGCAAATTCGACGGGACTTCGACAAGACTTCGCCACGGCCACCGGTAGGCTCGGAGCCTCACCTCTTCGAGCACGTCCAACCTTGCCGGATCGATCGCGACTGAAAGCCTGCTTCTGTGCGATCGCGCTGTGCATCTGGCCGACGCCTCCCCAGGCCGAGGAGGTTCCGAGGAGCGACTCCCCGGCCCGGCCTGCGGTCGATATCGAGCGAACCCCCGGCCCCAGGGCAGGGCTCGGGGGCCTGATCGGACTTTCCGCCACGTCTGCGGCGGAGTACATCGGCTCGCAACGGCGCGAGTTCGTGGTGCGGCCGCTCGCGGCGTTGCGCTATGGCCGGCTGCGGATCGCCACCTCCGGCAGCGGCGGACTTCTCGATTTCGGCACGGACACCGACGTCTCCGGCGTATCGCTCGACCTCGTCCAGTCGCCGCACTGGAAGCTGCGCACCGGCCTGCGGATCTCGGGCGGGCGGCCGTCATCGGACTCGGACAACCTCGCGGGCCTCCCGGACGTGCGCAAGACCGTCCTGGGAAGGGCGTCGGCGACCTATCTGGTCTCGCGGTCCTGGAGTGCCGGCACCACGCTTAATGTCGACCTGCTCGGCCGCGGCACCGGGCTCTTCGCCACGACCGGACTGACCTGGCGCCATCCGGTTGCATCGGGTACCGAACTGCAGGTCGGAGCGGGCTTCACGGTGGCGAATGCCACCCACCTCGACAGCTACTACGGCGTCCCGGATTCCGCCCGCACCGCGACCCGACCGGCGTATTCGGCCAGCGCCGGGCTCAAGGATGCCGGCGTCGGCATCAGCTTGACGAGCGCGCTGTCATCGCGCTGGGTCGCCTTCGCCGGTTTGCGCTACACCCGGCTGCTCGGCAGTGCCGCGGACAGCCCCCTTGCCCCTGATCCGTCCGATGTCGCCGCCACCGTCGGCATCGTCTGGCGATGCTGTCGATAGGAGGCGGCGCCCCCATGCTCGCGTCACGTTCCGCCCGCATCTTCCGGAGCCGCCCGGTCCTCTCGTCCGAGGCGCTGACCTTCCTCGTCAGCCTCTGGCTCGCCATTGCCTGCAACCGGCCGTTCTGGCGGATCATCCTGCAGGGGTACGACTGGGGCAGCCCCCTGGCCTGGTTCCAGGGCACGAGCCTCCTCATCGGCCTGACCTGCCTGCATGCGCTCATGGCGCTGTGGCTGGTCGGCCGGCAGTCGGTGCGGCCGGTGCTGGCAGGTGCGGTCCTGATTGCGGCCGCGGCCAGCTACTACATCGAGCACTACGGCGTCTTCCTGGATCCGGGGATGCTGCGCAACGCCCTGCACACGGAGCCGAAGGAGGCGGTCGACCTCCTGGGCGCCGGGCTCCTTCTGCATGTGGCGCTGACCGGCGCGCCGGCATGGCTGCTGCTCGGATGGACGCGCGTTGCCGGGGGGCCCCTCGGCCGCGCGATCCGGCGCCGGATCGGCACCTTTGTCGGCACGGTCGGAGCGCTCGCCATCGCTCTGGTCGTCGCATATCCGGAGCTGGCACCGCTCATGCGCGAGCGGCACGAGGTGCGGTACCTCGTCACCCCGGCCAATCTCGTCTACTCGGCGACCCGGGTGGCGCTGGCGAGCCAACAGGACGCGGCGGTGCCCCGGGCGGCGATCGGTACCGACGCGGTCCGGCATGCTGCGGGCGATGGTAGCCGTCCGGTCATGCTGCTGCTGGTCCTCGGCGAGACGGCGCGCGCGGCGAACTGGGGCCTGAGCGGATACGGTCGCGACACCACTCCGGCGCTGCGCCGGCGCGAGGTGGTCAACTTCGCGGACGTGTCCGCCTGCGGAACCGATACGGAAACCTCGGTGCCTTGCCTGTTCGCGCCGGTCGGACGTCGCGACTACGACGAGACGCGGATCCGTCGCAGCGAGTCGCTGCTACACCTCATCGCGCGCACCGGCATCCGGGTGCTCTGGCGCGACAACCAGACCGGCTGCAAGGGCGTCTGCGACGGTCTCGAGTTCGAGGGGATCGACACGGCAGGGCGACCGGACTGCCTGCCGGGGCGCTGCCTCGACGCGCATCTGCTGGACGGGCTGGAGAACTCGTTCGATGGTGAGGACCGCGTCGTGGTGCTGCACATGATCGGCAGCCACGGCCCTGCCTATGACCATCGCTATCCGCCGGAGCAGGCGGTCTTCCGGCCGACCTGCGGGGACGCCGACCTGCGCCGCTGCACCCGGGAGCAGGTGGTCAACAGCTACGACAACTCGATCCGCTACACCGACCGGGTGCTGGCCCAGGCGATCGACCTGCTCCAGGCGCACTCGCGGACCCACGATGTCGCGCTGTTGTACGTCTCCGACCACGGCGAGTCGCTCGGCGAGCATCGGCTCTACCTCCACGGGTTGCCCTGGCGCATCGCGCCCGAGGAGCAGCGCAAGGTGCCGATGGTCCTTTGGCTGTCGAAGGAATTCCGCGAGCGCCTGGCGCTGGACACCGACTGCCTGCGGCGCCGGGCTGCCG
>JAEWEW010000371.1 GCA_023389175.1 Pseudomonadota bacterium | reverse complement strand
GGGGGTGGGGGCGCGCGGGCGCGCCCGCCGCTGGACCATCTTCTTCCGGCTTTTCGGCATCGGGGTGGTCCTCCTCCTGCTCGCGATCGGCGCCGGCTGGCTGCAGCCGGGCGAGAGCAGCAGCGGGCGGCATACCGCGCTGATCGAGATCGACGGCGTGATCGCCTACGGGGGCGAGGTCGACGCCGACCTCGTCAACGCCGCCCTGCGCAGCGCCTTCGAGGACCGCCAGACGGCGGCGGTGGTGATGCGCATCAACAGCCCGGGCGGCAGCCCGGTGCAGGCGGGGCGGATCAACGACGAGGTCCGGCGGCTGCGCAAGCTCTATCCCGCGATTCCCCTCTACGCGGTGGTGGAGGAGATCTGCGCCTCGGGCGGCTACTACCTCGCGGCGGCAGCCGACCGGATCTTCGTCGACAAGGCGAGTCTCGTCGGATCGATCGGGGTGGTCATCGAAGGCTTCGGTCTCACCGGGCTGATGGACAAGGCAGGCGTCGAACGGCGGCTGCTCGCGGCCGGCCGCAACAAGGGCTTTCTCGATCCGTTCCTGCCGATCGCGCCGGACCAGCGGGCGCATGCGCAGGCGATGCTGAACGAGGTCCACCAGCAGTTCATCCGGGTGGTGCGGGACGGGCGCGGGGCGCGACTCAAGGAATCCCCCGAGCTGTTCAGCGGCCTCTTCTGGACCGGAGAGCGCAGCATCGAGCTCGGCCTCGCCGACGAGCTGGGCTCCCTCGCCTCGGTCGCCCGCGACGTAGTGAAGGCCGAGGACATCGTCGACTTCACCCGGCGCGGCACCCTGGTCGAACGGCTGGCCAAGCGCATGGGCGCATCGGTGGGCGCCGTGCTCGCGCGCGAGATGCAGGTGACAGCGGAGCCGCCGCGGTTGCGCTAGTCGGGACCCGGGCGCCGATGACATCCCGGTGCATCGGTACCGCCGGCTCCGTGCGCCGCGATTGCGGCGTCGGCAGGTGCGGCATCGTCGCAATCCTCAGCACAGGAACAGGAACACCGCCGGGAGCTTGCGCGGCAACCGGGGCGGCCGGGCGCGCCAGGCATTGACCGGACGGGTCGCGATCGATTCCTCCGGACCCGCGAGATCCGCCGCGATGCACAGGCGGGCGTCCGCGGGCAGCGCCTCGAGCAGCGCCTCGGCCATGGCCTGGTTGCGGTAGGGCGTCTCGATCAGCAGGACGGTCTCCCGTTCGGCGGCCGAGCGCCGCGCGAGCCGCTCGATCTCCTGCCTTCGCTGCGGACGCTCCACCGGCAGGTAGCCCTGGAAGCTGAACCGCTGGCCGTTCAGCCCGCTTGCCATCAGGCCGAGCAGGAGGGCGGAGGGGCCGATCAGGGGATGGACCTCGAACCCGGCGTCGTGCGCCGCCTGCACCAGGGCCGCTCCGGGATCGGCCACGCCGGGGCAGCCGGCATCGGACATGACGCCGACGGACTCGCCGGCCGCGAGCGGTGCAAGCCAGTCGCGCCAGTCGACCGCGGCACCGCGACTTGAATGCGCGCCTGGAGCAGCGGCCGAGGGCAGGGCATGCAGCTCGATCGACTGCAGCGGCGCGGACACCGGCAGCGCCTTCAGCCACGCCCGCGCCGTCTTCGGCGTCTCGACGTAGAAGCGGGTGAGGCCCGCGACCAGCTCGCGGTCCGGGTCGCAGAGCCAGGTGCGCGTGGGCGGCGCCTGCTCGAGTGGTGCCGGCACGAGGATCAGCCGACCACGGCGGCGCTCAGTCGGCCCGGCGCTCACGGCACCGGGATCCCGAGCCGGCGCAGGGTCTCTGCCACCTGGATGAGCGGCAGGCCGACCAGCGCGGTGGGATCGTCGGTGTGGATCGCCTCCAGCAGGCTGATGCCGAGGCCTTCGCAGCGGGCGGCGCCGGCGCAATCGAGCGGCTGCTCGAGCGCGAGATAGCGCTCGATCTCCGCGGGTTCCAGCTCGCGGAACCGCACCGTCACCGGCACGGTGCCCTCGACCAGCGGTCGGCCCGGCGCCACGACGGCATAGGCGGTGTGGAACTGCATCGCGCGGCCGGAGGCGGCGCGGAGCTGCTCACGCGCCCGCTCGAGCGTGCCCGGCTTGCCTATCGGGGTCCTGCCGTCCAGGGTGGCCACCTGGTCCGACCCGATCACCACGGCGCGCGGCCGCGACGCCGCGACCGCCTGCGCCTTCGCCCGCGCGAGGCGGCTGGCGAGCGCTGCCGGGCGCTCGCCTGCGGCCGGGGCCTCGTCGACGTTGGGCGCCATCACCTCGAACGGCACCCGCAGGCGGGCGAGCAGCTCGCGGCGGTATGGCGAACCCGATGCAAGTACAAGGGTCATCTGGACGGCGTTGGCATAATGCCCGCGGACAGGGCGGCTTCGGAGGATAGCGTGAATCAGGCGCGACATGGCTCGGACGGCGGGGACGGTGCGGATCCGACAGGCCCTCCCGCCGTGGACGGCGACCGCGCGGCACGGGAGAGCCTTGCGCCCAAGGTGGACCCGGTCCAGTTCGCGCGGCGACGACAGGTCGTGGAAGGACAGACGCCGTTCACCCTGATGGCGCGCCTGGTCAGCGCGGGAGTTGCGGCCGATGCCGCCGCCGACGGCGCGGTCGCCTGGCGGATCGAGGGCTCGGTGGGGCAGGACGATCTGGGGCGCCAGCGCGACTTCCTGCTCGCCCGCACCCGCTTCGCCCCGGTCATGTCATGCTCGCGCTGCCTCGGACCCGTGCAGTTGCCGGAGATCGCAAGCGAAACCCGCTTTCGTCTCGCAGCGAGCGAAGCCCAGGCGGAGCGGGAAGACCGGGAGGCCGAGACGGTTGAGGTGATCGCCGCCACGCCGGTGCTGGATCTGGCGGCGCTGGTGGAGGACGAGGCGATCCTCGCCTTGCCGATGGCGCCCGCTCATGAGATCTGTCCGCCCGATGTATAATGCCTGATTCGCCTCGGGCAACCGGCAACGTCAGGCTACCAGCATCAGGAGAGTTTCCAATGGCCGTCCAGCAGAACAAGAAATCGCCGTCCAAGCGGGGCATGCACCGCTCGCACGATTTCCTGTCCCCGCCGCCGGTCGCCGTGGAGCCGGGCACCGGCGAGGTCCACCTGCGCCACCACATCAGCCCGAACGGCTTCTACCGTGGCAAGAAGGTCGTCAAGACCAAATCGGACGAGTAGCGGCATAGGCAGCGGCAACGGGTCCGCGCGCGTCGAGCGAGGTGTCCGGCGGGGCTGGGGGCACTTGCAGCGGTCCGGGCACACTGCACTCAGGTCGGTAGGCTGAACAGGGCGCACCAGGCCAGTCCATGACGGTCCGGATAGCGATCGATGCGATGGGTGGCGACCACGGGCTGCCGGTCACCGTTCCGGCGGCGCTTTCGTTCCTCGCATCTCATCCTGACGTCGAGGTGATGCTGGTCGGGCAACCCGACCGCATCGAGGCTGCGCTTGCGCAGTCCCCCGAGGGAAAGCCGCCGGGGCGGCAACGGCTTCGGGTGGTGCCGGCCTCCGAGGTCGTGCTGATGGACGAGGCGCCGGCCCAGGCGTTGCGCGGCAAGCGCGATTCCTCGATGCGCGTCGCGATCGAGCTGCTCAAGAAGGGCGAGGCCGACGCCTGCGTGAGCGCCGGCAACACCGGCGCGCTCATGGCGATCTCGCGCTTCGTGCTGAAGATGATGGAAGGCATCGACCGTCCGGCGATCGCCGCCCAGCTGCCCAACCAGAAGGGCCGCGCCACCACGATGCTGGACCTCGGCGCCAACGTGGACTGCACGCCGCAGCACCTGCTGCAGTTCGCCGTGATGGGCAGCGCGCTGGTCAGCGTGCTCGACGATCGCGAGCGTCCCACGGTCGCGCTGCTCAACATCGGCGAAGAGGCGATCAAGGGCAACGACGTGGTGAAGGAGGCCGCCGAGCTGATCCGCGGGACGGACCTCAACTTCGCCGGCAACGTCGAGGGCAACGACATCTTCCGCGGCGTGGTCGACGTGATCGTCTGCGACGGTTTCGTGGGCAACGTGTCGCTCAAGACCTCCGAGGGCGTGGCCCAGATGCTCGGCAGCTTCCTGCGCGAGGAGTTCGGCCGCAATCCGATCGCCCGGGCGATGGCGGTGCTCGCCTGGCCGGTGCTGGCCCGGTTCAAGCGCCGCACCGATCATCGCCGCTACAACGGCGCGAGCCTGATCGGGCTGCGCGGCATCGTGATCAAGAGCCACGGCTCGGCCGATGCGGTGGCCTTCGAGGCCGCGCTGCGTCGCGCCTACGACGCGGCGCGCAACGATCTCATCGGGCGCATCGGCGCTGCGCTGCCGAACCCGGCCACCGCGGCGGATATCATTGACAATCCGGCTTAGGGTGTCACCGGCGGGGCAGTCCGGCGACGACGGCAGCGCGGATGGGTCCCTTCCGAGCCAGCCTCAACCCGCTTCGCGTCCACAGGGCCATTCATGACGAGCAACGCCAGCAACCAACCGACGCGCATGACGCCTTCGCCGTCTGCGGCGCGATATGCGCGCATCGTGGGCGTCGGCAGCGCCCTTCCTTCCCGGCGCGTCGGCAACCAGGAGCTCGCGGAGGAGCTCGCGCGCAAGGGCGTCGAGACCTCGGACGAGTGGATCGTCGCCCGCACCGGCATCCGCCAGCGCTGGCTCGCCGATCCGGGAGTGACCAGCTCGATGCTCGGCGCCGACGCTGCCCGCGCCGCGCTGCGGTCGGCGGGGCTGCAGGCCTCCGACATCGACCTGATCGTCTGCGCCACCTCCACCCCTGACTACGTCTTCCCCAGCAACGCCTGCCTGATCCAGAAGGCGCTCGGCACGCCCGGTGGTGGCGCGTACGACGTGCAGGCCGTCTGCAGCGGATTCGTCTATGCGCTCGCCACGGCCGACGGACTGATCCGCAACGGCACCGCCCGCCGCGCGCTGGTCATCGGCACCGAGGTGTTCTCGCGCATCCTGGACTGGAACGATCGCACGACCTGCGTCCTGTTCGGTGACGGCGCCGGTGCGGTGGTTCTCGCCGCCGACGAGGCTCCCGGCATCCTCGCCTCACGCATTCATGCGGATGGGCGCCACGAGAACATCCTGCGCACCGCCGGCAACGTCTGCGGCGGCCAGGTGGTCGGCCATCC
>JAEWEW010000334.1 GCA_023389175.1 Pseudomonadota bacterium | reverse complement strand
GCTTCTCGTCGACCGAGAAGCACAGCCCGTTCGGCTGGCCGAAGTCGTCCGCCAGCAGCGCGATCTCGTGCGGCGAGTCTTTGCCGCCGGCATCGGGCTTCACCCGATAGAGGCCGCGGAACTCGAGCTCAGTCGACCGCGGCCGGCCATAAAACTCGTTCCGGCCGTAGGTCGGATCGGAGAAGTAGATCGCCCCGGAGCTGTGCACCACGACGTCGTTCGGACTGTTGAGCTCCTTGCCCTGCCAATGCGACGCCAGGGTGGTAATCCGGCCGTCCGCCTCGGTGCGGGTCAGGTGGCTCGACGAATGCTCGCAGGCGATCAGCCGCCCCTGCCGGTCCCACGCGAGGCCGTTGGACTGGTTGCAGGGCTTGCGGAAGGTAGTGACGCCGTCCTTTTCGCTCCAGCGGCGAAGGTGGTCGCCGGGCATGTCGGAGAAGAGCAGGTACTGGTCGCGGCTGTGCCAGAGCGGGCCCTCGGTGAAGAGGAAGCCGGTGGCAAGCTTCTCGAACGCCACCGTATCGCCCACGACCTCGCGGAAACGCGGGTCACGTATCTCGACGCTCATCGCCGCCTCCTATCCCTTCTTCATCTGGCTCACGCGGGTGGGGCCGACATACCAGTCGTCGCGCGAGACGTCCTCGAAGACCACCCAGATGGACGTCTTCGGGATCTCGGCGACCTCGTGGATCGCGTCGACCACCCGGCGGGCGATCTCGTCCTTGCGCTCGTGGGAGTGGCCTTCGTTGATGCGGATGTTGACGAACGGCATGGTGGCCTCCTTCTGGTGTCGGTTGAACGATGATGAATAGATACGGTGTCGTCCTGCGGCTAAATGGTCAGCAGCGAATCGCGCAGCGCCCGGTCCTGCCGCAGCTCCTCGGCCGGCCCGCTGTGGCGCACGCTCCCTTTCTCCAGCACGTAGACCCGGTCGGCGAGCGCCAGCGAGAACTCCACGCCCTGCTCGGCCAGCAGGATGGTGAGGCCCTCGTCGCGCAGCAGCCGCACCTGCTCCAGCAGGTGCTCCACCACGAGCGGCGCAAGCCCCTCGGACGGCTCGTCGAGCAGCAGCAGCTCGGGGTTGCCCATCAGCGTGCGGGCGATGGTCAGCATCTGCTGCTCGCCGCCGGAGAGGTTGCCGCCGCGGCGGTCGGCCAGCTCGCGCAGCTTGGGGAAGAGCTGGTAGACCGACTCGATGTTCCAGCGGCCGCTGCGGCCGGCCGCGCGCTGGGCCACCTCCAGGTTCTCCCAGACGCTCAGGTCCGCGAAGATGCGGCGGTCCTCCGGCACGAAGCCCATGCCGGCGCGCGCCGCGCGGTTCGGCGCCCAGCCGGTCACGTCGCGCCCCTGCCAGAGCACCGCGCCCTCGGCGGGCGGGGTGAGGCCCATGATGGCGCGCATGGTGGTCGTCTTGCCCACGCCATTGCGGCCGAGCAGGCAGACGCATTCGCCACGGCCCACCTGCAGCGACACGCCGAACAGCACGCGCGAGAGACCGTAGGCGGCATGCAGGTCGCGCACCTCGAGGAGCGGCACGCCGGCCTGCGCGCCGGCAGCAGCCGCGGGCCGGCCGGCTGAGATGTTGTCTGCGGCGGTGATGCTTGGGTCGAGCGAGCTCATGCCCCGGCCCCCAGGTAGACCCGCCGCACCTCGGGATCCGCCCGCACCTCGGCCGGGGCGCCCTCGGCGATCAGGCCGCCCTGGTGCAGGACGGCGATGCGCTGCGCGATCGAGAACACCACCGCCATGTCGTGCTCGGTGAAGAGCAGCGACAGGCCGCGCTCGGCGGCGATGCGCTCGAGCAGCGCGATCGCCTCGTGGGTCTCGCGCGCGGACATGCCCGCGGTCGGCTCGTCGAGCAGCAGCAGGCGCGGCTGGCTCGCCAGCGCGATGCCGAGCTCGATCTGCTTCTGCGCGCCGTAGGAGAGCTCGCCGCTGGTCGCCGCCGCCTGGTCGACGAGGCCGATCGATTCCAGGAGCGCCATCGTCTCGTCGACATACAGGTCGGCCGACCGTCCCCACAGCCGCGTGCCCTTGCCCCGGTCCGCGATGATCGCGGCCTGCACGTTCTGGAAGACGGTCAGCTTCGGGAAGATGTTGATCCGCTGGAACGAGCGGCCGATGCCCATGCGACAGATGTCGTGCGGCGCCGCCCCGGTGATGCGGCGGCCTTCGAACAGCACCTCGCCCTCGTCCGGCGGGATGTGGCCGGTCACCAGGTTGAAGAAGGTCGACTTGCCGGCGCCGTTCGGCCCGATGATGGCGACGATCTCGCGCGGCGCCATCGAGAGGCTCACGCCGCCGACGGCGGTGAAGCCGGCGAAGCTCTTGCGCAGGTTGCGCACGGCGAGCATCTCGCCGGCGGTGTCGGCATGGCCGCGCGCAGCAGGGTCGCTCGCCGTGGGGTCTACACCTCCGGTCGCCGGGTCCACCGCGTGTGCCACCCCGGCCATGTCAGCGGCCCTCGAGCGGCCGCAGGGGCCCCGCCTCTCGCGTCCCGGACCCGGTCAGCGCCGTCGCGCCCGGGGCCACCGGCGCCGCACCGGGCTCGCTCGACCCCGGCCGCCCGCGCAGCCGCTTCCAGCCCGCCGACAGCGTGCCGACGATGCCACCCGGGAACACGAACAGCAGCACGATCAGCGTCGTCCCCAGCACGAACGGCCAGAACTGCGTGTACGCGCTGATCTGCACGTTGAGCAGCATGAGCGCGCCGGCGCCGATCGCCGGCCCCCAGAAGTGCGCCATGCCGCCCAGGATCACCATGATCAGCACCTCCGCGGACTTGGACCAGTAGGCGAAGTCCGGGAAGACGCCGCGGTTGAAGAGCCCGAAGAGCGCCCCGGCCATCCCCGCAAAGGCGCCGGCGAGCACGAAGGCGGCCAGCTCGTAGCGGCGCACATTCAGCCCGATGAAGCGCGCCCGCTCCGGGTTCTCGCGGATCACCGTGAGCATCCGGCCGAACGGCGACTCCACGATCATCCGCAGCAGCGCGATGCAGACTGCGACGATCACCAGCACCAGCAGGTAGTACTGCTCCCCTACCCGCAGGCTCCCGAGGAGCGGCAGCGCCTCCATCCAGGTGAGGTCCGGATACGGCACGTCCGACATGCCCTGCTCGCCGCCGGTCACCGAGTTCCACTTGAAGCAGATGCCCCAGACGATCTGCGCGAATGCGAGCGTCAGCATCGCGAAGTAGATGCGGGTCAGGCGCACGCAGAAGAAGCCGAACACCAGCGCGACCAGCCCCGCGAGCAGCGGCGCCGCCGCGAGACCGACGACGAAGGGCATGCCGTGCGTCTTCATCAGGATCGCGCAGGTGTAGGCGCCGACGCCGAAGTAGGCGGCATGCCCGAAGGACACCAGGCCGGTGTAGCCGAGCAGCAGGTTGAGGCTGGTGGCGAAGAGCGCGAGGATGACGATGTCGGTGGCGAGGAAGGTGTAGAAGCGCGAGCCCATCCAGGGGACGGTCGCCATCAGCAGCACGACGATCAGGATCCAGGGAATGCGCCGGCCGACACCGCCGGTCCCTACCGCGGTCGCCGCTTCGCGTGACCGGGCCGTGCTGTTCATCGCACGATCGGCTTGCCGAGCAAGCCCCACGGCCGCACCACCAGGATCACCGCCATCAGCACGAACGCGGCGAAGATGGAGAAGCGCGGAAAGACCAGGATGCCGAAGGCGAGCACCTGCCCGTAGATCAGCGCGCCGAGGAAGGTGCCCCAGAGCGACCCGAGCCCGCCGATCACCACCACGATGAAGGCCTCGACGATGATCTCCACGTCCATGCCGGGCACGAGGCTCCGCACCGGCGTGACCAGCGCCCCGCCCAGCCCGGCGAAAAACGAGCCGAGCGCGAACATGCCGGTGTAGAGCCAGCCGACGTTGGCCCCGAGCGCGGAGAGCATCTCGCGATCCAGCGCCGCGGCCCGGACGGTCCGGCCGTGCCCGGTGCGGTTGAGCAGCAGCCAGATGCCGAAGGCGATCGCCGGCCCCAGCAGCATGATGAAGACTGTGTAGAGCGGCACGTTGGTGCCGAAGACGAGGAAGGCGCCCTCCATGCTCGGCGGCCGCGACACGCCGAGCTGCTGCGTGCCCCAGGTGAAGCGCACCACGTCGGAGATCACCAGCACCAGCGCATAGGTGAAGAGCAGCTGGTAGAGCTCCTCGCGGCGGTACATGTGGCGCAGCAGGAGCCGCTCGATCACCGCGCCCACCAGCGCGACGGCCAGCGCCGCGACCAGCACCGCCACCCAGAAGCTCTCGGTGCGCGGCCCCAACCACTGGACCAGCTGCCAGGCGAGGTAGGCACCCAGCATGTAGAAGGAGCCGTGGGCGAAGTTGAGCACCCCCAGGACCCCGAAGATGAGCGAGAGGCCCGAGGCGATCAGGAAGAGGTACATCGCGGTGGAGAGCCCGCTTACGAACTGCCCGAAGAGGAAGGACGGTTCGATCACGGCCGGTCAGCCTCCGCCGGGCACCAAGCGCTCGCCGATGCGCGCCGCCGCCTCCGAGAGCGCCTGCGACCAGCGCTTGATGGCGCCGCCGCGAAAGCGGCTCTTCGGCATGGCGACGCTGAGCGCAGCGACCACCCGGCCGTTCGCGTCGGATACCGGCACCGCCACGCAGCAGAGATCGCTCGCGAGCTCCTCCTCGTCGACCGCGTAGCCGTCGCGGCACACCGCCTCCAGCGCGCGGAGCAGCTCGGGCTTCCTGGTGATCGAGCGGGGCGTGCGGCGCTCCAGCGGCCCCGCCGCCAGGTGCTCCGCGAGCTCCTCCGGCGGCAGGTGCGCGAGCAGCACCTTGCCGAGCGCCGAGCAGTGGGCCGGATCCTGGAAGCCGGCGCCGGGTGTGACGCTCACCGGCTGGCGGCTGCGGGCACTCGCCACCTCGATCACCCGGCGGTCGCGATAGACGCCCAGGTGGATCGTCTCGCCGATCGCATCGCGCAGGCGCTCCAGCTCCGGGCGCGCTACCTGCAGCAGGCCGCTGCCGCGATAGGCGCCGGAGAGCGCGAGCAGCCGCGGGCCGAGCACGTACTGGCGCAGCGCGCCGTCCTGGTCGACATAGCCGCGGGCGGCGAGCGTGCGCAGCAGCCGATGCGCCGTGCTCACGTGGAAGTTGACCGCGCGGGCCACCTCCGAGACGCCGACCGGCCGGCGGGCGTCCGCCAGGAACTCGAGGATGTCGAGCACCTTGCCGACGCTCTTGATGCCGCCGGTATCACCAGACGACGGGGCAGGCGACGGAGCCGCCGAAGCGGCAGCCGACGACCGGCCGGGCGCCGTCAGCGCCTGCGGGCTGAGGGACATCGCACCGTCCCTCAATCCATCATCTTCAGCGGATCCACGTAGATGACGTCGGACATGACTGGGAACGGATACTTCGGATCGTTCACCGTCTTGCCCCAGAACTGGCCGCGGTTGGCGTTATGGTCCTTGGCGCGGATCGTCTGCTTGCCGAGCGGCGTGTCGTAGGAGATGTCGAGCAGCGCCTTCGACACCTTGTCCGAATCCACCGCCTTCGCCTTCTCGATCCCGGCGACCAGCGCCTGCATCGCCATGTAGCCGACCAGCGGCCAGGACGACGGATGCTCCTGGCCGGTGTACTTCTTCAGCCGCTCGATGAAGTCCTTGTGCGCCTGCGGCGCGTTCTCCCAGTGGAACACGTCGTACGAGTTGGCCCAGATGCCCACCGGGTAGTCCGCGCCCATCGTCTTGGCGGTCTCGATCGAGCCGGCCTCGCCCGCGCCGATGAAGCGGTACTTGAGGGCATCGAAGTACTGCACCGGCTTCGCCTGCTTGGCGAAGGTGAGGAATCCGCCGCCCCAGAGCGAGGAGAAGACCGCGTCGGGCTTGCGCGAGAGTTGCGCGTTGATGAACGGCGTGTAGTCCTGCTCGCCAAGCTTCGGCCACTGCTGGTCCACGATCTCCATGTCCGGCCGCAGCTTCTTCAGGTGCTCCACGAACGCCTTGGTCACGTCCTGGCCGTAGGCGTAGTCGTAGCCCATCGTGCCGACCCGCTTCACGTCCTTCCACTTGGCCATGATCTCCGCGGCGCTGCGGCCTTCGGTGGTCGTGGTGGAGGCCGTGCGGAAGACGTAGGGATGGAGGTTCTTCGGGTCCGTGAGCATGTCCGTCTTCGTGATCGGCGCGATGAACACGATCTTGTTCTCCCGCGCGATCGGCGACACCGCCGGCCCCTCGGCCGATGTCAGCGTGCCGACGACGAAGTCGACGTTGTCCTTGAGGATGAGCTCCCGGGTGACCCGCACCGCCTCGTTGGCGTCACCCTTGGTGTCGCGGACGACCAGCTGGAGCTTGCGGCCGAGGACGCCGCCCTTGGCGTTCACCTCGTCCACGAGCATCTGGGCGCCCTTCACGGTCGGCTCGCCGAAGAGGGCGCCGCCGCCGGAGAGGATCATGGGGAAGCCGACTTTGATGACGTTCTGGGCCGATGCTGCGATGGGCAGGGTCAACGTCATTGCGCCGACTGCACATAGAGAGACGAAACCGCGTCGGGACATGGTTCTCCTCCTGTGGTGAGGCTTCTCGGGAGGGGCTCGGCGCTAGCTTTGCATGATGCGAGAAGCTTTGTCGTTTTCTGCAAGTCAGTATCGACCCGGCCGGAATGGGATGTCAAGGAGCGGTGCGGCCAGCGAATGGGGACGATGGTGTTGTGGGACAACGGCAAGGACCTCGACCGCGACGCCAGTCCGGATTCCTGCGCTGCAGCTCTATTGCGTCCGACTACAAGGGCGGGATCTACGCCTGCCTCGACGGCCAAAGGTCAGCCAAACGTTCTTATGGATGTTCATTCGGCTGGATCCCTTTACCGGGCTGATCGTATGGTGTGACCAGTGTCTCGAATCCAGTCCGAATGGACACAAACAACCTATTGGGCCTGCACACCTCATCACCCCGAGAACCCAATATTCATACGCGTTTGCAGCATTCCTTGGACACGGTATTTCGTGCACGTGAGCCAAGTGAGGCGCCTCGCGTGCAGATGATGCCGCGCGCCCGCAAGCCTTTGCAGGCACGACACTCATGCGGGTGGGCTAGTGTGCACACTCGTCTCGAGAGACTGCATTGCCGCTTGGACGTGAAACGTGTCTCTCCGCCGGTACCGAGCTGGCTAGCTAGCTGTGAGGCTCTGCTGCCGAACGCAAGCTACGACGACGCATGGGCTCTCATCTCGATGCGCGAAGGAAGTCATTCAGCCGCTGGCTGACACTCACGCGCCGTGCTGCAAGGAACTTCTTGTACGCCTCGGCGCCGAGCAAGCCGAGGTCGGTCGGAATGCACTGCGCGTCAAACGCAGCCGTCCCGGCCTTCTCGATCAACGCCGGAAAGTACTGACTGGGCGCCTTGTCGCTGATCTGTCGATTGGTCTTCCCCCCGATGAAGGCGAGGTTTGCGATGTCGTCCGCCTCGCGCGCTGAATAGCTGCCCTTGAGCACGGCCTTGGGGAAGATGTGATGGAACTGCAGACGGTGCTGCGCACCGCGGTGGCCGAGAGCGATCGCGAGATTCGACTGCCAGTCCTTCGCCCCTGTCGCCCGGAACGCAAGAAACATCGTCTTGAACAGGGCACTGCGCTGGTTCCGGCCCTCGAGTTCCTCCGGCGCAATGTCGAGACGCCCGACCTGCAGCCGCAGACGGTCCAGCAGTTCATCCGCTCCACCGCCCTGGCGCAGCGAAGCGAGGTCTTGGTCGAGAAGAGTCTCGCTCGACCCGCGCGAGTACCGACCTTTTGCGTTCGCCACGAGCACCCAGTGCCGAAGGCCCTTCGCTTCGTCGGGGGCGATCTGGTAATTGCGCTTGTGCCCGTAGTAGCCGAGCGTGACGACGATGAACGGCGAGGACAGCAGTGCCGGGCTTTCGATGCCGACGTTGCTGCGCAGGAAGTTCAGCGCGAACTCCATCCCCGACACGCACTCCTTCCAGCCCTGCTTCAGGGTGTCGACCGGAAGACCCCCGACGGTGAGGAAGCGCGACTGCCCCGTGGCGAAGGCAACCAGATTCTTAAGGTGGATGCCCAGGTCCAGATCGAAGCCGGTCTTCTCGCATGCCTCCTGGAAAGACTGAAATGTCTTCAACGCGCCGCGCCACTTCGCGGTGATCTGCGCCAGCGCCAGGTCGGAGCTGCGCAGCTTCGCACCCAGCGAGTTGACGCGCACAAAGATCTCGGTCACCTCGTCGTATGACAGCGACCGCTCCAGGATGTCCATGCGGTACACGTACTTCCGAATGCCGCGCAGCTTCGCCAGACGTTGGCTGTACTTCTTGTAGCGTGGGTCGCTGATCTTCTCGATGCCCGCGCGCTCGAGGAACGGTGCGTCCTCATCGGTCTTGAACACCTCGGTCACCTTGACCCACTGCGGCAACTGCTCCAGCTTCTTCGTGGCGACCACGAAGGTCATGCGATCGAACCGCTTCTGAAGCTCATCCTCTGTCGAGTCAGCTTCGTCATCGATCAGATCCTCTTGATCCTCGTCCTCTTCGTCGCCGTCCTCGTTCACCTCCGTCACTACCACCAGTTCCTCGGGGTGCTCAAGATTGAACAGAAGTTCGATCGGACGCTTGCGCCCGCGGACACTCACCGGATCGCCGCGGATGACAGCCGACAGCGATGTGAGGCGCTGCTGTCCGTCGAGGAGCAGCCGCGTGCTCTGGTACGGATTGCCCTGCTGGGCGACCGCGAAGTCCTGTAGCGGGACCTTCTCGTCGGTCTCCCAAAGCAGGATCGCCCCCGACGGGTAGCCGCGGTACAGGGAATCGAGCAGGTCCCGCACGCGCGTCGACCGCCAGACATAGCGGCGCTGCATCTCGGGCAGGCGCAGCTCTCCGCGCTCGATCATGCCGACGAGTTCTTCCACCGTCGCTTCCGCCTTAGCCATTGCCCGATTGCCTCCCGTGCGCCCCGGCCACAGGCCGGTCGAACTGCGCGTGCGCGGCCAATCCGAGCATGGTTTCGACCTGCCCGGCCGCCCGCATTACCTGGTAGACGTCCAGATCCTTGACCGTGGTGTTCGCACCGACGAAGTTGGACAGATAGGTCTGCGACTTTGACTGCACACCGTTTCGCTCACAGACGATGTACGCCACCGACTCAGCCTCCAGCTCCTGCTGCGCGTGCGAAAGCGCCGGCCGCGCCGCAACGCTCAACTTCTTGTCTGGCCCGAGGTGGCCGAGAACCAGATGACCGAGTTCGTGCGTCAACGTCGTGAACTTGACCGCGGCGCCGTGGTTGCGATTGATGTGGATGCGGTACTGAGTCGCCTCCTTGTCGTTGGTAGCACGCCGAACCACACGAATGAGTCCGGCGCTGCGATCGCCCGCGTCAACCCAACCGAGGGCAATGTTCTTCCTCATGAGAAGCGGATGAAAGGCCTGCAGCGCCGATTCATCGATGGATCCACGCGCCACGAAACTCGACACATCCTCGGGGAGGGGCCTTCCTTCCGTATCCTGCACGTCGTACACGAGCGCCACCGGACCGAAGGGCCAGAGAATAAGGAGCGGGCGCGCCCCTTCCTTCGGGTACCGCCCGAATCGCTCTCGCCAATCCCGCGCCGAAGCCGCGTAGCTCAGTCCCGGTTTCTGGACCTGAAGCAGCATCGCGTTGAAGGGAGCGAAGTTGCGCAATCGGACCACAAAGTCGAGAAGATCCTTGTAGTCCTTGCTTGTCCTGTAGAGCCGCGAATCTTCGAGCAGCTGGTCCAGGAGCGACCGGGCTGCGTCATCTCCGAAGAGGTCTTTGTCCGGAGCCGGACGATTGTCGGTGTGATCGCTCATCAGCCCTCCTCCGTAATCCCGGGTTCGGCGAATCGCTTCACCCAGGATTCGCCAGCCACCACCTTGAGACCGTCCGGCTGATAGCCCTCGCCGGCAATAGACGCGGCCGCTTGACTCGCGGCATGCTGCGCACGATCCCACTGCCGATTGTCGAGATACTTCGCAATTGCAGGGTGTACTCCTACCTTTACGTCGGGACCTTCGATGTTGACGAGCGTGCCTTGGTCCCTCCGCAGGGCATCGGGAGCCGATACCCGAATCACGTCGAGCACGGGCTCGTAGTAGTGCATCCACGCATCGGCTCTCATGGGAACCTCGATGCTCTTTCCGATGCCCGGGGGCGGATCGCACCAATAGAAGTGCAAAGCATCGGCGCGTAGATAGGTGATTGCGCCGACGTGCAGAGTGCACGGGGTGCCGTTCACGCTCACTAGGCGCTGCGCCTGGTCCTTTGCCTTGGTCTTGGTCGTCGCATCCGGCGGGCTGATCCGACCCTTGCACTCGAACGCTTGCCACTGGCCCGTGCCGTGTGCCAGTCCGACCAGGTCGGGGCGGGATCGTTCCGTGAGCACCGGGTTGAGGCCCGGGCGGAACACGTCCAGATGGAGCAGCCAGGGCGTGTTCAGAAGCTTCGCAGCGAACAGCTTGCAGAACGTCATGCCAAGAAAGTAGTTCACCGCGCCCTTCTCGGTTGGATCGAGCGTCTTGGCTGCGGTCGTCCGGCGCAGTCGTGACGCGCGCAGCCCGGTCTGCTCCAAGGCCATGCGAACCAGCGACCAACGAAACACCGCTTCGTGCATCGACGCCGCACCATGCCGGAAGACGTAGTGTCTATTCGGGCGCCCGACAGTCACTGCCGCCCAGAGAACGTCATCCCATGTCACCGCCAACTCGGCGTGGCCGTTGGCAACGGTGCCTGTTGGAAACGCCTCGGTGTCGTAGGGGATGCGCAGCATGCCGATGGGGCGCGCAGCTCGCGCTACCCCTCCACCTCGATGATTGTCAGCAAATGCTTCGCTCGCGATCGCGCGACGTATCGGTTCGCATCGAGATGCGCGTCGTCCTTCGTCGGCACCTCGATGATTACGATGGCATCGGCTTCCAGACCCTTGAAGCGGCTCCAGGACGCGATGAGGACGCACTCCTTGCGTCGCCACTGGTCGAAGCTCTTCGTCAGGGGAATGGTCTCGAAATGCGCCGGCCAGTTCTTCTCGGTGAACCCGGGCGCCAGCACCGCGACCTGCGACATCTGGAGCCCGCCCTGATTGGGCATGCACAGCAGCCGCACGCGCCGGCCGGCTTCCTTGAAGGCATCGGCCAGCGTGCGCACGCGAACCGTCTCGGGCGCATCGCCCACTGGCGCACCGTCGCGGTAGCGGTTCTCGTAGCCCACCAGTGCGGCGCAGTGCTCGGCGATGCGAACCGTGTTCCGGCAGTTCTCATGCAGTTCGTAGGGTCGGCCGAGTTCGCCGGGCAGGGAGGGCTGCTCGACGTACAGGTTCTGCTTGGCGTCGTAGAAGACGTAGTAGCAGCCCTTGTTGCCGGG
This sequence comes from Pseudomonadota bacterium, assembly GCA_023389175.1. Classification (GTDB taxonomy): domain Bacteria; phylum Pseudomonadota; class Gammaproteobacteria; order Burkholderiales; family Burkholderiaceae_E; genus Lautropia. The sequence continues at coordinate 17,513 of JAEWEW010000334.1, read as the reverse complement.
ATCCCTGAACACCGAGTCGAGGCTCGTCCACCAGAGATCGTGGAAGTCCTGGCCCTCGTCGACGACGACGGCGTCGAACTTGTCCTTGGGCTCCAGCCGTTCACAGGCCTGCATTAGGGCCTCGGGCGCGGTCTCCGTCCAGAACGCCTGGTCCTTTGGATTGCCCATCTCCTGCAGGCGCAAGCCGGCCGCCTTGCACATGTCGTCCGCCAGCCCGTGATAGGTGTCGATGACGAGCCCTTCGCCGAACGACTCCGGCACCGCGCCCTGCATCCAGTCCTTCAGCGGCCGGTTGTAGCAAAGGAGCAGCGTGCGCAGGCCCGCACGGGCGAGTGACTGCGCCTTCGCCAGCGCCAGGATCGTCTTGCCAGACCCTGCCACGCCGCGGATCGCGGCCTTGGGCTGGTTAGCGAGGATGTCGAGGATCCGCTGCTGCTCGGCGGTGAGTCGGTGCAGCCGCTCCTCTTGGTCCTCGACCTTGCGCCATACGACCGGCAGCAGCTGGTACTTGGGGTACAGCGCCTCGCGCACCGCCTCCATCTCCCGTTCGGTCAGTGCGCGATGGCCACTCCGGCTGAAGCCCGCAAAGACACGCCGGACCGAGTCCTCGAGGTTCGTCATCCGCGCCGCGTCAAGGATTAGCTCCGGCTGAATGCTGGGCGGCAGGGCGCCGCTGACGCGGCAGTCCGGAAAGGCAACGGCAAACCCATAGGTGCACGGCAACTCGTCGCCAGCACGCGGGAAGCGACGCTTCACGAGTTCGACGAGGTCGTGCATCGCACGCTGCGCCTGCGAGAACGGGTTCTTGTTGAGGCTTCGGCGCTCGGCGCCGACTTGGCGGATCCACTCGCGCCCATCGAAGACCAGCGAGCCGCCCTTCACCTCGACGAACAGCAGGCCGCGTTCCGGGTCGAGCAGCACGAAGTCGCACTCGCCCTCCGTCAACGTGCCTTGGCGGCTCCGGCTCAGCCAGTTGAAGCCGTGAAGCACCTCCACCTTGTTCGGTAGCTGCTCGACCAGCGCTCGCGCCACCAGGCGCTCGCCCGGGTTTTCGATGTCCGAAGGATCCGAGGCGGGGAAGAGTCGGGCCATCGGCGCCTCAACCTCCGGCGCTGTCTTCGACGACACCGATTGTCGTCAGGTTGCGCCACTCGTCTTCGGAGAAGCGAGCCTGCGCGCTACCGTCCTCGCCGCGCACGGTAACCAATACGTAGGCCGACCCGTCCCTAGCATCAGTGCGCGCCTCAGCGCGCAGCTTGCCGACTACGGCCGGCACCGGTGTGCCGGCGTTGCGCAGCTTCGTGCTCGCGAGCACGACGCGAACCGCGGCCTGGATCTCTGCCGCACACACCGGCCGCACGCGCATCGCCTTGGCATCGCCATGGGCGCTCAACCGGAGCAGGAAGGGTTCGGTCGGAAACCGCGCGGCCAGATCCGACAGCTGCAGCGCGACGCCGCCCTCTGCGGCTGCGCCGGGCCGCAGGTGGATGTGCGGCGGTGCGTCGTCCGCGATCTGCGCGTAGGAGACGAACTTGCCGTCGGCATTCCGCGGTGGCCCCGGTGGCGGATCAAGCCGGGTCTGGTAGGGCTGGCCCGTGCGGATCGCACCCTGCATTGCGTCGTAGATTTCGAGGACGACGCGCTTGGTACGGTAGTCACCGGCGTACTTCTCCTCGTCCTTGCGGCGGACAATGGGAAAGGTGTCCATGATGTAGGCGACGGCGTCGCGCGGCGTCGGGAGGTGTCGCTGTAGCTCGGCAAGCTCCGGCGGGGTCTCGTCGTGCGGGCATCCGTCGGCCCTCCGTGCCGGGCGCCACTGGCCGTCTACGTCGGCGGGCAGGTAATGGTGAAAGAAGGCGGCGTCCAGCTCGCAGCGGATCAGAAAGCGGCGCTCCTCGTCCCAGCGGAACGGCGGGCCGTCCCAGCCATACTCTCCGGCGAAGGCTTCGAGATCCCATGCAGTGAATGTGAGCTCAAGAACCCGAGGGAGTAGCCAGTCCCGAAACGTCTCGCTCCGTACTTGAAAGCTCGACGCGGTTGATAGCTTTCCGGGGGGCAACATAGGCAACTGCTTCAAGACGAAGTCCGCAAGGTGGGTTCCGCCAATCTTCTGTCGACTGACGTAGTCAAAGACGAACGAATTGAGGGAACTGACGAAGACGAGGGCGCCGTCGGCAGGCGCCCGAAAGGGAAAGCCGACCCGAACGGTGAAGTCAGTACCCGAGAGTGGCAAGACTGCAGCGGAAACAGTCCGAGCCATGGTGTTGACGTCTGTGACGTCCTGCCAGACCAGCAGCCATTGCTTTGGCCAACCTTGTGGGAGACGGTTGGCCAATTCTTTCCTTTGAATCCAATAGCGGTAGCCAATTCCAAAACATGGATCGTCCAACTCTGCCTGCGCTACGGCGCGCACCCGTCCCCGGTCGTACGTCGAGCCTCGGTGGTTCATCTGATCAAATAGCTTCGCCTCATAAACACCCACCAGTGCGCTAGCGTTATCGTCGGGCGTCCGGCTACATAGCCGGAGAACGTCCTGCTTGTTCATGTCCAAGACACGACGAATCGTAAGGTCCCAATTATTCGTGCCCGAACCTTCGTCTACAGCGATTGGAGTCCTTCGGTAGATGCAGGACACGAGAACGCAGTCCTTCGCGGACTGAAAGACAGGGCAGATCTTTGTGTTCGGGTTTAGCAGTGCAATGTCGCTGGCCTTCAGAATGACGCGGCGGTCCGGATCAGCGATCTCTTCGAGCGACCGCGCATAGAAAGTGAAGGTGACTCCCTCGGTAAACGGCCTCTTTGAACCCGTTAGGGTGATCAAGCAGAAGCGCGTGGAACGTTTGACATCTGGGAAGATTCCATCGCGGTTATCGAACGAAAAAAGAGAAACGAGCGCCCGCTCGCTTACGATTCGCTCGAAGAACGGACTCGTCGTCTTGTCTGTGGCGATCCCTGCCTGAAGCACGCATCCGACGCGACCTACTGGATTCGCAGTTCGCCAATTGAGCTCCGCGAAGAGGGCATAGGTGTTAATGTCGCCAACGCCACAGAGGGGGAACGCGCCAGAGCTTCTTGCGAATGCGGCTATGTTGTCTGCTCTGCGTTTTGCTGCAAGGTATTCCGCAAGGAGACCGGGAGCTTCCTCGGCAAGTCGCGCAATTAGGTCTTGTCTCGCTGTTGCGTTTGGAGCCGTTGCAATGTCGGGGCGAATAGGAGCAAACCACTCGTCTTCAGCCAACTTGACACGCTCCCACGGGGGGTTGCCAAGCACACAGTCGAATCCGCCTCGCGCAAAGACCTCAGGGAACGCCAGACGCCAATGGAAGAACTGGTACTGCTTGGCGAGGCGGTCCACCTCGGCAGCCAACTCGGCTGGCAGGTCGTGCCCTTGGGCTAGATCACCGAGCTGGCCTTGGGTGATGCCAAAGGGCTTTGTGTCCGTGAACCGCGGGTTGTGAGATAACGGGGGAAAGTGCTTGCGGATGACGAATGCTGCGCACCAGGTATCGGCCAAGCGCTTCGCGGCGACGTGGTCGTAGCGCGACTGTGCCTCGGCGAAGGACTGCGCCTTGCGCACCAGACGCTCGGGCGTGTCGTCGTCCATCTCGTCGACCGCCTTGGCGGCCGAGCGCAACGCCTCACCACGCTCCGCGTCCTCCGCCACGAACAGGCTGCCGAGCCCCTTGCGTTCCGCCCGGTTGCGCTTCTTCAGTTCCGTACAGGCCTTCTTGTCGTCGCCCTCGATCGGGTTGAAGGCCTCGTCCGGCAATCCGCCCGCAATCAGCTCCGGCGTCGTCCCTAGCAGGCTGTTGCCAACCCGGATGTGATGGTCGAGAAATGAGAGCGGCTTGCCGGGCTCCAGCGCTTCCAGCCACAGGCTCACTCGACACAGCTCCGCCGCCATCGGGTTCAGGTCCACGCCGTAGAGGCAGCGGCCGATCACGTCGCGCAGCGCACGCTGGTATAGCAGCGGCGACGGCTCGCTCTCGCCCTGGCCCTGAGCGCGAACGCGTGCAAGGTGCCGGGCCAGCCGGTGCGCCGCACCGACGAGGAAGTGCCCGGAGCCGACCGCCGGGTCGCACACCTTCAGGCCAAGGATGGCCTGCTCGGCCTCGGCGCCGGCCTTGCCCTTGATGGCCTCCTCGACCACCGGGTCGAGCGCGGAGTCGAGCAGGCACTGCACGAGCGAATCGGGCGTGTAGTACGAGCCGGAGGTCTTGCGCTCGTTGCCGGCGAACTCGGCGAAGGTGAAGCGCGCGCCGTCGGCGCTGATCTGCGGCGTAAGCGCGAGCAGGCTCTCGTAGACGCCGCCGAGTTCTTCGGCGCCGAGGTTCCGGTAGTCTACGGGCCGCAGCACCTTGCCCTGGCGCGTGAAGGCGAGGTGGCGCAGCGCCTCCAGGAAGTCGTGGTTGGTCAGTTCGGCGTCGTTGAGCGACGCGGTCGACCCTGGGCTCCACAGAAAGCTGCCGAGGGCCGGAAGCGCCAAGGCGCGCCGCGTGCCTTCAAACGCCGGCTCGCCGGACAGCGCGCCCACGAGGATCTGGAACTGCCGCCATAAGTCGCCATGGCGGCTGCCCTTGATCTTGCTGGCCAGCTCGCGCAGCCGCGTGGTGCCGTAGTGGGCGGCGTAGCGTTCGCGAGCCACGCGCGCGGATTCGGAATCGTCGCGCGGATGCAGGAGTGGCCGGCCCTCGAGCGTGCGGTCTTCCGCCACGAAGAGGAAGATCAGCCGGTACACCACGCGCAGCAGCTGACCGTGGAAGTCCACGAGTGGCAGCGTTCCGGACGGCAGTGCCTCGCGCAGGGTTGTATTCTTCGGGTGGCTGGTGAACCCCTCGCCCAGCACCTGAAGCGAGCGCTCGACGCTGCTGCGCAGATCCTTGAGCGCGCGCGTGCCCTGCTCCTGTGCCTCCTTGGTCCACTCCTCGAGCCAACATGTCTCGATGCGGTTGCCGGCCCGCGGCGCAAAGCGGGTGGCGTGGGCGACCAGCCACAGCAGCACGAAGTCCGAGTACGCCTCGGCGGCGAACATCGCTTCGAGGTCGAACTCCAGGAACGACTGGCGTGACAGCGCCTGGTTGTCGCGCAGGATGCGCAGCCGCAGGCCGTTGCCAACGATGCCCCACAGATGCTCCGGGCTGCGGTTGAGGACCTCCTGGACCAGACCGTGCGGGTTGCCACCGGCGGCGCCACGAACCCCCGCGGCGCGGCGATCGAGGCTCAGGCCGCAGCCGACCAGGTGGATCGGCACCGAGCCGAAGAAACGACTGATGGCGTAGGTGCGGCCCGCGATCTCGGGGCTGGCGCTGGTGGGCAGCAGCCCGAAGCCGAGCTCGCGCAGCAGCGGCAGGCTCCACTTGTCGTTGGTGAGGCCGGTGCCTGCTTCTCCTTTCGGCAGCTTGCCCGCCGCGGCCCGGAACTCGCCCCAGTGGCGGCGCAGCCGGTTCCACGACTGGGTGATGACCTCGTTCAGCCGCTCGCCTTGCGGCAGGCCGTAGTCCTCGGGCTTCGTGCCCTTCAGACTCCCGCGCGGATCGATGACCCGGCGCAGCATGTCTGGCGGCAAGAGGCCGCCTTCGGAGCGGATAGTCTGGAATTCCTGCGCGCTCCTTGCCATGGTCAGCCGAGCCTCGGGAGCAGCACGTAGGCACCGAGGATGTCCACCGGCAGAACGGGGGCGATCGCAACCTGCCCTTTCGCTCGCGCAGCCTCGCGGACGCGCTCGTGGGCTGCCAGCTGCAGCGACGCGCGCTCGGCGGCCACGGTCTGCAACGCGATCTGCAGCTTTGGCAACACGGGTAGCAGCAGCGCGAGCTGCTGGTCGATGGCGGTGGCCACAAGATTGCGCTCCGGGCGGACCGCGAGAAGCTGCTCGCCGACATCAGGGGCGAGCCAGGTGGGCGCTTCGGCGGTGCCGGTGCAGGCCAATGCCACGATCTCCTCGGCCAGCAAGGTTTCGCCGTCGGCGGCGCCAATTCGCAGGTGATATCGAAACCGCGCCACGAGCAGCGTGGTTCGGGAGTTCACGCGCGAGGTCGAAATCACGCCGCAGCGTGCCGCCACGGGCCTGCCGTCACGGGCGATCGGGTCGAGCGCCTGATCCAGCGTCCAGCTCGCCAGTCCTTCGACGACCGGACTGGTTCTGCCGAGATAGATCTCTCCGTCCTGCAATGGAAGATCGAAGCGCCCGGTGAAGGGTTCGTCACGGCCCAAGGCCTGGCGCAGCGCACGCGGAGTTCCCGGGCTGAGCTGAACCGTCGCGGCGCCGCCAGACTCCTGCACCGGCACCGCGGCCGCCTGGAGAACCGCACGGAAGAAGCGCGCCACGTCCTCACTGCGGCCGATGGCGCGACGCACGCCCTGCAGCTCGGCGGCAACGGCCTCCGGGCTCAAGGTGTGCTGGGCAAAACGCGAGCGGCTTGCCTTCTCGCGGTCGCGGGCGCTATCCCACCCGCGGTGAATCTGAGCCTTCTTGCTGTCCAGGTCGTTGATGAAGGCGAGGGTGAGCTGCCGGTTTCCCGCACGGGTCTGCTCGCGGAACAGCGCGCCCTCGAAGAGCGCCTCGGCAATCTGTTCGCTCGAACCGGGCACCGCGACCGTGACACCGAGGTCGCTCTTGATCGTCTTGTGCTTGCGGATCAGCACTTCGAGGATCACACCGTCGATGGGGTTGTCAGTGCCGTACCAGGTGACGACGCGTACCTCGCGCTTCTGCTGGCCGAAGCGGTCCACGCGTCCTTCGCGCTGCTCGTGGCGGGTCGGATTCCAGGCGAGGTCGTAGTGCAGCACCGCGTCGAAGTGCTGCTGCAGGTTGATGCCCTCGGAGAGGCAGTCGGTGCAGACGAGCACGAACTGACCCGGCTCCGCGACCAGCTCCGCGATTCGCCCCTCGCGCTCGGTCGGCGGAAGCAGGCCCGTCACCGCCTCAATGCGCACCTTAGCGGGAAGGATGGCCCGCAACTGCTTGGCCACGTAGTCCGCGGTATCGACGAAGCGGCAGAAGACAACGGGGTGGAACCCGTCGCTAAGCAGCGCCTTGATCTCGCGGGCGGCGCCTTGCAGCTTGAGATCATCTGCGAGCTCCACGGCCTCCGCCCGGCGAGCGAACTCGAGCAGCCGGCGCCGTGTGTGGTCGCGACTGCCTTCCGTGTCGGACCCGGGGCTGAAGTCGATCGCCACGGTGTCGTCGGCGTCGCCCTGATCGAGCACGGTGCGACGCCCGACTTCATCGACGTCCTCGCCTTCGGCCTGATCGACGGCGGCGCGGCTGCGCAATGTTGCCGCGGCGGCAGCCGGACTCGACGAGACGCAGCGAAGCAGCGCGAGTGCGGACCAGTAGCGAACCCGTTGGCGCCGGTCGCCTCCTGCTTCCTCCGCGACGTACTCCCTTGCGAAGGCCAGGATGTCGTCGAACAACGCACGGTAGGCTTTTCCGAACGAGTAAGTCGCCTCCTTGTCCTTGCGCTCCGGAAACGCGGTGTCCGTCTCGAGGTAATGGCGGATGTCGGCACGCCGGCGCTGAACGAGGTGGCGAGCCAATCTGCGACGCACGCCTTCTCGCTCACCGCGATCCAGATCGTTGGGAAGGTTCGCGAAATCGCTGTCCAGCAGGCTGAGAAGCGACCGGAACGCCTCCTCGTTGCCGCTGTGCGGGGTCGCCGTCACCAAGACCAGGTGTCTCGCCGGGTCTTCGGTGACTCGGCGCAGGAGTTCAAAGCGCTGCTGCCGGCCACGCCCGACACCGCCGGCGAGCGTGCAGCCGTGGGCCTCGTCGACGATCACGAACTCAGGGCAGCGCAGCGCAAAGTCCTCTGCGCGCCGTGGCGTCTTGATGAAATCGGTCGACACGACGGTGAACCGATGACGGTCGAAGACGGATACGCCGATCGGCAGATCGCGTTCCAGGCGCTGGATGGTGCTGGACAGGACCAGCTCCGCTTCGATGTGGAACTTCTCCGCCAGCTCGCGCTGCCACTGCTCCGCCAGGTGAGGCGGACAGAGCACGGCCATGCGCCGGATCTCGCCGCGATCTAGCAGTTCGCGCGCAATCAGCGATGCCTCGATCGTCTTGCCGATGCCGACGTCGTCCGCGATCAGCATGCGGATGGGATCGAGCTTGAGGGCCATCATCAGCGGTACGAGCTGATAGGGCCGCGGCTCCGCGGCGATGCGCCCGAAGCTTCGGAAGGGGCCGGCCGCCGCCCGGGTCGAAAGCCTGGCGGCATCCCGCAGCAGCTGACCCGACGCGAAGTCACCCAGATCCTCCCGCCCCGGCAACAAGAAACTCGCCGACTGCACGGGCTCCACCGCGGGCAGCACGCCGGCGATCTCCTCATCGAGCCCGCCGACCGGCCGCAGCATCAGCAACTCGTCGGTCGAATCGGGCAGCACGACCCACTCGCGCCCGCGGGCGTTGACAAGCGTGCCTGGCTTCGACAGCGTAGCAGTTCTCATGGACGCGACACCCCGAAGATGTCCGGATGCTTGCGAAGGATGGCGGGCCAGTCCTCCTTGTGGTGGAACCGGATCACGATGTAGCCGGCTTCCATCAGTCGCTGTGTGATGGCCTGATCCTCCTTCATCTGGTGGGACTGGTCATGCGGAGGGCCGTCGATATAGATCGCGGCGTTCGACTCGCGGTAGTAGAAGTCCGGCTGGGCGTACTGCCCCGGCACCTGGTACTGCGCCTCGTCCGGCAGGCGAAGCACGAGGGAGTCGACCAGATCGAGCCATCGCTGCTCGAGTTGACTGTCGCACCGCTTGCGTAGAGCGGCAACGCGTTCGCCACGAGAACCGGCGCCGCCCGCCGGCCGGCACTCGGCACGGGCGAGTGCCTGCAAATGGTCGCGGATGAGGGCCCGGTCGAGGTCCTTGTGATCGGGCTGGTTGCCGTAGTCCAGCAAGCACTCGTAGCAGGCCTTGCCGCAGGTCGAGGCGCCACGATCCTCGAGGGTGTCCGGGTCGTAGTGGCACAGTGCCAGCGCGCGCCGGGCGAGCACGGGCAGCACCGCGGGGTCCTCCGCGAGCTGGCGCAGAACGCCGGCGCCACCTTCGGACGCCTCGTAGAAGAGGATCTCCTGGCGATCCTGCGCCGATGGCATCGGCGCGCAGGACAGCTCGCGCGGTTCCAGTTGGAAGTGCTGCTGGATGGCCTGCTTGAAGGCCGCCTGAAGGCCAGCCATCTCCGGGCCGGAGCGGGGCGGCTCGAACCGCATCACGAGCGCGTTCTTCGTGTCCTTCACGAAGGGCACGACCCGCTGGACGCGTCCTTGCGCGGCCGCATCGTCCTGGTCGTCTTCGTCGGCCTGATTGCGCGACCAGTAGCCGCGTTCCAGATCGAGGTTGAAGCCGGGCGGCTGACTGCCTTGTCGCTGACTGGCCCAGCCCAGGTTGATGCGAAACAGGTCGGTGGCGTCGCCATAGCTGAGGCGCAAGGCGAGCGTGCCATCTATCGACGCTTCTGCGTCCTTACGATCGAGCTTGCCGCCGATCTCCGGAAAGCGATACGAGGTGGCCAGTCGGTAGCCGAAGCGCTGCCGCTCCTCCTCGTCGCAGGTGATGCGCTGGGCAAGCTTCAGGCTCACGTTCTGCAGCTGCACCAGGTTGTCGATCCGAGCCGGGCCGTCGAGCGCCGCACCGCACCGGTCGCACAGCTCGGCAAGGTTGTTGCCCTGCTCCAGATGCGCGTATCCGCACTTGGGGCAGCGTTTCATCGTCGCAGTGACGAGGTCGTGGGTCGCCTCGATCTCGTCAGACCCGAAATCGAGGTTGACCTTGTAGACGCGATAGCGCGCCCCCTCGTGGTAAATCAGCGCTCGCGGCCCGAACTCCGAAATGGCGAGGAAGCGGGGGCGAGAGACGAACTCGTCACGCCCCTTCCGCTGCCGTCGACCGGGCACGTATGCCGAGAGGGGAAGTCGCGGGAAGTTGTATCCCGGCAAGAAGCCCTCGGCGGCGAAGTATCGGTACGAATAGAAATCGCCCTCGAACACGCCCTCGGCCTCGGTGAGCAGCTTGATCTGGCTCTCCGCTTGGGCGCGAAGCCGCCGGGAGTGGGTGCGCTCGGCCTCCGGTCGCGCATGGTCGCCGATAATGCGGTGATGCAGCTCGCGTTGCCGGACTGCCGAGCGGTAGAGACTGCGCCAACGCTCGCATGCCGAGTCGAAGCTGCGCTCGATCTGATCGAGGACTTCCGCGACCCAGCGATCATGAAACCACCCCGCTTTTGACAGCTCCGCCTGCAGGCTGTTCACCAGCGCATTGGCCTTCGCAAGTGCCGCGGCCCGAGCCACCGGGTTGCGCAACTCACGCGTCAATGCTTCCTTCACGGGCAGCGGGAGCCTGCCGTCGCTCGGCGTGAGCTCGAGTACGGTGGTCAATGTCTTGCCTAGATCGGGCTTGGCGGCCTCCATCCAGACCGCGTGGATGTGGGAGCGCACGAGATCCCGGTTGCGCAAGTCGATGCGAGGAGGCGCGACCGATCCCGACACCATTCGGCTCGGTGCGCGGTAGAAGTACTGGTCGTGCGGACTACGACCCGCGCAATAGGTGAACACCATCGCGGGCTGCCCGCCACGGCCGGCCCGACCGCTGCGCTGCGCGTAGTTGGCAGGTGTCGGCGGCACGTTGCGCAGGTTGACGAGATTCAGCTGCGCGATGTCGACACCGAGCTCCATGGTCGGTGAACAGAACAGCAGAGGCAGGTCGCCGCTGCGGAACCGCTCCTCGCGTTCCTCGCGGTCCTCCGCGGTCACCTGAGCCGTGTGCTCGCGGGCCTCGAGGACGGACTTCAGATCGACGAATCCCCGGTAGCACTCGACGAAGTAGCGATTGACTTCCGGGGGAATCTCGCCGGCGGCGAGCAGGCGCGTGCGATCGACGGGTCTGATCTCGCCGTCGCCTGGCAACCAGCGCAGTGCATCGGCATTGAGCTGGTACCCCGGATCGTCTCCGTCCCGACCGCTGCGCACCTGCTCGACAACACCATACCGCTTGAGCGCGAGCAGCAAGAACTGAATGGCCGCGTCAACCTGCTCCCGCCCGAACGCCTGGCCCGCTTGCGCGGCGGGCGCCAGCAAGCGCTTGAGATAGCGCCCGAACGCTCCATAGGACGAGAGAAAGAACCCGGACCGGTCCTGCTGCCGCTTCGGCCGTGGATACGCGACTTCCGCCTTGGTCAGTTCACGCGCATCATCGAGGTACCAGACGGTGTCTTCGAGAAGTCGCGGCTTGGTCTGTTCGACGAGGTCCAGCTGCTTCTGGGGGTCGAGCACATCGACCTTGATCGCCAATGCTCGACGCATCACATCGAGCAGCGTGCGGACGGTTTCCTCCCGGGTCTCCGGGGAGCAGTCCCGCAGCGCCGCCGGGACTTCGACGAATCGGTCACCCTCTCGATCCTTCAACGTGAAGCCGGTCGCCCACAAGGGGGCCTCGCGAAGCAGTCCGTCCTCGCCGGCGAGACCGTCGTACTCGAATCGCAGAAGTCCGCAGTCCTCGAGATTGGGCGCGGTGACGCGCCAGCCGCGCTGAAGGTCGCGATAGAGGTAGTAGTCGATAACGCGGCGCAGCGCGTCGTGCGTCGCGTTGCGCGCCGGCCCTCGGACTTCCGGGTCGGCGGCATATTCGTCGAAGCGCAACTGCATCGCGTCGAAGACGCTGCGCGAGAGGTCCCCGTGCGACAGTCCGCTGGGGCCACGAGCCTGTGTGGCCCTGTGTAGTGCGGAACGAAGCAGTGCGACCTGCACAAAGTCGTTAAAGTGCCCCGCCTGCAACGACGCGTCCTGACGGTTGTCTGTGAAGCTCAGCAGCTTGCGTGCTTCCGGCCTCAAGTCGCGATCCTGCTGCAGCTCGAGAAGCGCGCGGACCGCAAGGATCGTCGTCGCCGTGCTCCGGCTGTCCACGCCGAGAGTCGCAAGCTTGTTGCGCTCCGAACGCTGGCTCCGCGTATACGCCACCCCGCAGGACTGCTCGAGGCAGAACAGGAAGTTCTTTGTGATGAGCGCGACCGGGACTCCCTTTCCCTCCGAGACGATGCGACCTGTCGGCTCGACGAAAATGGTCGTCGGCAGATCGCCGCGCACATTGGCACGGATGCGCTCGACGCCCTGAGGGGGCTTCTCCTTCAGGAAGTCCGGTAGGCGATCGAGCAAGGTGGCCCCATCGCCTCTCGGCCAAGGGGACTGCTCCGACAGATAGACGTACGCATCCCCTTCCCCATCGTCGTCGTACTCGCGCCGATCTTCACGGGGCAGCAGACTCTTTCGATCGTCGTGACGAGGCACCAGGTTCTTGCCCTGGTCGTCCTGGATAACCTTGACGCGGTAGTACGCGGTACCGCAGTGCCGGCAGAAGACCATCGGGAACAGGCGCTTGTCCGGTTCGCCCGGCTTCGCGGCCTTCTTGGCAAGTTCAAGATGACGAACGGCCTCCGGCTCCAGCGTGGCCCAGACAGTGTCTCCACGGGTGAAGAACTGGTGCAGGCGGAAAGCGAATATCGGGAATCGACTCGACTCACTCCGGCGAAGGGAAGAGCCCTGGAGAAGAAACCGTCGAAGGACCGCCGCGCACTGGTCTGGTTCTACTTCGGTCAGGCGCGCAAGCTCTGCCGCGGCGCTGTGTTGACCCTCGATCGGATCGCCCGTCAGGCGACGGGGGATCCGCCGGACCAGTTGCTTTGACCCAGGCTCTTCCGTCACGCCGAAGGTAGATTCGATCCATGACGCGAGCGGATGCTGGCGAAATGCCTCGTAGTCGCTCGGAGGACTATCGCTGGCACCAATCGTTGTCTTGATTGTCTGAATTGCTCGCGGGTCAGTCAAGTCGATCGGGCGCGTGGCGCGCTCGAGCGTCTCGCCAATCACCTGATCCGGCGTGAACTCGACCCCGAAGAGCGACTGCGCGACACGGGCCACTTCATGCCGTTGCTCGGTCGTGGTGCCGCCACTGGCCATGGTGGCCGACGTTCCGATGCAAATCGTGCGCTCGCCGTCGAATGCTTGACGGCAACGGCGAATGAGCAGGGCCACATCAGCCCCTTGCCTGCCGCGGTATGTATGCAATTCGTCGAACACCAGGAACCGCAGCCCCTGCGCGGCGCGGACCAGTGCACGGTCTTCGGCGCGCGTGAGCAAGAGCTCGAGCATCATGTAATTCGTGAGAAGGATGTCTGGCGGCTCGCGACGCAGCGCCTCGCGCGCCTCGCCCTTCTCTTGGCCGGTGTAGCGCGCGAAACGCACCGGGGAGCCGCCCTTCGGGTAACCCTTCTCCAGGAACTTGCTGAGCTCCTCGAACTGGCTGTTGGCGAGTGCGTTCATCGGGTAGACGACGATGGCCTGAATGCCTCGCCCCGACCCCTGCCGCAGGACGTGGTCCACGATCGGCACAATGTAGGTCAGGCTCTTGCCGGAACCTGTGCCGCTGGTCAGTACATAGGACCGGCCCTCCTTCGCCTTGACGATGGCCTGACGCTGATGCTCGTGCAGCACGAGCGCCTTGCCCGTCAGGTCGGAGTCGGTCTTGTCGATCCGGAAGATGCGTGCGCACTCCGGATGCAGCACCCCTTTGCCGACGAGCTCGTCGATCGTCCCGCCGGGCAGGAATGTGGGGTTGAGCTGCAGTAGCGGTTCCGGCCAGAACGCTCCCGACGCGAGGGCGTCGTCGACGAATCCGTCGATTCGGGGGTCGCGAATCTTGATGAAGCTGCGCGTGTAGCTCTGGTAGTCCGCGACGAGGCGCGCGCGGAGGTCGAAGACATCCACCAGATTCCTCCTTGAAGTCGCGGCCAACCTTCTGTCGGATCTACAGGGAGCGGAACAGAGCGCAACCGGAGCTGATCCGGGTGCATTCGGGCACTTGGATGATCCAAGCGCCACTCCGATGTGATCGTCAGATACTCAAGACTTCGACTGCCGCAGACGGGCCGTGCTAACCACTAAGCTACCCCAAATCGAACTAGAGTCGGAGTAAGAGCGCCAGTCGGTTGTACCTGCGATACAGACGGCGGCGGGCCCGCGCTCTACGCTCTATCAAGACAGATACTCCCTGTACCTGCTCGCGATCGAGCCGCGGCGCGTATCCGACTTACACGTCAATATTCCGCGCAACCAACGCATTCTCCTCAATGAACGCCCGCCGCGCTTCGACCCCCTCGCCCATCAGCGTCGTGAAGATCTGATCCGCCGCAATCGCATCCTCGATCTGCACCTTCAACAGGCGCCGGTTCGCCGGATCCATCGTGGTCTCCCACAACTGGATCGCGTTCATCTCCCCCAGCCCCTTGTAGCGCTGCCGCGAGACATTGCGCTCCGCATCCGCCAGCAGCCACTTCATCGCCTCGCGGAAGTCCTTCACCGGCTGTGACCGGACCTTCTCGCCTTCGCCGCGGCGGATCTCGGCGACTTCGCCGACCAGGCCGCCGACAGTGCGGGCCGCATCCATCAGGCTCGCATAGTCCGCAGTCAGCAGAAAATGCGCGCCGATGGTGGATACGCGGGTGTTCCCGTGCACGCGTCGGCTGATCTTGAGGCGCCACTCCTCCTCGGTATCGTCGAACTCGATAGTTACGATCGGCATGAGGCGGCTGCGGCCGGGTGGCACGCGGGCCTCCATCGCCTTCTGCAGGCGCTCGGCGCTCGCGCGGGCGCCGGCTTCCTCGGCCAGGTCGAGTTCGACGCCGTCCATGATGGAGCGCAGGGCGTCGGGATCGATCACCTTCTCGAGCCGGTCGATGACCGCCTCGGCCACCAGGTACTTGCGGGCGAGCTCGCCCAGCGTTTCGCCGCGGATCAACTCCTGGCCGGTACCGGGCACCAGCGCCGAGCCGTCCAGCGCCAGCCTCAGCATGTACTGGTTGAGCTCGTGGTCGTCCTTGAGGTAGCGCTCCTCGCGGCCGTGCTTCACCTTGTAGAGCGGCGGCTGCGCGATGTAGATGTGGCCGCGCTCCACCAGCTCCGGCATCTGCCGGTAGAAGAAGGTGAGCAGCAGCGTGCGGATGTGCGCGCCGTCGACGTCCGCGTCGGTGTTGTGGCAGCAGAGGCCGCCCATGCCGGCGACGAAGTTCTCGTCGCCCTCCACGGAAAAGTCGTACACGTTGCCGTTGGTCGCCTCCACCGGCTCGATCGCCACGATCGGCAGGGCCATCAGGTCGCCGCCGATGCGCGTCAGGCGCCGGTTGCGCTCGTTGGTGGCCGGATCCTCGAGCTTTCTCAGCACGGTGCCCGCGCCGGCGTGATCCGCCCACGCGCCCTGGATGCGCCGCAGGTCGTCCTTGGCGCAGACGCTGATCGCCCAGTGCGGCTGCCGGGTGATGCACGGCTTGCCGTTGATCTCCCGCACCACACCGTCCGGCTCGATGCGGCTCAACGAGGCCACCGCGCCGAACGAGCCGAGCAGGTACATGAGGCCGCTCGCGATGTCGTAGGACGAGCTCGCGAAGCGGACCACGCCCTTGGACGCCGACCCGTCGCCCAGCAGGTAACCGCGCAGGAACGCCATCCGCAGCTCGTCGCCCACGTTGAACACCAGGTCCGGGATGCGCTTGCTGCAGGAATCGGAGCCCTGGAAGCCGAACACGTGCTGCCACGCGAGTGCGGCTACACGATTGACCAGCTTGATCTCGTCGACGCGCTCACGCTGGACGTAGCGCTTGGCCGCGATGCCGAACACCGATTCAAAGTGGCCCAGCATCTCGTCGGCAAACCGGCTGTTGCCGTTGCCGATTGCGACGCGCACGCCGCCGCGGTCGGAGCAGGAGCCCTCGGCCAAATAGAAGCCAAGCAGCGTCATCAGGGACGCATTGACCGGCAGGTTCCGGCACAGGCCCTGGTCCGCATAGTGCTCCGGCGTGAGCTCCAGGTCCTCGCGTCCGGCGAAGAACTCGAGATCCGCCTCGGTCAGGTCCGAGAGGCGCACGCGGTCGCGCAGGCCATTGCGGCCGGACGGCGCCGGATGCTGCTGCCACATCCGCTCGAGCCGGTTGCCGCCCACCGCGACCTTCTCGCGATACACCGCGATGTCGGCGCCGATCGCCCGCAGCCAGGCCTCGAAGTGCTGCACCGTCGGCCGCATGGTGCCCTTCTCCCAAGCGTAGAAGGTCACCGGCTGGCGGATGCCGACCGCCTCGCAGAGCGCGCGCTGGGAGATGCCGCTTGCGCGCCGGCGCTCGGCCAGCTCCCGGCCCACCTCGGCCGGCACGTCAACGCGCCCGCCGACGAACTGGTCGTTGCTCGCATGTCGCGCCCGCAGCTGCGACTTGAACCACTCGATCACCGCCGGCCCGCGCACCCAGATCTGGCGCGCCGCCTCGGGCTTCTTCCACAGCCGCTCCAGCAGATCGATATGGCCCGGCGCATCCGCCGGCAGTCGCAGCTGCGCCGGCGCGACCACGCGGTCGCCGATCTTCAGCTCGTCGCCGCGCTTGAGAACCACCTCGCCGTCCTCGTGCACGAACACGCTGTGGCTGGAGGTCACCCGCACGTTGCGGCCGTAGCTCGTCCGCACCCGATAGAGCGTCTCGTCCAGCGGATGCCGGATCACCGCCTTGATCGGGCGGAAGCGCACCGCGTGGCTGTCGACGCCGAAGCAGAGCACCTCGCCGAGCGTCGCATCATCCTCGCGCTTGAGCTTCGCAACGCCATTGGCGTCCTCGGTCACGCCCGCCCGTGCCAGCGCTTCGTCGATGAATCGCCCGATGCGCACCATGCGCACGCCCTGCTCGCCATCCCGCACGAATACATGGTCGTCGCCGTCCACGCTCATGATGATGATGCGGTGATAGCGCAACTTCTCGATCTTGAAGTCGTCGCTCCCCATCCCGGTCCCGATCCCGGTCCCGAGCACGGTGATCAAGGTCGCAATCTGCTCGGACGCGAGCAGCTTGTCGAACCGCGCCTTCTCGACATTCAGCACCTTGCCGCGCAGCGGCAGGATCGCCTGGTTCTTCCGGTCGCGGCCTTGCTTCGCCGAGCCGCCCGCGGAGTCACCCTCCACGATGAAGAGCTCGCTCTTGCTCGGATCCCGCTCCTGGCAGTCCGCGAGCTTGCCGGGCAGGCCCACGCCGTCCAGCACGCCCTTGCGGCGGGTCATGTCCCGCGCCTTGCGCGCCGCCTCGCGTGCCCGCGCCGCCTCCACGATCTTGCCGCAGATGATCTTGGCGTCGGTGGGCTTCTCCAGCAGGAACTCTTCCAGCGCGCGGGAGATCACTTCCTCCACCGGCGCGCGCACTTCGCTGGAGACCAGCTTGTCCTTGGTCTGGGAGGAGAACTTGGGCTCCGGCACCTTGACCGACAGCACGCAGGCGAGGCCTTCGCGCATGTCGTCGCCGCTCGTCTCGACCTTCGCCTTCTTGGCGATGTCGGACTCCTCGATGTACTTGTTGATCACCCGCGTCATCGCCGCGCGCATGCCGGTCAGGTGGGTGCCGCCGTCGCGCTGGGGGATGTTGTTGGTGAAGCAGAGCACCTGCTCGTTGTAGCCGTCGTTCCACTGCATCGCCGCTTCCACGGTGATGCCGT
>JAEWEW010000269.1 GCA_023389175.1 Pseudomonadota bacterium | reverse complement strand
GCGCCGGCGCCAGCGCGACGTCCTCTTCCGTCGCGGTCACCGTCGCCGACTCCGCCTCTGCCGCGACGCCGGAGCGGGACTGCCCCGAGAGTACCCCCGCGGCCGGCTGGATGGCGCATTCGTCGGGCGAGGACTCGTCGGTCTCGCCGCCGGCGTCGACCTCGTCGGAGGCCGACGCGCTCGCCGCGCGCACCACCGCCGGCTCGTCGGGCGGCGCGGCCGGCACCAGCTGCTCGGATTCCACCACGCGGTTCAGGATCGGCAGCAATTGCAGCGTGAGCCGGTCGATGGTGATCGAGTAGCGAGCGGCCGCCTGCGCGCCGCGGGGCACTGCGTTCACGCTCGGGATCGGGCGCGGGAAGCTGCGCACCGCGATCAACGCGTCCAGGCCGGCTGGAGCGCCGGGATTGGCGATCAGGATGTCGGTGCGGGTGAGATCCAGGCCGTCGAGCACCTGGAAGTCGTACCGGTTGTACTGGCTGTGGCGGAACACGATCTCGATCAGCCGGACATCACGCGGGTCGAGGCCCGCCGACGCCACGCGATAGACGGGACGTTTGCTCATCGGGATCTGCTCGGAATCGCCTTGCTGCGGCTTCACCATGGGTACGACTCGATCGGGGCGCCTTCGCGATTGTCGGCCTTGCTTGGCCGGGTCAGGCCCCGGAATGGCCGCCGTCGGGCGGCCAGCCGCTCGCGATCCGATCGGCGGTCGAACCGCCGCCCCGGGCGGCCGGGTCGCGTCGCCAAAGCGTGACGGACTGCCTTTCCGTGCCGGGGCCGGCGCCGTGACCGATGCCGGTGGCGGCATGCTAAATTGGCCCGCTCGCCATCCGACACCGGACGCCAACGTGAGCCAGAGAGACTATTACGGCATGGACACGCTGTCGGTTCATGCCGGCGCCTCGCCTGACCCGGGGACAGGCGCGCGCATCACGCCGATCTACCTCAGCACGTCCTTCGTCTTTCCGGACTCCGACCATGCCGCGGCCCTCTTCAACATGGAGCGCTCCGGCCATGTCTATTCCCGCCTGAGCAACCCGACTGTCTCGGTGCTGGAGGAGCGTATCGCCGCGCTCGAGCAAGGCGTGGGCGCCATCGCGACGGCGAGCGGCCAGGCGGCGCTGCACCTGGCCATCGCGACGATCGCCGGTGCCGGCTCGCACATCGTCGCCTCGCGCGCGCTCTACGGCGGCTCGCACAACCTGCTGCATTTCACCCTGCGCCGCTTCGGCATCGAGACCACCTTCGTCGACCCGCGGAATCCGGACGCCTGGCGGGCGGCGCTGCGGCCGACCACCCGACTGCTCTTCGCCGAGACGCTGGGCAACCCGAACCTCGACGTGCTGGACATCCCGACGGTTGCCGACATCGCCCATGCGCATCGCGTCCCGCTGATGGTGGATTCCACTTTCACGACGCCCTGGTTGATCCGGCCGATCGAGCATGGCGCCGACCTGGTGCATCACTCGGCCACCAAGTTCCTCTGCGGCCACGGCACGGTGCTCGGCGGACTGATCGTCGATTCCGGCCGGTTCGACTGGGATGCATCCGGCAAGTTCCCCGAGCTCACCGAGCCGTACGAAGGCTTCCATTCGATGGTGTTCACCGAGGAGTCCACCGTCGCCGCCTTCCTGCTGCGCGCACGCCGCGAGGGGCTGCGCGACTTCGGCGCCTGCATGAGCCCGATGAACGCCTTCCAGATCCTCCAGGGCGTGGAGACGCTGTCGCTGCGCATGGCGCGCCACGTGGAGAACGCGCGCAAGGTGGCTACGTTTCTCGAAAGCCATCCACTAGTCACCCGGGTGGCCTACCCCGACCTGGAATCGCACCCGGATCACGCGCTGGCGCGCCGCCTGCTGCCGCGTGGCTGCGGCGCGGTGTTCAGCGTCGACCTCGCAGTGGATCGTGCCGCCGGCCGCCGCTTCGTGGAAAGCCTCGAGCTCTTCTCGCACCTCGCCAACGTAGGCGATGCCCGATCGCTGGTCATCCACCCTGCTTCGACCACCCATTTCCGCATGGACGAGGCCGCGTTGCGGGCCGCCGGCATCGGCGAAGGAACGTTGCGCCTCTCGATCGGCCTGGAAGATGCCGACGACCTCGTCGCCGACCTCAAGCGCGCGCTCAAGAGGGCGGCCGCATGAAGCGAAGGGCGAGGCACCCCGCGCAGCGGGGAGCGACCCGCGCAATGCGGCCGGGCCGCCGACAACGCAACCGTCCGATCGATCGGGCGCGGCAGGAGGCGGCCGCATGAAGCGAAGGGCGAGGCACCCCGCGCAGCGGGGGCAGGAGGTGGCCGCATGAAGTTCCAGGTCGATGGCCGCGCGGTGTATGGCTACACCGGCACCCGCAGGCTGGCGGCCGGCCAGCCGCTCCTGGTGCTGCTGCACGGCGCGCAGCATGATCACTCGGTCTGGATCATGCAGGCCCGTTACCTGGCTTATCACGGCTGGTCGGTGCTCGTGCTGGACCTGCCCGGGCATGGCCGCAGCGAGGGACCGGTGCTGGAGACCATCGAGGCGATGGCCGCCTGGACTCGCGCCGCGGTGACGAGCGCGTGCGCGGCCGCAGGGCTGCCCGCCATACCGCCTACGGTGGTTGGCGGGCACAGCATGGGTGCCCTGATCGCGCTGGAGGTCGGCGCCGAGCCGCCGGAGTGGCTCGCCGGCTCCCTGCTTGCCGGGGTGGCGGTGCCGATGCCGGTCTCGGAGGCGCTGCTCACCGCCGCGCGCGAGGACGAGGCACGCGCCCTCGACATGATCAACCTCTGGTCCAGCAACGGCATCAACCATCGGCCCGGCACGCCGGGGCCGGGTTTCTCGACCTTCATGCAGAACCGCCGGCTGATGGAACGTCAGGCGCCCGGCGTGCTCTTGCGGGACTTCAGCGCCTGCAATGCCTACGCCGCCGGGCCGTCGCGCGCGGCGTCGCTGCAGCGACCGGTGCTGTTCCTCCTCGCCGCGCGCGACATGATGACGCCGCCGCGTCGCGCCGCCGACACCATCGCCGCCGCGCGCACCGGCGGCGCTGCGGTGAGCGTCGTTACCATTCCGGATTGCGGCCACAACCTGCTCGCCGAATGCCCGGACGAGTCGCTCGAGGCGATCCGCGACTGGCTCGCGCCGATCGCCGCGGCAAGCAGCGCAACAAGCAGCGCGACAAGCAGCGCGGCAGGTGGCCCGGCAGGCGGCATGGCCGGCGCTGGAAGCGGCCAGGAGGCCGCGCAGCCTTAGCTGCCGCGGGCCCGGATGCCCGCGCAAGGATCGACGACTATTCGTCGCTGCGGCCGATCGGCTCGTCGAGCAGCTCGGCATCCGGCGGGTCGGGCGCGACCACCGAGCCGGCCGGTCCGGCCGCATGCAGGCGCCCGCGCAGCCAGATCTCGTCGCGCAATGCCCGCAGCGACATCTGCGGCAGCTGCGGCGAGCCGATCCAACGCTCGGTCCAGACATAGTTGAGGCTGGTGCGACGGGTGACCGGCCATACCCGGATGATGTAGCCCAGGCGGGCGAGCGCGGAGCCGACCCGGTCCGCGACGGCCGCGTTGTGCCCGAAGACGCCACCGAGCTCCCTCACCGCGACCCCGTCGCCCGGCCCCCGCCGCGCGATGCGCTCGAGGATGTCGCGCGCCCGCTCGAACTCCGCGGCCGGGCCGTGGATCACGATCGCGTCGGTGTCGGCGAAGCCGAGGTTCGCGGCAAGCAGCGCGCCGAGCAGCACCACCACCCAGACCGAATACACCCAGAGCAGGAACACCGGCAGCACCGAGAACGCGCCATACACCACTTCGTAGGTGGGAAACGCGTAGACATAGCGGGCTATCCCCCATTTGAGGAACTCGAGCAGCAAGGCGGCGAAGCCCGCGCCGATCAGGGCGTGCAGCATCCGCACCGGGCGGTAGGGAATCAGTCGGTAGCCCAGGGCGAGCAGCGCGGTGGAGAAGAGCCAGGGAATCCAGTGCGGCACGCCGCTCAGGAAGCCGCCGGTCGCGGAGTCCAGCCGCAGATTGAGCCAGACGAGCCCCGCCAGCACCAGCGGTCCCGCGGTAAGCGCCGCCCAGTAGAGGGCGATCCGATAGACCAGCGGCCGGCGCCGGGCGCTGCGCCAGATGCGGTTGAAGGTGTCCTCAACCTCCAGCATCGTCCAGAGCGCGGTCACGAAGAACAGCACCGTGCCGACCAGCGACAGCCGCCCGGCGGCGTCGGCGAACTGGTTCACGTACTCGATCACCGTGTTCGCCACCTGCGGCAGCAGCAGGTTCTCCGCCAGGAAGACCTGCAACTGGTCGCGCATCTCGGCGAAGGCCGGCACCGAGGCGAGCACCAGCAGCCCCACCGAGACGATCGGCACGATCGCCACCAGCGACAGGAACGCGAGGCTTGCCGCCGACTCGAGGAACTGGAGGCCGACGACCTCGCGCAGCAGGGAGCGCAGGACGAGCCAGGCGCGATGGATGGCCGGATGCCGGTGCGGCGCGGCTGGGTGAAACGATCGAGGCAACGAAGGCAGCTTCATCGATGCGCATCCGGCGAGAGCCGGCTATGGTACCGTTCGCCCATGATGGTCAAGCGGCGGCAACCGGATGCCACGAACGCCGGCGCAGCAGCGGGCGTGGGCAGGACGACCGCGCTGCGGCGACTGCGCCGCACCGCCTTTGGGCTCGCGGTGGCAATCGCCGTGCTCGGCGCAGCCTGGGAGACGCTGCTTGCGCCGCTGCGGCCGGGCGGATCCATGCTGGCGCTCAAGGTGCTGCCGCTCGTGCTCGCCCTGCCGCTGCTTCGCCACGGCCACGTCCGGACGTTCCAGTGGTGGTCGATGCTGATTCTTTTCTACCTGTGCGAAGGCGTGGTTCGCGGCATGAGCGATGGCGGACTCTCCGCCACGCTCGGCTGGTTCGAGGCGGCGCTTTCGGCGGCAGCCTTCGCGACCATCGTCGCCTACATCCGCGCGGCGCGGCGCATCCCTGCCCCCGGCAATGCCTCAGGCCTTGCCGCGTGATCGGCTGTCGTCGGCGTCTGCCGACGACGACTCCGCATTCGGCATGCCGGGCACCTCGGCCTGCTCTGCCTCGCGCATCGGCTGTCGGGTGAATCCCTTCAGCCCGGTCATCTCCTCGGCATCGCGCCGGATCGCCACCGGGCTGGTGGAATAGACGCAGAGCAGCTCGGCGAGCGAGCGCAGCGCATGCACGTTGATGCGCTCCCAGCCGTGCGAGGCGTCCACGCCGAAGGTGACCAGCGCGGTGCGCACGTCGCTGCCCGCCTCGACCGCCGAAGCCGAGTCGGAACGGTAGTAGCGGAACACATCCTTCTGGAAGCGGATGTCGTACTCCCGGCAGAGCTTCACCAGCTTCTGGGTCAGGTGGTAGTCGAACGGCCCGGTCTGGTCCGCCATCGCGATGGTGACGCCGAACTCCGAGGAGTTCTGTCCCGGCGCGGTGGTGCCGTTGTCCACCGCGACCAGCGAGGCGACGTCCAGGGTCAGGACAGAGGACGCGCCGACGCCGACCTCCTCGTTGATGGTGAAGAGCCAGTGCGTGTCGACCGGTGTCTCGGCGCCTTCGCGCTGCATCGCCTGGATGGCGGCGAGCATGGACGCGACGCCGGCCTTGTTGTCCAGGTGGCGGGAGACGATGAAGCCGTTCGGCAGGAACTCCGGCTGCGGGTCGACCGCGACGATGTCGCCGATGTCTATGCCCAGCGCAAGCGTGTCCGCCGCCGACCGGGTCATCGCGTCCACTCGCAGCTCCACGTACTCCCAACCGACCGGCTGCGTGTCGACCGCCTCGTTGAATGTGTGCCCCGAGGCCTTGAGCGGCAGGATGCTGCCGCGGTAGGAACCCTTCTCCGAGAAGAGCGTCACCCGCGCGCCCTCGGCGAAGCGGGCGGACCAGTGGCCGATCGACACCAGCTCGAGCCGGCCGTTCTCCTTCACCCGCTTGACCTGCGCGCCGAGCGTATCCAGGTGCGAGACCACCGCGCGCGCGCCGGTCGACTCCCCCCCGGGACGGATCGCCCGGATGGCGCCGCGACGCGTCAGCTGCGGGCGCAGGCCGAGGCGCTGGAGCTCCTCGGTGCAGTAGCGGACGACTGAATCGGTGTAGCCGCTCGGGCTCGGGATGGCAAGGAGCTTCTGGAGTTGCTCGACCAGGTACTCGACGTCGATTCGCAGGCGCATCGGCTCATTCTACCGTCCGCAAACCCGGCGGCAGCGACTGCGGGAACAGCAGGTCGACGAATCGCTCGGCCACCGGCTGCGGCTCGTGGTTGGCGAGTCCGGGCCGCTCGTTCGCCTCGATGAAGACGTACTCCGGGATCTCCGGCGCCTTGATCATGAAGTCGACGCCGACCACCGGGATGTCGATTGCGCGCGCCACCTTGCATGCCGCGGTCACCAGCTCCGGATGCACCTGCGCGGTCACGTCATGGATCGATCCGCCGGTGTGCAGGTTGGCGGCCTTGCGCACCACCCCCTCGCGGCCGGGCTCGAGCACGGTATCGAGGGCGAGGCCGGCCGCGGCCAGGCAGCGGTGCATCTCGTCGTCGATGGGGATGCGGCTCTCGCCCTGCGTGGCCGCCTCGCGCCGGCGCGACTGGCGCTCGATCAGGGTGCGCAGGTCATGCTCGCCGTCGCCGACCACCCGCGGCGGCCGGCGGATCGCCGCCGCGGCGAGCTTGAAGTCGATCACCACCAGGCGCAGATCCTCACCGGTGAAGCAGGCCTCCAGCAGCACCCGGTCCGACACGGAGCGAGCAGCCTCGATGGCCGCCTTGATCTCCTGCAGCGTGACCAGGCCCACGGAGACTCCCCGCCCCTGCTCGCCACGGGCCGGCTTCACGACGACGCTGCCGTGCTCGCGCAGGAATGCGGCGATGGCCTCGTCGCCGCTTGCGCTGTCCATCTGGTCCGGCACCACGACGCCGGCCCGTTGGACGAGGCGCCGGGTCACCGCCTTGTCGTCGCAGATCGAGACCGCGACGCCCGAGGTGAGCTCGGAGAGGCTCTCGCGGCAATGGATGGATCGTCCGCCGTGCGACAGCCGGAAGAAGCCCCCGGCGGCATCGGTCACTTCGACGCCGATGCCGCGGCGGCGCGCCTCGTCGATGATGATGCGCGCATACGGGTTGAGGTCGCCGTAGTCCTCCGGTGGCGTCGCGAAGAACCGCTCGTTGATGGGGTTCTTGCGTTTGACGGAGAAGAGCGGCAGCCGGATGAAGCCGAGCTTCTCGTAGAGCGCGATCGCATGCACGTTGTCGTGCAGCACCGAGAGGTCCATGAAGGCCGCGCCCCGCGCCTTGAAGTGCTCCGCGAGGCGACGCACCAGCTCCTCGCCGACGCCGGGAAAGCGTGCCTGCGGATCCACCGCAAGGCACCACAGTGACGAGCCACCCTCCGGGTCGCCGAACGCCCGGACATGGTCCACGCCGGTCACCGTGCCGATCACCTCGCCGCTCACCTCGTCCTCCGCGAGCCAGTAGCTCAGCACGCGGTTGTCGCGCACGGTCCAGAGGAAATCCGGATCCACCTGCACCATGCCGCGCTGGGCATAGATGCGGTTGATCGCGACGCAGTCCGCCGGCGAAGTGAGCCGCCGGATCAGGAAGCCTCGCGCGCTGCGATGCCTGGACCGGTAGGTGGGCAGGTTGAGCCGATAGGTGTGCGAAGGGTCGAGGAAGACTTCCTGCGGCGCATGGGCGAGCAGCACATGCGGCTCGCGCACGTAAAAGGCGATGTCCCGCCGATGCGGCCCCTCCGCGCCGAGCGCATCGATCAGCGATCCGGGGCTCTCGAAGGTCTGGGCGAAGAGCAGCCGGCCCCAGCCGCAATCGAGAGCAACGTCGCGCTCGAGCGGTTCGGCGCGCTCCAGCTCGACCGGCTTCTTCCAGCCCTGCTGGCGCATGCGCCGCAGCCGCAGACCGAGCTTGCTGCCGGGCGCGCCGGTCGCCTGCCGCCTGTGCGCCTGCGGATGATCCGCCGCCTTGCCCCCCATCCTAGATGCCATGGCCCTGCAGCCAGAGCTCCAGCAGCGCCACCTGCCAGAGCTCGGAGCCGCGCAATGGCGTGATGTGCTTCTCCGGCGCCGCGAACAGCTGTTCCAGGTAGCCGCGGGCGAACAGGTCGCGCTCGCGGGCCGGCCTGGAGCCGAGCGCGTCCCGGACCATTTCCAGGTAGGGACCCGAGATGTACTTGAGCTGCGGCACCGGGAAGTAGCCTTTCGGCCGGTCGATCACCTCGGGCGGGATCACCAGCCGGGCGGCCTCCTTCAGCACGCCCTTGCCGCCCTGGGCAAGCTTGAGCTCCGGCGGGATCCGTGCGGCGAGCTCGACCAGCTCGTGGTCCAGGAACGGCACGCGCGCCTCCAGTCCCCAGGCCATCGTCATGTTGTCGACGCGCTTGACCGGATCCTCCACCAGCATCACGGTGGAATCGAGTC
The DNA here is from genome assembly GCA_023389175.1 of Pseudomonadota bacterium. Classification (GTDB taxonomy): domain Bacteria; phylum Pseudomonadota; class Gammaproteobacteria; order Burkholderiales; family Burkholderiaceae_E; genus Lautropia. The sequence continues at coordinate 5,749 of JAEWEW010000269.1, read as the reverse complement.
GCAGCGCCCGGTCGACGCCGGTGTCCGCGCCAGGACGGGCGAAATGCTCCGCGACGAAGGCACGGCTCGGATCGTTCGCGCAGCGCCACTGCGGATTGAGGTGCGCGAGCAGCGTCTCATGGTCGCGGTCGATGAAGACCCGGGCATACTCGGCCGCCGGGTCTGCGGCATGCAGCAGCGGCGGATACCAGTGGTAGCCGGCGAAGACCTCGTCCGCGCCCTGCCCGGACTGCACCACCTTCACATGCCGGGAGACTTCCTGGCTCAGCAGGTAGAAACCGACGTTGTCGTAGGACACCATCGGCTCCGACATCGCGGCGATCGTTCCGGGAAGCGACTCCATCAGCCGGGCGGACGGCACGAAGATCCGGTGATGATCGGTGGCATAGCGACGCGCGATGAGGTCCGAGTAGGTGAACTCGTCGCCCTTCTCGCCATAGGCCTCCTCGAAACCAACCGAGAAGGTCTTCAGCCCCGACTGCCCGGCTTCGGCCAGCAGCCCGACCACCAGGCTGGAATCGACGCCACCGGAGAGCAGCACGCCGACCGGCACATCCGAGACCATGCGGCGATCGACCGCGACGCGCAACGCCTCGAGAACCGCGTCGCGCCAATCGTCCGCGGTGCGGCCGGCATCCTCGGCGGCGCGGCCGAACGGCGGATTCCAGTAGAGTCGGTCATGGTGGCTGCCGTCCGGCTCGATGATCCGCAGCGTGGCCGGCGGCAGCTTGCGCACGCCGTTCAGGATGGTGCGCGGCGCCGGCACCACGGCGTGGAAGCTCAGGTAGTGATGCAGCGCCACCGTGTCGATGGACGTGTCGACGTCCCCGGCCGCGAGCAGCGCCGGCAGCGTGGAGGCGAAGCGCAGCCGGCCGGCGGTGTGGTGCAGATAGAGCGGCTTGATGCCGAAGCGATCCCGCGCGAGAACCAGCCGCCCGCTGTCGCGTTCGAAGAGGGCGAAGGCGAACATGCCGTGGAACCGGTCCACGCAGCGTTCGCCCCAGGCATGCCAGGCCTTGAGCACCACCTCGGTGTCGCCGTTGGAGAAGAATCGGTAGCCGAGCGCGGACAACTCCTCGCGCAAGGCCGGATAGTTGTAGATGCAGCCGTTGAAGACCAGCGTGATGCCGAGCTCGGGATCGGCCATCGGCTGCTGCGCCTTCTCGGAGAGGTCGATGATCCGCAGGCGGCGGTGCGCCATGACGACCCGGCCGCGACCCACCAGCCCGCTGCCGTCCGGTCCCCGGTCGGTCATGGTGGCGCTCATGCGCACGACCGCTTCGGCGTCCGCGAGCGTCCCGTCGAATCGTGCCTCACCGCTGATGCCGCACATCGATCGAAGTCTCCGTGGAAAGGGGCCGGACGCGCAAGATTCATGCCTACGCGATGCATTGAAGCCGGGAGACGGCCGGCGATGCCGGCCCGCGTCTGGCCGCGTTCAGGCGGTCTGGAGCGAGCGGGACGCGGCTTCGACGCGATCCCTCGCACGCAGCACGAGCGACGGATCGTCGTCGCGCAACGCGACGCTGTCGCTCAACATCCGGCGCCAGGTACGCGCGCCAGGCTCCCCATGGTACAGGCCCAGCATGTGACGCGCGACATGCCTGACCTCGACCCGCTGGTTCCCTTCGCCGCGGTGCCTGAGCAGGTAGCCCACCATCGCCTCCACCACCGCCGGGCGATCGACCTGCGTCGTGCGGCACCCGGGATCGACGGCATCCACCCCGGCCAGCATCCAGGGCTGATGGTAGGCGACCCGACCGAACATCGCGCCGGCGAGCCCGCGCGAGACCTCGAGCGCGTGCGCGAGCGAGCGCAGGCCCCCGTTCAGCTCGAACTCGCAGTCGGGAAAGTCCGCGGCAAGCCGATGGACCACCTCGTAGCGCAACGGCGGAATCTCGCGGTTCTCGCGCGGACTGAGGCCGTCGAGCCAGGCGTTGCGGGCATGGACGATGAAGTGCCGGCAACCGGCATCCGCGACCGTGCCGACGAAGTCGCGGACGAACTCGTACGAATCGATCCGGTCGATGCCGATGCGGTGCTTCACGGTGACCGGCAATGCCACCGCGTCCCGCATCGCGCGCACGGCGGCGGCGACCGTCCGGGGCTCGGCCATCAAGCAGGCGCCGAAGGCGCCGTCCTGCACCCGGTCGCTCGGGCAGCCGCAGTTGAGGTTGATTTCCTGGTAGCCCCATTCGGCACCGATCGCTGCGCACCGCCCGAGCGCCGCCGGATCGTTGCCGCCGAGCTGGAGCACCACGCGATCGCCCTCCTCGCCACGGCCGAGCAGCCTCGAGCGGTCGCCGTGAAGGATGGCCTGCGCCGTCACCATCTCGGTGTAGAGCCAGGCACGACGCGACAGCACCCGATGGAAGGTGCGGCAATGGCGGTCCGTCCATTCCATCATCGGGGCGACCGAGATACGTCGCCTGCGAACGCCGTTCGAATCGATCTGCATGCCCCTGGGCCCGTGCTACCGTTCGCCATTCTAACGATCGCGAGCCAAGGAACCGACGATGAACGGCGAGACCGGCCCGGAAGCGGGTCACGACGCGGGCAGCGGCACACGCATCCGCGAGGTGGCAGTGCATGTCCTCGAGGCACCGATCGACGGCGCGTTCGCCTACTCCCAGGCATGGTATGTCCGCCGCTCCGCCATGCTGGTGGAGATCACCACCGAGTCGGGCATCGTCGGCTGGGGCGAGGCCTTCGGGCCGGCGCGCATCACCGCGAGCGTCGTCGCGCACCTGCGGCCGCTGCTGCTCGGTCGCGACGCCATCGCGGTGGATGCCCTCTGGCAGGATCTCTACAACGCGCTGCGCGACCATGGGCAGCGCGGGGTGGTGCTGGAGGCGATCAGCGCGATCGACATCGCCCTCTGGGACATCCGCGGCCACCATTTCCAGGCGCCGATCCATGCCCTGCTGGGCGGACCGCTGCGCACCGAGGTGGCAGCCTACGCCACCGGTCTCTACCGCCGCCGCGGCGACGACCATGCGCGCTATCTCTGCGAGGAAGCCGTCGGGTACGTGGAGCGCGGCTTTCGGGCGGTGAAGCTCAAGACCGGCTTCGGCGTGGATCACGACGTGCGCATGACCCATGAGGTGCGCGAGGCGATCGGTCCTGACGTGCGGCTGATGGTCGATGCCAACCATGCCTGGGATGTCGCCGATACGATCCGCTACGGCCGCGCCGTCGAGGCACTCGATATCGGCTGGATCGAGGAACCGGTGGTGCCGGAAGACATCGACGGCTATGTCGCGGTCAAGCGCGCCCTCCCGATTCCGATCGCCGGCGGCGAGGCTGCCTTCAGCCGGTTCGGCTTCCGCGACATGCTGGTGCGGCGCGCCGTCGACATACTCCAGCCGGATGTGGCGGCTGCGGGCGGCATTTCGGAATGCCGCAAGATCTTCGACATGGCGAGCGCCTTCGGCATCCGCTGCAACCCGCATGTCTGGGGCACCGGCGTCACCATTGCCGCCTCGCTCCAGTTGCTCGCGATCGTGCCGCACGTGCCGCCCGGCCTGTTCCCGGTGGAGCCGATGCTGGAGTTCGACTGCACCGAGCATCCGATCCGCCAGGCGGTGCTGACGACGCCGCTCGAGCCGCGCGACGGGCGGATCGCGATTCCGACCGGACCGGGGCTCGGCATCTGCATCGACCGCGATGCGCTCGCCCGCTACGCCGTGGAGGCCGGCCGCTGACCGCCGGCCGGAAAGGGCTAGACCGCCGGTCGCTGGCTGTTCGGGAACGAGGTCGCCGCGGCAGCGCGCGAGGCGGCACCGGCCGTCTCGGGTGGCACCAGTGTCGTGCTCGCCGGGGCCGGCCCGGTCGAAGTCGCTGCCGGGGGCACCACCCGCACGGTGAATTCGCCCATCTCGCTGGCAACATAGCGAAGCAGTCCGGACAGGAAGATCAGGACGCCGGCCATCTCCATCACTTCCTCGACCACCACGAATACCGCGTAGGTGTAGTTCTCGAGGCCGTGCACTTCCACGAAAGCGGCCTCCGGCATCTCGACGCCGACCGCCCCGCCGACGAACACCGCCGCGCCGAGCAGCGCCGCGCGCCGCAGATAGGGCGGCAGGTAGCCGAACACGAACCGCGCATAGCAGGCCGAGACGAGCGCGACCAGCACCAGCGCCGGGACCACCCAGGCCCAGTAGAAGAGTCCGGTGACGAGGCCGGGAGCCAGCTCGCGAATGGGCCGGATGGTCATCTCGTGGATCTCGGACATCTCGTCCATCGAGAGCAGCAGGAAGATCAGCGCAAGCCAGAGCCAGTGAGGCGCATAACGGTCACCCTCCTGGCGACGGACCAGGCCGACCAGCAGGAGCAGGACCGCGACGAGCAGCAGCTGCATGGAGGAGACATAGGTCGGCAGGTTGGCCTCGACCCCCATGTCGAACTGATGCACCAGTCCATACAGATATGGAATGCCGAGGTGATGTCGAACGTATTGGAAAGCAAGGTGGGCGATCGCAAGCAGCGCGATCGTCACCGCAAGGGCTGTCGTGATCCGCTTGCGGTGGAGGTCGATCCGTCCGATCGCCATCATGTCGTCAAAGTCTTGGGATAGCCAGGAAAAGGCCATTATCCGGACAGCCATGCGCAGATGTCAGAAAAAGTCCGCAATCCGTGGGAATTCGCAACATCTGTTGCCGCGCACCAGCAGGATGCGGCCTGCTCGCATCGGCTCGGGCCGCTAGGCAAGCTCGATCAGCACGGGCTGGTGATCCGACGCCTGCGTCTTGCCATCGACCACGACATCGCGAACGCGCGGGGCCAGGTCCTCGGTCACGAAGATGAAGTCGCTTGCGTAGGCGGAAGGCCACTGCGCGCGGTCATGTACGCCCAACGTGTCCTGATGAGGCACCCCAGGGTGGGCGAGCTCCCAGGCATCGCGGAACGCGGGGATGGCGGAATCGAAACCCGCCTGCAGCCGCGCATGGAGCGGGTCCTCCGGACGGAAGTTGAAATCCGCGGTCAGAACCGCGGAGGCCGGATGCGGCAGCCACTGGAAGGGGCCGTTAGGGGCGGCCGGCTGCGTGCCCCGGCCCGCGGCGCTGTCATGCGCTGCGCGACGGCCGGAGGCCTCGTGAGCATTCCGGATGGCCGCCACCTGGGCGACTCGCTGGGCGCCGGAGTAGTACTCCAGATGCGTGGTCATGACCCGTATCTCGCCGAACGGCGCCTGGACCACCGCCTCCAGCAGCATCCGGGGCATGCCTTCCTTCCTGGATCGCACCGCCGGCCACGGCAACTGGTGTCGCAGCACGCGCAGCACCGGCAGGCGCGACAGGATCAGGTTGCCGAACCGGCGCCGCCCTCCGGCGCCGTCCGGCATGTCCACCGCGATTCCGGCCACCGGCTCGAACCCGGGCAGGAGTCGGGCAAGCACCGCGAACTGGTCTTCTCCGGCGCTGCCGGGCAATGTCGCGAAATTCGACGCGACCTCCTGCAGGCACAGCACGTCGAAGTCGCCGAGCGCGCGCGCATGGGCCACGATCCGCGCGGGATCGACGCGGCCGTCGCAGCCGCGGCACCACTGGATGTTCCAGGTCACGAGCTTCATGGGCCGGTCATTTTATGCCGGCACGCATGAACGACTGCACGAACTGCCGCTGGAAGAGCAGGAAGCCCACCAGCAGCGGCGCCGAGGTCATGAGCGTGGCGGCGGTGATGATGGACCAGTCCACGCCCTGGTCGGTTGACGAGAAGACCTGCAGCCCGACCGTGAGCGGCCGGG
>JAEWEW010000200.1 GCA_023389175.1 Pseudomonadota bacterium | reverse complement strand
CCAACAACTGGTTCGCCGCCTGGGGGGCGTGGATCTTCGACATCTACGGCATCGAGAACGTGAAGCTGCTCGACGGGGGACGTGCCAAGTGGGAGGCCGAGAAGCGGCCGCTCGACGTACGCGCGCGTGCCCACGCGCCGGGCGACGTCACCGTGAAGGCGGCCAACACGGCGCTGCGGGCGCGCCTGGCCGACGTGCTCGCCGCCGCCGAGCGGCGCAGCGACGCGAAGCTCGTCGACATCCGTTCGCCTGACGAATACAACGGCAAGATCTTCGCGCCGCAGGGCGTGCAGGAGCTGGCGGTGCGGGCCGGCCACATACCCGGCGCGGTGAACGTGCCCTGGGGCCAGGCGGTGGCCGCCGACGGCACGTTCAAGTCGAAGGACGAACTGCGCAAGGTGTACGCCGCGGTCGGCATCGACGGCAGCAAGCCGGTGATCACCTACTGCCGGATCGGCGAACGCTCCTCGCACACCTGGTTCGCGCTGAAGAAGATCCTCGGCTACGACGTCCGCAACTACGACGGGTCCTGGACCGAGTACGGCAACAGCGTCGGCGTGCCGGTGGTCAACAACGCCGGTACCGTCTGGGGTGGAAAGTAGCCTGCGCGAGCCCCTCTCCGCGGCACCGGTCCAGGGGGCCGGTGCCGCGACCCTGACGGCGGCAGCCGGGCAGGGCGCCGCCATGGCGCTGTCGCCGCGGGCCGCACGGGCACTCGCCGGGATGGTGGCGACCGGCATCATCCTCTGGGCCTTCCATCTCGCCGGAAGCGGGGCGGGCGGCAGCCCCCTCGCGATCTCGCTGGTGCTCGGCGCCCTGTTCGGACTGCTGCTGCAGCGCTCGCGGTTCTGCTTCTTCTGCATCAGCCGGGATTTCGTCGAACGCCGTGACGCCCGGGGGCTGCTCGGGCTGGTGACGGCGCTCGCCGTCGGCACGCTGGGCTACCACGCGGTGTTCGGCGCCTTTCTTCCGGATCCGGGCATCGGCCGGCTTCCGCCCGACGCGCACATCGGTCCGGTGAGCTGGGTGCTCGCCGCCGGCGCCGCCGCCTTCGGCGCCGGCATGGCCCTGTCCGGTTCCTGCATCAGCGCCCACCTCTACCGGCTGGGCGAGGGGGCCACTGCCTCACCGTTCGCGCTGCTCGGGGCGCTGGTCGGCTTCGCTCTCGGGTTCCTGACCTGGAACCCGCTCTACCTGCAGGCCGTGCAGGCGGCGCCCGTGGTGTGGCTCCCGGCCTTCGCGGGATACGGCGGGTCGCTGTTGCTCCAGCTCGCGGCGCTGGCGTTGGTTGCCTGGCTGCTCGCGCGCCATTCGCGTCCCCAGCCAACGGAGGCGCCCGCGCCGACATTGGCTGAGGCCGTATTGCGGCGCCGCTGGCCCACCTACGTAGGCGGCTGTCTGATCGGGATGCTGGGTGCCATCGCCTACTTCCGCGTCGGGCCGCTCGGCGTGACCGCCGAGCTCGGCAGCCTCTCGCGCACGATGGCCAACGCGGCGTCGCTGCTGCCGGCGCGGCTCGAGGGGCTCGACGGCTTCTCCGGCTGCGCCACCGTGATCAAGGATGCCATCCTCTCGGAGAACGGCGTCTTCGTGGCCGGGTTGGTGCTGGCCGCTTTCGCCGCGGCGCTCGCGGCCGGCGATTTCCGGCCGACCCGGCCGACGGCAGGGGCCATCGCCCGCAACCTCGCGGGCGGCATCCTCATGGGCTGGGGCGCGATGGTTGCGCTGGGCTGCACCGTCGGTACGCTGCTGTCCGGGATCATGGCCGGCGCATTCTCCGGCTGGGTGTTCTGGCTGTTCTGCTCGATCGGCATGCTGCCCGGCATGGCGCTGCGCAAGCGGATGCCGTAGGATCGACGTCCCGGCCGGGCGCATGGACGCCTCGCCGCCGCGCCTTCAAGGAGACACGCATGAAGACACTGGCCCTGCTCGCCGGCGTTGCCGCCGCCGTCGGCCTGGTCTCGCTGCCGCCCGAGGCAGTGGCCCAGGAATTCCCCTCCAAGCCTCTGCGACTGGTGGTGCCCTATGCCACGGGCGGTGCCACCGACATCATCGCCCGCGCGGCGGCCGCCGAGATGACCAGGGCGCTCGGGCAGACGGTGGTTGTGGAAAACCACCCGGGCGCCGGCGCCAACCTCGGCGCGGAGCTGGTCGCCCGTGCCGCGCCGGACGGATACACCATGCTGATGTCGGCGAGCAGCCTGCACGGCATCAACCCGGTGCTCTTCTCCAAGCTCTCCTATGATCCGAACAAGGACCTCGCGCCGGTGATCGTGCTCGCGTCGGTGGCGAACGTCCTGGTGGTGAATCCGTCGGTCAAGGCGAGCTCGGTGCAGGAGCTGGCTGCGCTCGCCAAGTCCCGGCCCGGCAAGCTCACCTGCGCCTCCAGCGGGAGCGGCTCCACCATCCACATGTCCTGCGAGATGTTCAAGCAGAAGATGGGGCTCGACATCACGCACATTCCGTACAAGGGCAGCGGACCGGCAGTCACCGACCTGCTCGGCGGCCATGTCGACATGATGTTCGACAACATTCCGTCCTCGGTGCCGCATGTGCGCAGCGGCAAGCTGCGCGGGCTCGCCACCACCGGTCCCAAGCGCGATTCCGCGCTGGCCGACCTGCCGACCATGGCCGAAGCCGGCGTGCCCGGTTACGAGTCCACCGTGTGGTTCGGGCTGGTCGTGCCGGCCGGGACGCCGCAGGCCGCCGTCGCGAAGCTGAACGCCGCCGGCCGCCAGGCAGCCCAGGCGCCCGCGTTCACCCAGCGCCTGAGCGATCTCGGCTACGGCATCGTCGGCAACACCACGCCGGAGAAGATGGCTTCGATGATCCAGGACGAGGTGAAGCGGTGGGCGCCGATCGTGAAGGCCTCCGGGGCGAAGATCGATTGAGCGCGCCGAGCGACCCGGGCGACCCGGGCCCGCGCCTGCCGATGCTGCCGCTCGAGGCGGCAGACCCGGCGGTCGCCCGGATGTTCGACGAGGTCCGGGCCCGCGGCTGGCGGGTTCCGAACCTCTACCGGGTGCTCGCGCACTCGCCCGAGATGCTGCGCGCGTGGCTGGACTTCGCCTGGCCGCTGCGATTGCAGGCCCGCTCCGATCGTCGCATCCGCGAGTTGCTGATCCTGCGCGGCTCGCAGGTCTCCGCTACCCGTTATGAATGGGTGCATCACGTGCCGATGGCGCTCGCGGCCGGCGTGACCCAGGACCAGATCGATGCGCTGGATGACGGATGGGCGGCGTCCCCGCGGTTCGACGATCGCGAGAAGTCGGTACTGCGCCTTGCCGACGAGGTGACCCGCGGCCCGGGCGCCTCGGCCGGTTGCATCGCGGGCCTGCGGCAGCAGGGCTTCAGCGAGGCCGAGGTCACCGAGCTCACGCTCACCGCAAGCTTCTACGTCTGCGTGTCGCGTTTCCTGCATTCCATGGACATTCCGCTGGAGGAGGGGGCAGGTGGCTGACCGAACCGTGCTCGTGACCGGCGCGAGCCGGGGGATCGGCCGCGGCATCGCCACGCGACTGGTCGACGAAGGCTACGCCGTGGTCAACCTCGACCGCGATCCTCCCGCCACGTTGCTGCCGCGCGAGACCTGCATCGAGGTCGACCTGTCGGATGCCGCGGCCACCCGCGACGCGCTCGCCGAGGTGGTCGCGCGGCATGCGCCGACGCGGCTGGTGAACAATGCGGGCGTCGTCCGCCCCGGTGCGCTGCAGGACGTGACCGTCGAGGACCTGGAGGCGGTGGTGTCGCTCAACCTGCGCTGCGCCATCCAGTGCGCCCAGGCGCTGCTGCCGGCGATGAAGGCGGCGCGCTTCGGTCGCATCGTGGGCATCGCGAGCCGGGCGGCGCTCGGCAAGGAGCTGCGCACCGTCTACTCGGCCACGAAGGCCGGCCTCATCGGCATGACCAGGACCTGGGCCCTGGAGCTGGCCGCGGACGGCATCACCGTGAATGCGATCGGTCCCGGCCCCATCGGCACGGAGCTCTTCCATAGCGCCAATCCGCCCGACAGCCCGCGGACCAGGGCGATCATCGAGGGCGTGCCGGTCAGGCGGCTGGGCACGCCGGCGGACATCGCGCACGCCGCCTCGTTCCTCCTGGACGACCGCGCCGGTTTCGTGACCGGCCAGGTGGTCTACGTCTGCGGCGGCATGACGGTCGGACTGGCGAGCTGACGGCGGGCCCGGCGAGCAGGACGACCGGCGTGCCGGGCGCAGGCCTGGGACGCGAGCCATAAGCGAGGCCTTCAGGCACTGAAGCGAAACGGTATGTCGGCCGGCCCGCGGCGCTCCTATACTGGTCGCGACCCAAACAGGAGGAGACAGAATGAAGGGCAACCGCATCCGGCATCTCGTCGCTGCCTCGCTCGTCGTCGCGGCGGCGGGTTCGCTCGCGCAGGCGCAAACGGCCGCGGAGTTCCCGCGCCAGCCGATCCGCATCGTGGTGCCTTACTCCGCGGGCGGATCGGCGGACACGATGGCGCGCGACATCGCGGCCGGCCTCGGCCAGATCTACCGGCAACCGGTCGTGGTGGACAACCGGCCGGGCGGCGGCGGTCACATCGGTGCCGAGCAGGTGGCGAACGCGCCGCCGGACGGGCACACGCTGATGCTCGGCACGATCTCGCACCATGGTGCCTACCGGATGTACCGCAAGCTCCGCTACGACCCGCCCAAGGATCTTCGCACCGTGGTGCTGGTGGCCGAGAGCTTCAACGTGCTGATGGTTCGCGAGTCGCTTCCGGTGAAGTCGGCGCAGGAGCTGCTGGCCATGGCGAAGTCGCAGCCCGGCAAGCTCACCTATGCCTCGGCCGGCAGTGGATCGGCCACCCATATGGCGGCCGAGCTCTACAAGCACATGGCGAAGGTCGACCTGCTGGGCGTGCCCTTCAAGGGCGGCGCGCCCGCCCAGATCGCGCTGCTCGGCGGGCATGTGGACGTCAACTTCGAGACCGCCATCACCGCTCGTGCCGCCATCCAGTCCGGGAAGGTGCGACCGCTTGCGGTCACCTCGCGACAGCGCTCGCCGTCGTATCCGGACCTGCCCACGGTCGCGGAAACCGGCGTGCCGGGCTACGCGGCCGAGCCGTGGTACACCATCGCGACCGGCAGCAAGGTTCCCGACGAGATCGTGGCGAAGCTCAATGCCGACATCAACAAGGTCCTGAAGTCGCCGGAGCTCGCCAGCCGCTGGAACCAGCAGGGCCTCACGCCGCTCGGCGGTACGCCGCAGGAAGCGCAGGCGCGCAACCGCGACGAGACCCGCCGTTGGGAAGCGGTGATCGAGGCGGCGGGCATCCAGGTGGAGTGAGCCCGCCTCGGGCCAGTGGAGTCACTCCGCCTCGGCCGAGACCTTAGGCACGAAAACTGCCCGGCTGCCGGCGCTTGCCGGACGGCGTCCCGTCCGGCCGATGTCTGGAGAGTGACCATGAGCCGGAACCTGCTGGGCAGTCGTTGCATTTCCCTGAAGACCTCGAATCGCGCGCGATCGCACCGCAGCAGCGACCGGCGCAGCCTCGCGACCATCGGGCTGTTGACGGCGGGGCTGTTGCTCGCCGGCGCCAACGTCGGCGCGCAGACGCTGCCGGGCAAGCCCGAGCCGATGCCGCAGGTCTCGCCACCGTCCGGTGACGGGCCCGCATCGCGCGTGCGGGCGCGGGACCCGGACCGCCACTCCGCCGCAACGATCCGGCGCCTCCAGCATTCCCTCATGCAGGGCGGCTACGACGTCGACGCCGCCGATGGCGTATGGGGTCCACGCACGATCGCAGCGGTGCGCGAGTTCCAGCGCGTCAAGGGCCTGCCGGTGACCGGGCGCGCCGATGCCCGGACGCTCGCCGCGCTTGGTGTCACCGCGGATGGCGCCGCCGGCGCAATGCCCGCGCCGCCGGTGCGGCAGTGGACGCCGCGCGACCTCGGCCGCGACACCGTGCTCGCCATCCAGCGCGCGCTGGACCAGCAGGGATTCAAGGTCGGCTCGATCGACGGCGTGTGGGGTG
>JAEWEW010000188.1 GCA_023389175.1 Pseudomonadota bacterium | reverse complement strand
CTCGAGCAGCGGGATGCCTTCCTTGCGCCGGCGCTTGTGGCCGATGGGGTACTCGCACACCACTTCATCGAGCTTGCTGCCGTCCGTGAACTCCACGGTGAGCGCGTTGGCGATCGAGCGCTTCTTCGGGTCGTGATAGTCGGCGGTGAACTGCTTGTCCTCCACGCAGACGATCTTGTCGCGCAGCCGGTCGATGCGCGGATCCGCCGCCACGTCGTCCTCGTAGTCCTCCGCGGTCAGCCGGCCGAAGATGATCGGCACCGCCACCATGTACTGGATGCAGTGGTCCCGGTCAGCCGGATTGGACAGCGGCCCCTTCTTGTCGATGATCCGGATGCAGGCCTCGTGGGTGCGGATGGTGATGCGGCGGACGTCCTCGCTGGTCTTGCCGAGCTTCGTCATCTGCCCGTGGATCTGCATCGCGCACTCCACCGCGGTCTGCGAGTGGAACTCCGCCGGGAAGGAGATCTTGAACAGCACGTTCTCCATCACGTAGCTGCCGTACGGGCGCTGGAACTCGAACGGCCGGCCCTTGAAGAGCACGTCGTAGAAGCCCCAGGTCTTCGCGGTCAGCACGGAGGGATAGCCCATCTCGCCCGTCCTGGCGATGAGCGCGAGGCGCACCGCGCGGGAAGTGGCATCCCCGGCCGCCCACGACTTGCGCGAGCCGGTGTTGGGCGCATGGCGGTAGGTCCGCAGGGACTGGCCGTCCACCCAGGCGAGCGAGACGGCGTTGACGATCTCGTCGCGATCGAGCCCCAGCATGCCGGCAACCACCGCGGTCGACGCCACCTTGACCAGCACCACGTGGTCCAGCCCGACCCGGTTGAACGAGTTCTCCAGCGCGATGCAGCCCTGGATCTCGTGCGCCTTGATCATCGCGGTCAGCACGTCGCGCATCAGGAGCGGCTTGCGGCCGGCGGCCACCGCGTTGCGGCTCAGCCAGTCCGCGGTGGCGAGGATGCCCCCGAGGTTGTCCGACGGATGTCCCCATTCGGCCGCGAGCCAGGTGTCATTGAAGTCCAGCCAGCGGATCATCGTGCCGATGTTGAAGGCGGCCTGGACCGGGTCCAGTTGGAACTGGGTGCCGGGCACCCTGGCGCCGTGGGGGACCACCGTGCCGTGGACGATGGGGCCGAGCAGCTTGGTGCAGGCCGGATACTCCAGCGCCTCCAGGCCGCAGCCCAGGGTGTCGATCAGGCAGTTGCGCGCCGTCTCGTACGCGAGCGAGCCCTTGACCTTGTACTTGAGGACGTAGTCGACGATGTCGACGAGCACCTGGTCCGGCTCAGGACGCACGTTGGAAACATGGCTGGACATTCTCTGGATTCTCCCGTCTTCGTGTCGTCGTTCACAAATGCGTCGCGGCGTCGACCGTATCCGGTCCCGCCGCGATCATCGTTCTTCGGGTGCGGGCTTGCTGCCGCTCGCGGCCTGCGCACCCGGCAGGCCAGGCGGTGGGCTCGTCACTTCAGCAGGGACGGCCCCGAATCCGCGGTCACGGTCCGCTGGGCGGCATGGACGCAATTGTCGACCAGGCGCTGGCCGGTCTTCTGGTTCATGACCATGGTCTTGTTGGCGATCTGGATGAGGAGCGCCTCCTTCTGGACGTCCTCCAGCCGCAGCGCGCCGGTGGAGGTGATCATGGGCTTCATGACGTAGGTCTTGCGAGCGAAGCTCAGGTCGACATAGCCGGCGTGGCGGCTCGGCTTGATCGTGATCTTCTGGTCGAACTCGCATTCGCTGTCGCCCATGTGGATGGAGCGGGCGGCCTGAAGCTGCGGCTCGTCCGCCGCCGCCACCTCCACGTCCGGCGCCGGCGCCGGCGCGAGATCCTGCGCCTTCACCTTTCGGGCGGAGGAGCGCGCGGCCGCCGTCTTCACGGTGGTGGCCTTGGCGTCGGCCCTCGGCGCGGTCGGCTTGGCGGAGGCGGTCTTCGCAGGCGCCTGCTTGGGCTTGGCAGCCGGCTCGGCTAGCGACTGCGGGGCAGCGAGGCCGGCGAGGGCGAGCACGGCCAGGCTGCCGAGGATGGTGGCACCCGGGAACCGGGCGAACAGACGCGAACCGGTGAAGCTGGAGGACATGGCGGATACTCCTTGGGTGACCGGCTTGCCGATGCCGGCGACCGGGATGGACTGGAACCTGGTGGGCAGCCCGGGCACCGCAGGAGCATCCTTCTGGCTCATCTGCGGTCCTTGAGCGGGACGAACTCGCGGTCTTCCGGCCCGACGTAGTTTGCGCTCGGGCGGATGATCTTGTTGTCCACGCGCTGCTCCAGCACGTGCGCCGCCCAGCCGGACGTGCGCGCGATGACGAAGAGCGGCGTGAACATGGCGGTGGGCACGCCCATGGCGTGGTAGCTCACCGCCGAGAACCAGTCGAGGTTGGGGAACATCTTCTTGACGTCCCACATCACCGTCTCGATGCGCTCGGCGATCGCGAACATCTGCATGTCGTCGGCGGCGCGCGCGAGCCGCTTCGCGACATCCTTGATGACGCGGTTGCGCGGGTCGCTCACGGTGTACACCGGGTGGCCGAAGCCGATGACGACTTCCTTGTTCTCGACGCGGCGGCGGATGTCGGCCTCGGCTTCGTCCGGATCGGCATAGCGCTGCTGGATCTCGAAGGCCACCTCGTTCGCACCACCGTGCTTCGGGCCCCGCAGCGCGCCGATCGCGCCGGTGATCGCCGAGTACATGTCCGATCCGGTGCCGGCGATCACCCGCGCGGTGAAGGTGGAGGCGTTGAACTCGTGCTCGGCATAGAGATTGAGCGAGGTGTTCATCGCCCGGGTCCACTCCGCCGAGGGGCGCCGCCCGTGCAGCAGGTGCAGGAAGTGGCCGGCGATCGAGTCTTCTTCTGACTCCACCACGATGCGGTTGCCGTTGTGGCTGTAGTGGTACCAGTAGAGCAGCATCGAGCCTAGGCTCGCCATCAGCCGGTCGGCGATATCGCGAGCGCCGGCCGGGTTGTGGTCCGGTGCCTCCGGCAGCTGGCAGCCGAGGGCCGAGACGCCGGTGCGCATCACGTCCATCGGATGGGCGGCCGCGGGCAGCGCCTCGAGCGCCACGCGGACCGCTGCGGGCAGCCCGCGCAGCGCGCGCAGCTTGTGGCGGTAGCCGGCCAGCTCGGCCCGGTTCGGCAGCTTGCCGTGCACCAGGAGGTAGGCCACCTCCTCGAAATCCGTGCGCTCGGCGATGTCCAGGATGTCGTAGCCGCGGTAGTGCAGGTCGTTGCCGGTCTTGCCCACGGTGCACAGGGCGGTGTTGCCGGCGGTGACGCCCGACAGGGCGACGGACTTCTTCGGCTTGAAGCCGGGTGCGGCACCGGCGGCTTCCGGTGTCGCCTTCGGGGCGGGCTGGGGCAAGGTCTTCGGGGCGGCGCTGCGACGGGGTGTCGGCATTCGTGATTCTCCTCGGGCTGCGGTTCGTCGCGCTACTTCTGTTGCGAAAAGAGCGCGTCGAGCTTGCGTTCGTA
>JAEWEW010000179.1 GCA_023389175.1 Pseudomonadota bacterium | reverse complement strand
CCGCCGCTCGCGGTGACCCGGCGCGAGCTCGCGGCCCGCGCATCGGCGGTGCAGGCGCGCTTCGGCCTGCCGGCCCGCGCCTGGGCCCGGACGGTCAACCTGCCCTTGCGGTATCCTGCGGCTATTCGGGAGAAGGGAGCAGCCAATGTCCAAGCGTGAAGTGGTCGTGGTGGGTGCGGTGCGCACCGGTGTCGGTGATTTCGGCGGCGCGCTGAAGGACGTCGCCCCGTGCGATCTCGCGGCGCTCGTGATCCGCGAGTCGCTCGTTCGCGCGAAGGTGGACCCGGCAAGCGTCGGGCATGTGTTCGTGGGCCATGTGATCAACACCGAGCCGCGGGACATGTACCTCTCGCGCGTCGGCGCACTGGGCGCCGGCCTGCCGAAGGAGGTGGCCGCGGCGAACGTCAACCGCCTGTGCGGCAGCGGGCTGCAGGCGATCGTCTCGGCGGCCCAGGCGATCCTGCTGGGGGACACCGACGTCGCCATCGGCGGCGGCGCGGAGTCGATGAGCCGCGCGCCGTATTCGCTGCCGAGCAACCGCTGGGGGGCGCGCATGGGGGACGTGAAGGCGGTCGACATGCTGGTCGGCGCACTGTCGGACCCGTTCGATGCCGTGCACATGGGCATCACCGCGGAGAACGTGGCCGCTCGCTACGGCATCGGCCGAGAGGACCAGGACGCGCTCGCGCTGCAGAGCCACCAGCGGGCGGCCCGCGCCTGGCGCGAAGGCCGCTTTGCCTCGCAGATCGTGCCGGTGGACGTGACGGTGAAGCGCAAGACGGTTCAGTTCGCGGCGGACGAGCATGTGCGCGAGGACGTGACGCTGGAGAGCCTTGCGGGGCTCCGCGCGGTCTTCCAGAAGGATGGCTCGGTGACCGCGGGCAACGCCTCGGGCATCAACGACGGCGCCGCCGCGGTGGTGCTGATGGAAGCGGCCGAGGCCGCGCGACAGGGCGTGAAGCCGCTCGCGCGGCTGGTCAGCTACGGCCATGCCGGCGTCGAGCCGCTCTACATGGGCATCGGGCCGGTGCCGGCCACCCGCGCCGCGCTGAAGAAGGCGGGCCTGCGGACCGGCGACCTCGACCTGGTAGAGGCCAACGAGGCCTTCGCCGCCCAGGCCTGTGCGGTCGCGAAGGAGCTCGACCTGGATCCGGAGAAGGTGAATCCGAACGGCAGCGGCATCTCCATCGGCCATCCGGTCGGGGCGACCGGCGCCCTCATCACCACCAAGGCGATCCACGAGCTGCATCGCACCGGCGGGCGGCGGGCCCTGGTGACCATGTGCATCGGCGGTGGCCAGGGCATCGCCGCGGTCTTCGAGCGGGTATAGGAGGCTTAGGAGGCTGTTTCCCCGGGAGGTGCCGTGGAGCCGGTGCAGACGATTCCGCTGCTGCGGATCTTCGACGTCGATCAGGCGAAGGCGTTCTACGCCGGCTTCCTCGGCTTTCGCATCGATTGGGAGCACCGCGTCGGCCCGCGCGGGCCGGTCTACATGCAGGTGAGCCGCTCCGGCTGCGTGCTGCACCTCACCGGCCACCACGGCGACTGCTGCCCGGGCGCCACCGTGTTCGTGCGCATGACCGGACTGCTGAACCTGCATGCCGAGGTCATCGCGCGCAACAATCCCTTCTGCCGCCCCGGCATCGAGCGCGCGGACTGGGGCGCCGACGTGATGGAAGTGACGGATCCGTTCGGCAACCGCCTGCGCTTCAGCGAGGAGGGCTGCGCGACCGGCGAGGCCTGAGGCTCCACCGCTCCACCGCGTCAGCGAGCCTCCGGCGACTTCATGCGTCCAGTGCGATAGTGTCTTCGGACTCCTTCGCCCGGCCTTGCCCGTCGGCACCATGGCCCGGATGCGACGCCGTCCGCCGTCCGCCGGGTCGCCGTTGCTGGCCGCTGCAGGAATTCCGACAGGACCGCCGCCAGTTCCGGGGCGTGCGACGGGTCGATCATTCTCCCACTCCTCCCATGCCTGCGTCGTCGCGTCGGCGACCGACTGGATCGCCTTCGCCGCGCCGCTGCTGCCCACCTCGGCATCTTCGGCGAAGAGGCCCGAATCCTCCCTCGTGGCCACCGCATAGGAATAGTGCGGCGCGACTTCAGATGGAGGCTTTCCCGCAGCCCATCCGCAGCATGTGCCGCAGGTGCGTCGCGATCCTCGGCAGCAGCGGCCGCGTGCTCGGGTAGCCTGGTTCATGGGCATCCTTGACGCCGGAAGTCCCACGCCGGCACGCTCATTGCCCGCCGCAATGGCCGGTCCAGGCCACCTCGCCCAATGAACGCCCGTCTCGGACGGGCTATCCGGCGGCCGCCGTCCCGGCGCCGCAGCGCGCGGAGAGGGTCAGACCGTCAGTCAGGCGCAGACGGGCGCATGTGCATTCGTTCATCGACACCGCCGTCCGGCCCTGCCACCATCTCAAGTCCATGGCGCAATTCGGTCACCTACTCAGCGGCGCGGCCTGGGGCATCGCCGGCAGGATCGTCCAGTTCGCGCTCAGCCTGCTCGCGCTGGGGTACATCGCCCGTGTGGTTGGGCCAGAGGCCTACGGGATCTTCGCGATCAGCTGGCTAGTGGTTGGCTTGTTCGAGGTGGTCATCAACGGCGCCCCGCTGGACACGCTGGTGCAGCGGAAGCGGGTATCGCGGGGCCACTTCAACGCGACCTTCGTCGCCTCGCTCACGATCTCGCTGCTGGTCCTCGCGTTGATCTGGCACCAGGCTGCCATGATCTCGCACTGGTTCGACGGTGGCCTGCTGCTGGCGACCGTCCTTCCTTTCCGGGCCGCGACGCTGCCGCTCATGGCGCTCGCCGTGGGCCCGTCCGCAACCCTGCTGAGAGCTTCGCGCTTCAAGGCACTGGCCGGTGCCGAGACCTTCGCCTCGGCTGTCTCCAACCTTGTGGGCATCGGCATGGCGTTCTCCGGCGCAGGCATCTGGAGCCTCGTCGGCATCGAGCTGACGCGAGCCGTGATCGTCGCTTGTTGCCTGATCGTCCTGAGCGGCTGGCGTCCGGGGTTGCGGTTCTGCCGGACCGACGCCCAGGATCTGCTTGCGTTCAACGCCAGCACCTGGGTCTCATGGGGAATGGGCTACCTCAATAGCCAGCTTCCCCGGCTGGTTCTGGCCTCCACGCTGGGACCGCACGCGGTAGGTGTCTTCGCGCTGGCCCAGCGTCTCTACGACCAGATCACCAACATCCTGATGGTTCCGGCCTACCAGGTGGTGCAGGCCGGCATCGCCAGGTCGCAGGAGGATCGGTCGCGCGCGAGCCAGCTCACCGCGGGGACGCTGCGCATCACCGGGCTGCTCGCCTGCCCGCTGTTTCTCGGCCTCGCCGCAATCTCGCCGGTGCTCGTGCCGTCGGTCTTCGGGCCGGCCTGGAGCGACGCCGTCCCGGTGGTGCAGATCATGATGCTGCTGGGCGTCCAGACGTCGATGGCGATCGTGCAGGCGGCCGTGGTGCGCGGTATGGGCAAGCCGCACTGGGACATGGTGTCGGCGGTGGTGGTTGCGGTGGTGACATCCGGCCTGCTGGTAGTTGCCGCTCCTCATGGCCTGGAGGCGGTGACCGCGGCGGTGGTGGCGAGCGCCGTGGCAGTGTGGCCGCTCGATGCACTCTTCGTGCGCCGGCTCACCGGCCTGTCCGCGTCGGGTCAGTGTGCCAGCGTGGGAAGGGCCGGTCTCGCTGCGGTTGTGATGGCCGTCGCCGTCTGGGGCGCGACCCCGTTGCTGCAGCCGCACCTGCCGGTGGTCGCGGTGCTGGCTGTACAGATCGGGCTCGGCGCGGTTCTTTACTGGGCGCTGCTGGGTGTGCTCATGCCGTCGGTCGCGGCAGTCATCGGTCGGGTCGTGGTCGGCGTCGCCCGGCGCGACCTCGGCGCGGTTCGCGCCTCACTCGGCCTGCTGGCCGGCTGAGAGCGGCGGGATCAGGTAGCGGGCAACGATCATCTCGCTCTTCCCGGCATAGCCGGGCAGCCGCTGCACGACGAAGCCCGCGCCGGCGAGCGCATCGCGCACCCGGCGCGCGCTGCTCCAGGTAGCGGCAGTCGCATCCGGCGCGGCCAGGCGGCCGAGTCGCGACAGCAACGCAGGCGACCACAGTGCCGGATTTCGGGACGGTGCGAAGCCGTCCAGGAAGAACGCGTCCACCGCCTGCGCTTCGGGCAAGGTCGCGAGCCGGTCCACGGCCGCGTCGGCATCGGCGCAAACCAGCATCAGGATCACGGCGCCCTGGTCGAGCTCGATGCGGTGCAGCCCGGCAACCGGCTCCGGCCAGCGGGCCGCAAGCTGGTCGGCGAGCGGCCGCAGCGGGGATGCGGCATGCATCCGCTCGAAGTCGGCCCGCGGCGGCGGATGCATCTCGATGCCGACATAGCGCAGCGGCACCGGCGGCGCTGCGGCCGCGCGCCAGGCGTCCCAGGTCGCCAGGAAATTGCTGCCGAGCCCGAAGCCGGTCTCGAGGATGGTGAAGCCGCGCCGGCCGGCCGGATGCGGCGCCTGCCAGCGCTCGGCCAGCCGGTTGCCCTGCAGGAACACATGGCGGGCCTGCCCGAGGGCGCCGGCGCGGGAGTGGTAGACGTCGCCGAAGCGGGGCGCGTAGGGCGTGCCGTCCGCCTCCCACTCGATGACGGCGGGTTGGACCATCGGCGGATCTTAGCGCGGTCGCATGGCCGGTCCGCATCCCCCGACCGTTCGTCCGCCCCGCAGGGCGCCGGTCGGTGATGGCTGCTAACTTGCGGCGATGGAAACCATCGCAGCCGCCGCGCGACCGGACACGCCGGACAACGGCCCGGCCACCCGGCCCGCGCTCGGGCGGCAGGACCGCAACCTCCAGGTGCCGGACCTGCTGGCCGGGCTGGTCGCCGACGGCCTGGTGCTTGCCGAGGTAGCGGCAACGCTGGTGCGCGACGCGAGCCTCTCCACCGCGGACCGCCATCCGCTGGTCTTCATCGCGGAGCGCAAGCTGAAGTCGGCGATCCCGCCGCATGCGGCGCTGGACCTGGAGGCGCTGTGCCAGTGGCTTGCTGCGAGCCTGCGGATGGAGTACCGGCACATCGATCCGCTGCGGGTGGACTTCTCGCGCATCGGCGACGTGATGTCCGGCACCTACGCGAGCCGCTTCCGGATCCTTCCGCTGGAAGTGAACCCGGGCGAGGTGGTGATCGCGACCGCGCAGCCGTTCGTGACCGAGTGGGTGGCGGAGCTTGCGCACACCCTGCGCAAGGACGTGCGCACGGTCCTCGCCAACCCCCTGGAGCTGCAGCGCTACCTCGGCGAGTTCTTCAACCTTGCGCGCACCATCAAGAGCGCGCAGAAGAACGGCGGCGGCACGGTCCAGAACAACTTCGAGCAGCTGGTGGAGCTCGGCCGCAGCGGCCGCAGCTTCGACGCCAACGACCAGCACATCGTCACCATCGTCGACTGGCTCTGGCAGTACGCGTTCGAGCAGCGCGCGAGCGACATCCACATGGAGCCGCGGCGGGACCTCGGCGTCGTGCGCTTTCGCATCGACGGCGTGCTGCACAACGTCTACCAGGTGCCGCCGGGGGTGCTCTCCGCGATGACGAGCCGCATCAAGCTGCTCGGCCGCATGGACGTGGTGGAGAAGCGCCGCCCGCAGGACGGCCGGATCAAGACCCGCACGGCCAGCGGCCGGGAGATCGAGCTGCGCCTGTCCACGCTGCCGACCGCCTTCGGCGAGAAGCTGGTGATGCGGATCTTCGATCCGGAGGTGCTGGTCCGCGACTTCGAGGAGCTCGGCTTCACCCGCGACGACCTCGCGCGCTGGGACACGATGACCCGGATGCCGAGCGGCATCGTGCTGGTCACCGTCTATTCTTGTTAGGGCAAGACCACCTCGATCTACACGACGCTCAAGGAGCTCGCCACCGAGGAGGTGAACGTCACCACGGTCGAGGACCCGATCGAGATGGTCGAGAACGCCTTCAACCAGATGCAGGTGCAGAACGGGATCGACCTCACCTTCGCGGACGGCATCCGCGCCCTGATGCGGCAGGACCCGGACATCATCATGGTCGGCGAGATCCGGGACCTCCCGACTGCCGAGATGGCGGTGCAGGCCGCGTTGACCGGCCATCTCGTCCTCTCCACGCTGCACACGAACGACGCGCCGAGCGCGGTCACCCGCTTGCTGGACCTCGGCGTGCCGGCCTACCTGCTCAACTCCACCCTGGTCGGCGTGATGGCCCAGCGGCTGGTGCGCACGCTCTGCCGCCACTGCAAGACGCCGGACGGCCAGGTGAGCGACGAGGCCTGGGAGGCGCTGATCCGCCCGTTCAAGGCGCCGCGGCCGGCCCATGTCTATCGGCCGGTCGGCTGCCTGGAGTGCCGCATGACCGGCTACCGCGGGCGCACCGGGCTCTACGAGATCCTGGTGACCGACGAGCGCACCCGCCAGATCGTCACCGAGCGGCCGGACCTCGCGGCACTGCGTCGCCACGCGATGAAGGCCGGGATGCGACCCCTGCGCCTCGCGGGCGCGATGCGCGTGGCCGCCGGCGCCACCACCGTCGAGGAAGTGGTGCGCAACGCCCCGCCGATCGAGACCTGATGCAAGCGGTGGCGCCATGCTCGCGCGCTAACATGCGGCCTTTCCCGACGACTACCGGGCACCGGCGCGAGCACAGGGCAGACGACGAATGAGGATCTCGATGACGAGCGCTTCCCCTCCGGTCAGCGCGCGGTTGTGGCGGGCCGCCGTCGCGGTGGCAATGACGACCGCCCTGTCGTTTGCCGCGGCATCCGGCC
>JAEWEW010000361.1 GCA_023389175.1 Pseudomonadota bacterium | reverse complement strand
CCGGCATGCGGATCTCCATCGGCATCGCCTGGCTGGTGATCGTGGCGGCGGAGATGCTGGTGGGCGGCACCGGCATCGGCTACTTCGTGTGGAACGAGTGGAACAACCTCTCGATCGCCAACATCCTGACCGGCATCCTCGCGATCGGGCTGGTCGGCATGATCCTGGACCAGCTGCTGGCGCGGCTCGCGGGCCTCGTGTCCTACGTGGAGTGACACGATGGCATTCCTCGAGATCCAGAACCTGAGCAAGGTCTTCCCCGGCAGCGGCGGGCGTCCGGACACCGTCGTGTTCGAGGACGTGAGCCTCCAGATCGAGCGGGGGCAGTTCGTCTGCGTCGTCGGCCACTCGGGCTGCGGCAAGACCACCATCCTCAACGCGCTGGCCGGCCTGGAGGCGCCCTCGGGCGGCGTGATCCTGATGGACGGCCGCGAGGTGTCCGGCCCCAGCCTGGACCGCGGCGTCGTCTTCCAGAACCATGCGCTGATGCCCTGGCTCAGCGTGATGAGCAACGTGGCGTTCGGCGTGCGCTCCCGCTGGCCCGGGTGGTCGCGGGAGAAGGTCCGCGCCCACTGCCGCGAGTTCATCGCGATGGTCGGCCTCGCCGGCGCCGAGGACAGGAAACCGAGCGAGCTGTCCGGCGGCATGAAGCAGCGGGTCGGCATCGCGCGCGCCTTCGCGATCCAGCCAAAGATGCTGCTGCTGGACGAGCCGTTCGGCGCGCTCGATGCGCTCACCCGCGGGACCATCCAGGACGAGCTGGTGCGGATCGTCCAGGCGACCCACCAGACGGTCTTCATGATCACGCACGACGTGGACGAGGCGATCCTGCTCGCCGACCGGATCGTGCTGATGTCGAACGGCCCGCGGGCGGTGATCGCGGAGATCGTCGAGAACACCCTGCCGCGCGACCGCAGCCGCGACTCGATGCATCACGACCCGCAGTACTACCGGATCCGCAACCACCTGCTGGACTTCCTGGTGAAGCGCTCGCGCGACTTCCAGGATCCGGCGGTGCGCGCGGCGCATGATCCGCGGCGACCTCCGGTGGTCAGGCCGGGGCTGGCCACCGCGGGGGCGCCGGAGGCGCCGGAGTCGCGGGCCGAGGTCGGCGACGGGGCGCCGGCGGATCCGGTTGCGGCGAAGGTGGTGAACCTGCGCTAAGGCCGAACCGACCTTGCCGGCAGCTCGGCCGGTGTCCCGCCGCGGAGCACGGCGCCGCACGGCCGCTGCGCGGCAACCCGAACACCACACTGGAGAACGACAGACCATGACCACCAGCCGATCCGAGATGCCGATGAAGCGCGAGGACGTGACCGACCTCATCCTGTTCCGCCGCGTGAAGCTCGGCCTCAAGTGGGCCGACGTCGCCGAGCGCGTGGGCCAGTCCAAGGAGTGGGTCACCGCAGCCTGCATGGGCCAGATGCAGATGACCCGGCAGCAGGCCGAGACCGTCGGCAAGCTGTTCGACCTGCCGGAGGATGCAGTGCTGCTGCTGCAGACCGTCCCCTACAAGGGATCGCTGCCCACCGCCATCCCGACCGATCCGCTGATCTACCGCTGGTACGAGGTGGTCAACGTCTACGGCACCACCATCAAGGAGCTGATCCACGAGGAGTTCGGCGACGGCATCATGAGCGCGATCGACTTCTCCATGGACATCCGACGCGAGCCCGATCCCAAGGGCGACCGGGTCAACGTGGTGCTGAGCGGCAAGTTCCTGCCGTACAAGACCTTCTGAGGCCATCCCGGCTCAGGCGGTCTCGACGTCGAAGGTCAGCTCCACCTTGATGCCCACCGGATCGCGGAAGAACAGCTGGTGCAGCGGGAAGCCCGGCACCGGCGCTTCCCGGTACTCGATGCCCAGCCCGGCAAGGTGGCGGCGCACCTCCTCCAGCCCGGTGGCGCGGAACGACACATGGTCGAGCTTGCCGGTCTCGCGCGGTCCCTCCGGCGGCGCGCGGCAGGTGATGCCGGCCAGGTGGACGATCGGTCCGCTGCCGGGCGGATACAGCCAGTAGCCCGGAAAGGAGAAGTCTGGCCGCGGGCCGGGCGCAAGGCCAAGCGTCGTGCAGTAGAACTCGCGCAACTGCTCGATCTCGCCGGGCTGGGCGACGATGGTGAAGTGGTCGAGGTGGGCGATCTTCATGGGTCTTCGGGCCCTCTGCCGGTGCGTCACCGGCTTCGATCGAGTGAGAGCGTCGTCATCTCGGCTACGGGTCCCCATACTCGGACGGGTCGAAGTGGGGGCGCCGCGCCGTACTCGTCGGCCTATACAGTTTCGTTGGGCACGTGTCGCGGCATGAGATACCAGAGAGGCTGAACGGATGAATGTTGCCTCGCCGGCAAGGCTGTGTCCACACTGCGATCAGGAGCGTGGATCGCAGTTGCGTCGCCAGGTCTGGATCTTCGTAGATTGCCGCCGCTGAGATCGCATCGTGTTGATCCCCAATCGCGCCTCGGGCCATTGATCTGCCCAAGGGTATTATTTGGCCCAGTTCTTGTTTGGGCCAGGGGAGACCTGTGGGATCCGGATCCGACGAGCGCCTGAGGCGCTTCTACCGGCAGATGCTGCGCATCCGCCATTTCGAGGAGGCCGCCATCCGCGGCCTGAAGGAACAGCTGGTCCTGGGTGCGATCCACCCGTCCATCGGCCAGGAGGCGGTGGCGGTGGGTGTCTGCGCCAACCTGCGCCCGGATGACATCGTCCTCTCCACCCATCGCGGCCACGGCCACACGCTGGCCAAGGGTGCCGGGCTCGGGCCGATGATGCGCGAGCTCTTCGGCAAGGACGGCGGCTTCTGCCGGGGCAAGGGCGGCTCCATGCACATCGCCGACTTCTCGGTCGGCATGCTCGGGGCGAACGGCGTGGTCGGCGCCAACATCGTCATCGCCACCGGCGCGGCCCATGCGATCAAGCTGCGCGGCTCGGACCAGATCGTCACCTGCTTCTTCGGCGACGGCGCCACCAACCGTGGCCCGTTCCTCGAGGGCCTCAACTGGGCGCAGGTCAACCGCCTGCCGATCCTCTTCGTCTGCGAGAACAACGGGTTCGCCGCGACGACCCGCACCAGCGCGCTGTCCGCGGGCGAGGGGCCGCCGGCGCGGGCCCGTAGCCTCGGCATCCCCGCGGAGGAGGTCGACGGCAACGACGTGGCGGCGGTCGATGCGCTCGCCGCCCGCTTCGTCGCGGAAGTCCGTGGCGGCGCCGGACCGCGCTTCCTGCAGGCGCAGACCTACCGGCTGACCGGCCACACCGCCGCCGACCCGGCCGCCTACCGCGAGCAGCGCGAGGTGGACGAGCGCCTCGCGGTGGAGCCGATCGGCCGGCTGCGCGCCCGGCTGCTGGAAGCGGGGATCACGGCGGTCGACCTGGACGCGGACGCCGAGGCCGCCCGCGCGGAGGTGGAGGCCGCCTACGCGGAGGCCCGCAACGCGCCCTGGCCGGACGCCGCGCTCGCCTTCGAGGACGTGCAGGACATCGGCGATCCGCGCGGGGAGGCGTACTGATGGCGACCCTGACCTACATGGAGGCCTCGCGCCAGGCCCTGATCGAGGAGATGCGCCGCGACGACCAGGTCTGGGCGGTCGGCGAGGATCTCGGCCGCGGCGGCGTCTTCGGGCAGTACAAGGGCCTGGTGGAAGAGTTCGGCGCCGGGCGCATCGCGGATGCACCGATCTCGGAGGCCTGCATCATGGGCGCGGCCACCGGCGCCGCGATGATGGGCACGCGCCCGGTGGTGGAGATGCGCTTCTCCGACTTCGCGCTCTGCGCCACCGACGAGCTGGTCAACCAGGCGGCGAAGGCGCGCTACATGTTCGGCGGCCAGACGCGGGTGCCGCTGGTGGTGCGCCAGCCGATCGGCATGTGGCGCTCTTCGGCTGCGCAGCATTCGCAGTCGCTCGAGGCCTGGTATGCGCACATTCCGGGTCTGGTCGTCATCTGCCCGGCGACCGCGGCAGACAACAAGGGCCTGCTCAAGAGCGCGATCCGCTGCGACGACCCGGTGGTCTACATGGAGCACAAGGTGCTGTGGCCGCTGGAGGGCGAGGTGCCCGACGGCGACGACGTGCTGGTGCCGATCGGCGAAGCCCGGATCGCCCGCGAGGGCCGCGACCTCACGCTGGTGACCTGGTCGGCGACGGTGCACGTCGCCCTGGCTGCCGCGGCCGAACTCGCGCGTGACGGTGTCGAGGTGGAAGTGATCGACCTGCGAACGCTCTGGCCCTGGGACAAGGCGACGGTGCTCGCGAGCGTAGAGCGGACCGGGCGGCTGCTGGTCGCGCACGAGGCGGTCTCCGTCGCCGGCTTCGGCGCCGAGATCGTCGCCACGGTCTGCGAGGCGCTGCACGGCCGGCTGATCGCGCCCCCGGCGCGGGTCGCGGCGCCGCGAATCCACATCGGCTATGCGCCGCCCCTGGAGGACCAGGTCCGCGTGACGCCACGGCGACTGGTCGATGCCGCCACGCGGCTGACAAGACACGACTTCGGAACCACGAGATGAAAGACGACATGCGGCCGGTGGAGGTCACCGGCGGAGAAGCCCTGGTGCGGATGCTGCTTGCCCATGGCGCCGGCCCGATGTTCGGCATGGGCGGCTTCCAGCTGCTGCCGTTCTACGACGCGGCGCGACGGCTGGGCCTGGATCATCACCTCATCAACGACGAGCGCGCGGGCGCATTCGCGGCGGATGCCTATGCCAAGGTGAGCGGGCGGGTCGGGCTGGTCGACGCGACGCTCGGGCCCGGCGCGACCAACCTGGTGACCGGGCTGGTCGAGGCGCTCAATTCAGGCACGCCGATGGTGGCGATCGTCGGAGACAGCCACCGTGACCACTCCTGGAAGAACATGACGCAGGAGTGCCGGCAGATCGACATCCTGCGCCCGGCGGTGAAGGAGCTGATCCGCGTCGAGTCGCCGGCTCGCATCCCGGAGCTGGTCCGGCGTGCCTTCGCGGTGGCCACCTCGGGACGGCCGGGACCGGTGGTGCTGGACGTGCCGGAGGACGTTTGCCACGGCCTGCACACCTTCGAGCCGGGCGCCTGGCACGCCCATGCCGCGCATGCCGCCATTCCGTCGCTGCGCTGCCGCCCGGAAGCGGCCTCGCTGAAGGAGGCGGCGGAGCTGCTCGCCAGCGCGCGCAAGCCGCTCATCCTCGCGGGCGGCGGCGTGCATCTGTCGGGTGCCGCCGAGACGCTCACCGCCTTCGCCCGTGCGTTCGGCTTCCCGGTCGCCCACACGATGACCGGCAAGGGCGCGATTCCCTGCACCGACCCGTTGAATGCGGGTCTCTTCGGCCGCTACGACCGCATTGCCAACGCGCTCATCGCCGATTCGGACCTGCTGCTGGTGGTCGGCTGCAAGCTCGGCGAGATCGCGACGAAGCGCTATACCGTGCCGGCGGCCGGCGCGCGGCTGATCCACCTGGACATCAGCGCGGAGGAGTTCGACCGGACCCTGCAGCCGACCCTGCGCCTGTGGGGCGATGCGCGGGAAGGGTTGCGGGACCTGCACGAGGCGCTCGCGCCCCGCATGGACGAGATCCGCCAGCGCCTCGGGCTGTACGGGCAGGTGGTGCTCACGGCGATGAACGACTGGCGCGCGAAGGTGAAGCCGCGGCTCGAGTCCGACGAAACGCCGGTCGCGATGGCGCGACTGATGCACGAGATCAACCGCGCGCTTCCGGCGGATGGCTACCTGGTCGCCGACGGCGGCTTCGCGGCGCACTGGGGCGGGCTGCTGTTCGACACCAAGCGCGCCGGCCGCAGCTTCGTCCCGGACCGCGGCTTTGCCTCGATCGGCTACGGCCTGCCCGGCGCGATGGGCGTCGCGCTCGCGAGCCCCGGCAAGACGGTCTTCGGCGTCACCGGCGACGGCGGCTTCAACATGATGATCGGCGAGCTTGAAACGGCACGCCGGCTCGGCGTCGATGTCACCGTGATCGTGGTGAACAACGCGGCCTCCGGCTATGTGAAGGCGCTGCAGCACCTGATGTACGGCGCGGAGGCGTACCAGTCGAGCGACCTCGCCGAGACGGACTATGCACGCGCAGCCGAGGCGCTCGGCTGCACCGGCATCCGGGTGGAACGGCCCGAGCAGGTGGCGCCGGCGCTGGAGCGCGCGAAGACGCTGCGCGGACCGGTGGTGGTCGACGTGATCGTGACCCGCGATCCGGCCAAGATGCTCCCGGGCGTCGACAACCGCACGGCGCAGGTCAAGCAGGGCGATCGTGTCGCGTAGCGCAGGCAGCAGGTCGTCGTCCACCCCCGATCCGGGATGCGCCGACCCTGCCCGAGCCGCGTCGCTGATCAGCTCAGGCGGAATCCTTCGGCGCGGTGCAGCCGCCAGCCGCCGTTGCCGGTCAGCTCGAGCACCTGGCGGTGATACGCGAGCAGCGTGCCGCGGTGGCTCACGCTGACCGGCGTGATCGAGCTTGCCGCCAACTGGCGGTAAAGCGCCTCCTCGTTCCGGGTGTCGAGCGCGCTTGTCGCCTCGTCGAGCATCGCGAAGCGCGGCCTCGACAGCAGCACGCGCGCGAAGGCCAGCCGCTGCTGCTCTCCCACCGAGAGCAACTTCCCCCAATCGAGCTCGGCGTCGAGCCCGCCGCAACGTCCGGCGAGGTCCGGCAGGTTCACGCTCTCCAGCAGCCGATGCAGGGCCTCGTCCGGAACCTGCCGGCCGTTGTGCGGATAGAGAAGCTGGCTACGCAAGCTGCCGATGACCATGTAGGGCTGCTGCGGCAGGAACAGCATCTCTTCAGGGGCGGGTCGGATGATGCGGCCGCCTCCTGCGTTCCAGAGGCCGGCGATGGCGCGCAGCAAGGAGCTCTTTCCGCCGCCGCTGGTGCCAACGATCATCAGGCCTTCGCCCGGTGCTACCACCAGCGACAGGTCATCGATCAGTATCCGCTCGTGACCCGGCGTGTGAACAGTCACACGGTCCAGCACAAGGTCGGGCCCCCAGGCGGTATCGATCGATCCATCGGCCGGCGGTCCTTCCGCCGAAGCGGGTGCTTCCTTCGCGACGGGTGGCCGCGCCGCGGTGCGGGAGCCGCGGGCATCGGCAGCGGGCGCGACGTCAGCCTCCGACCAGCCGGAGAGAATCTTGGAAAAGGTGCCGAGGCGGTCGATGCCGGCGGCAAACCTGCTCAGTCCTTCGAAGTGGTCGACGATGACGGCAACTGCTCCCAGGACTGCGGTGAAGGCACCCGCGGCTTGTACCGCACGCCCGACTTCCAGCTCACCGGACAACACCCTGGACGCGATGATCGCGCTCGGCAGCACCAGCGTGAGGAAGCTGTAGCCGTACTGGAAGAGGTTCAGGCCCAGTTGGACGCGGATCAGTTGCAGGTAGTTCTCGAATGCCGCCCTGAAGAACCGCTTCGCCTGGATCGACTCCTGAGCCTCGCCATGGTGCAGCGCTATGGGTTCCGCATTCTCGCGGATGCGGACCAGGCCGAAGCGGAAATCGGCCTCGCGCCTGAGCTGAAGGAAATTGGTTGCGACCAGGATCCGCCCGAAGACCGCGAGCGTGATCACCGTGCCGGCAACCGCATAGGCGACGAGGAAGTACACCAGCTCGCGTGATATCGACCAGAGGACGCCGGTGAAGGCGACCAGCTGGATGACCGCGCCGATTGCGATCATCGCGAAGTAGAGCGACTGCTGCGTGAAGGAATTGATGTCCTCGGAGATCCGCTGGTCCGGGTTATCGATGTCGCCGCTGGCGCTGAGCTTGTAGTAGGCCCGGTCGTCCAGGTAACGGTCGAGGAACCGGCTCGTCAGCCAGCGGCGCCACCGGATTCCGAGGCTGTCGCGGACATAGTAGAAGAAGGCATAGATCGGGACGGCCACCAGGAGGATCGTCACCAGCTGGCGGATCGCCAGCCAGAATCGGTCGGCATCGCGCGCGGCCAATGCCGACGTGAATTCGCCCGTCTTCTCGTTGAAAAGCACGTTGAAGCCGGTCTGCCCGAGCAGCAGCAGGACCGCGAGCGCCAGCAGGCCGCGCGCCACCCACTTCTCCTCGGAATTCCAGTAGGGCCGCGCGATGATCGCGAACCGCTTCCAGACGTGATGCTTGGAAGTACCCTCCCGGGGGGCGGTCGCTGCAGGCCTCCCGCTCGAGACTGCGCCTTCTTCGGAGTTCTCTGCCATTGGCTGATGCGCTCACTCGCCGGAGAAGGAAGTGTACCGTTGCAGCCCACGCGTGCACCCGGGCGCCAGGTGGCGAACGGCCGCCACGAACGCCGCGCTCGACATGGCGTAGCATCGGCACACGATGTTCGCACCCGCCGAGATCCCAGCATGACGGTCCTCGTCCATACGCTCGATTCCATCACGCGTCTACAGCCGGCCCATGCGGGACACGTCGTGGTCGCCGCATCCCACGGCGCCGTCTACGCGGGCTACTGTGCCGCCACGGGCGGCGTACGCGCCGTGATACTCAACGACGCCGGCGTCGGGAAGGAGCGTGCCGGCATCGGCGCGCTCGCCTGGCTGGAAGCGCTGGGCATCGCGGGGGCCACGGCGGATGCCTGGAGCTGCCGCATCGGAGACGGCGCCGACATGATCGCGTCGGGCGTGATCTCGTTCGTCAACGCGCCGGCCGCGGCCCTCGGGTG
>JAEWEW010000355.1 GCA_023389175.1 Pseudomonadota bacterium | reverse complement strand
CGGTTGACCGCGTTGCCGGAGCCGTTGCCGCTGTCGATCGTCACGTCCAGCTTCTCGGCCTCGAAGTAACCCTTGGCCTTGGGCAGCAGGAAGAGCGCGGCGGGTCCTTCGAACCGCCAGTCGAGCTGGAACTTCACGGAAGTCATCTGGGCGACCGCAGGCGAGTGGGCGAGGAGGGCGGCCGTGCCGATGAGGCCGGAGGCGAGCCAGGTGGCCAGCCGGCCGGATGCGGGCCTCGAGAGGCGCCAGGGGAAATTCGTCACGGGGTTCTCCAGGGCGGGTTTCGGCGCAAGGGTAGCAAACTTCCTGCCGCCCCGTCACGGTGCGATTACGCCGCATGGCGCCACCGTGGCGCCGCCGTGGCGACGCGCGCCGGACGACGCGAGAGCGGAGTTCCCGGAGGGCGGCGGAACAGCCCGTCCGACCCGGTCACTTGAGCTCGACCGAGCCGCCTATCGTCAGCGTCACCGTGGTGTCGCCGCCGTCGGTCGGCACCTTGGCGGCGGAGTCGGCCGCGGTGCGGAATTCCATCTGCATCGGCCGTGGGGGCGGCATGGTCGCGGCATGGTCCAGGTTGATCGTCTTGAGCTCGAACGACTCGAAGCCGAACGCCTTCGCCGCCTGCTGCGCCTTCGCCTTGAATGCCGTCGCAGCCTGCTCGATCAAGCGCGCCTGCTCGCGGTTGCGCGCCTCCTCGGTCAGCCGGAACGAGACGCCGGCGATCTGCAGGTCCGACGACAATTCCCCGGCGAGCGCGCCGGTGGCGCCGAGGTCGCTGCCCTCGAGAACGACGACGCCGCGGACCCGCCAGCCGGTGCGCCGGCCCTGCGGACCCCAGTCCGGCTGCGTGGTCACCGATCCGAGCCGTGCCTTGACGCCCGAGACCGTCTTGGCCTTCGCGAGGGCGAGGTCGAGTGCCTGCAGCACTTCCTCGTTCAGCTTCTCCGGCGCGGGGCCGGACCGTTCCACCGCGAGCTGCACCACCATCTCGTCGTTGGGCAGCTCGCTGCGCGCGCTCGCCTCCAGGTGCAGGGTCGGGCCGGCGAGCGCGAGCGCCGGCACGGCGCCCAACAGCATCGCGAGCATCCCGTGACGGCATGCACGAAGCGCGTCGGATGCGCGCGTCGGTGTTGGCGAGGGAGCGGTCCTGCGGTGGCACTTCATCATCTGCTCGCGGGAGTAGACTGGAGGGTCGACATTCGATGATAGCGCGGGCGTCACGCGCAGGAGAAAGCAGATGAGCTCCCATTCGAGGACGTGGACCTGGATCGATGGCAAGTGGATCGAGGGCAACCCGCCGATCATGGGCCCGCGGACCCATGCCGCCTGGCTCGGATCGTCGGTGTTCGACGGCGCCCGCGTCTTCGAGGGTGTCATGCCGGACATGGAGGCGCATGCGCGGCGGGTCAACGATTCGGCGGTCAGGATGGGTCTCGCGCCGACGCGGGAGGTCGGCGAGATCGTCGAGCTCGCGCGGGACGGCTCGCGCAAGTTCGATGCCAAGGTGGCGCTCTACGTGAAGCCGATGTACTGGGCCGAAGGCGAGGGCCCGGGCACCATCTGCCCGGATCCGGACTCGACGCGATTCTGCCTCTCCCTGTTCGAGGCGCCGATGCCGGAGCCGACCGGCTTCTCGCTCGGTGTGTCGCGGTTCCGGCGGCCCACCCTGGAGACGATGCCGACCGAAGTGAAGACCGGCGCGCTCTATCCCAACAACGCACGCGCCTTCGCGGACGCGCAAGCCCGCGGCTTCGGCAACGCGATCGTGCTCGACATGCTCGGCAACGTCGCCGAGACCGCGACGTCCAATCTCTTCATCGTGAAGGACGGCATCGTCATCACGCCGGCGCCCAATGGCAGCTTCCTCAACGGCATCACGCGGCAGCGGACCATCGCGCTGCTGCGCGAGGAGGGCCGCACCGTGCTGGAGCAGCGGGTCACCATGGACGACCTGCTCGCCGCCGACGAGGTGTTCTGCACCGGCAACTACGGCAAGGTCCAGCCCTGTACCCGCGTGGAAGACCGCAAGTGCCCGATCGGGCCGGTCTACCGCAAGGCCCGGGAGCTCTACTGGGCGTTCGCGCACGGGCGGAAGTAGCGCGCATGCCGGCGCGTCGCCGCCTCACGGCATGCAGGCGTCGCGCGGATATCGGCCAACGGTCGTAGGCGGATCGGCGCGTAATCCCCGCGTCGCTCACGGCTCGGCAGCCGTAGGATGGGCTCCGGTTCAGCCCGGAGACCGGTTCCCGTGCGTTGCCACCCACCGCCCGGACGCCATGCGTCCATCGGCCATGCGGCCCTCGCTCTCCTCGCCGTGGCGGCGCTCGTCCCGCCGTGCGCAGCCGCGTCGGATACCGCCGCCGGGGCCGATCGCGCCATCACGCTCGTCGTTCCCTTCGCTGCCAAAGGCCCCACGGATACGGTCGCGCGCGCGCTCGCCGCGGCCATGATGCAGCGGTCGGGTCGGTCGGTCGTGGTGGAGAACCATGCCGGCAGCGGCGGAACCGCGGGTGCGGCGGCGGTCGCGGGGGCGCGGCCGGACGGCAATACGCTGCTGCTGCATCACGTCGGCATGGCCACCGCGCCGGTGCTCTACCGCAGCCTTCCCTATCATCCGCAGCGGGATTTCGCGGCCATCGGCCGGGTGGTAGACGTGCCGATGACCCTGGTCGCCCGGCCGGACTTTCCCGCGAAGTCGCTGCCGGATGCCATCGCCCACCTGAAGCGCGAGCGGGCATCGGTCATCGTCGCCTATGCCGGAATGGGCGCGGCGTCGCATCTGTGCGGGCTCCTGCTGTCGCTGGCGCTGGAGGTGGATCTCATCCAGGTACCGTATCGCGGCACCGGGCCGGCGATGGCAGACCTGCAGGCCGGCCGCGCGGATCTGATGTGCGACCAGACCACCAACACCGCGGCGCCCATCCGCAGCGGTCGCGTCGTCGGCCTCGGTGTCACCAGCCCGGGCCGCCTCGCGGGCATGCCTTCCCTGCCGTCGGTGGCGGAAGCGGGCATTCGCGGGCTGGAGCTGTCCATCTGGCACGGCCTCTTCGCGCCGCGCGGCACGCCTGCCGCCATCGTCGCGGAGCGCGCCGCCCTGCTGCAGGCGGCACTGGCCGCGCCGGCGTTCGTCGCTGCCATGAGGGAGATGCAGGCGGTGGTCGCGACCCCGCGGCAGGCGACGCCAGCGGCCCTTGCCGCGCTCCTTGGCGAGGAGACCGCGCGGTGGGCTCCCATTCTTCGCAAGGCGGGACAGTATGCGGATTGACGCGATAGCCAGGGCGGCGGCCATGCTGCTCGGCACGGCCTCGTCGCTTTGCGGGTCCGCCTTGCTCGCGGGCTGTGCCGCCGGGCGGGTGGATGGGACCGCAGGCGCGGCCACCGGCCGCCTGGCCGCCGCGGACACCGTGGCGCAGGCCCCGGCGAACCAGCCGGCGTACCTGCGCCTGAAGCCGGAGCAGACCGGCCTCGAGGCCATCCATGACGACGGTCGCCTCACCTACCTCACCTTCGCCGCCCCGCCGCCGGCGGAAACCGGCTTCTTCGACCAGGACGGCCGGCCGCTCGCCACGGCTCGCGCGGGGCGGGTGGTCGCGGTCGGCGGCCTGTACCGCGGAATACTCGTGCGCGCGGACCGCGATCGCGCAAGCTATGTGTCGCCCAATCCGCGCCGCATGCCGTCGCAGCGGTTACTCCCGCCCGAAGCGCCGGAGTATGTGGAGGCGCGTGCCGCGCTGGAGAACCACGGGGCGTTGCAGCAGGCAATGCAGCAGGCGCTGGCGGCGGCGCCTGGCGCGGGCGCGGACGGGGCCGCAGCGACGCGCAACGGGCCAGCCGCGACGTCCGTGGG
>JAEWEW010000340.1 GCA_023389175.1 Pseudomonadota bacterium | reverse complement strand
GTCGAGCCGATCGGCTGGCGCGGACTGATCGTCATCCTCGGGGCGGTCATCCTGTACGGCGTGCTGCTGCCGCGGCTGGGCTTCGTGATCGCGATGGCGGTCCTGGTGATCCTGAGCGCGATGGCCTCGCGCGAGTTCACCTGGAGGGCCGCCCTCCTCTCGACCATCGTGCTGGGTGGCTTCAGCTACCTCGTCTTCGTGAAGGGCCTCGAACTGCAATTCCCGGTCTGGCCGCCGTTCCTCACCCGCTGAAGCAACCGAGAGACGCCCATGGAAGTCTTCGAGCACCTTGCCCTCGGCTTCGCGACCGCAGCGACGCTCGAGAACCTGATGTACTGCTTCATCGGGGTGTTCCTCGGCACCGCGATCGGCGTGCTGCCCGGCATCGGCCCGCTGGCAACCATCGCCATGCTGCTGCCGATCACCTACCAGCTGTCGGATCCCACCACCGCGCTGATCATGCTTGCCGGCATCTACTACGGCTCGCAGTACGGCGGCTCCACCACCGCGATCCTGGTCAACCTGCCCGGCGAGTCGGCCTCGGTGGTGACCGTGCTCGACGGCTACCAGATGGCGCGCAACGGCCGCGCCGGCCCGGCGCTCGCGATCGCGGCGATCGCGTCCTTCTTCGCCGGCACGGTGGCCACGTTCCTGCTGGCCGCCTTCGCGCCGCCGCTCGCGGAGGTGGCGTTCAAGTTCGGCCCGGCCGAGTACTTCTCGCTGATGGTGCTCGGCCTGGTGGCCGCGGTGGTGCTGGCCAACGGCTCGGTGGTCAAGGCGCTCGCGATGGTGGTGCTGGGGCTGCTGCTGGGCATGATCGGCACCGACGTCAACTCGGGCGTTGCCCGCTTCTCCTTCGACATCCCCGAGCTCACCGACGGCGTGGAGTTCGCCGTGGTCGCCATGGGCATGTTCGGCTTCGCCGAGATCATCCTGAACCTGGAGCAGAAGGAGGATCGCAGCATCCTGGCCGGTCGCATCAAGGGCCTGTTTCCGACCGCGGCCGACCTCAAGCAGGCCTTCATGCCGATCGTGCGCGGCACCGCGCTGGGATCCTTCCTCGGCATCCTGCCGGGCGGCGGCGCGACGCTGTCGGCCTTCTCCAGCTACGCGCTGGAGAAGAAGGTGTCCCGGCATCCGGAGCGCTTCGGCACCGGCACCATCGAAGGCGTGGCCGGCCCGGAGGCGGCCAACAACGCCGGCTCGCAGATGTCGTTCGTGCCGATGCTCACGCTCGGGCTGCCGACCAACGCGGTGATGGCGCTGATGATCGCGGCGATGATGATCCACAACATCCAGCCCGGCCCGCAGGTGATGTCGAGCAACCCGACGCTGTTCTGGGGGCTGATCTGCTCGATGTGGATCGGCAACGTGATGCTGGTGATCCTGAACCTGCCGCTGATCGGCATCTGGATCCGGCTGCTGACGATCCCGTACCGGCTGCTCTACCCGGCGATCCTGCTGTTCTGCGTGATCGGGGCCTACTCGGTCAACAACAACACGTTCGACGTGTTCATGACGATCCCGTTCGCGATCCTCGGCTATGCCTTCAAGAAGCTCGACTGCGAGCCGGCGCCGCTCTTGCTCGGGTTCGTGCTGGGCAAGCTGATGGAGGAGTACCTGCGGCGGGCACTGACCATCTCGCGCGGCGACGCCACGGTGTTCTTCACCCGGCCGTTGTCGCTGGTGCTGCTGATCATCGCCGCGGTGCTGCTGGTGCTCGTGTTCAGCCCGAAGATCGCGAAGAAGCGGCAGGAGGCGTTCCAGGAGGAGTAGTTCTCCGATGCGGCAGGCGCCCGGGCGGGGTGCGGCATGCGACGAGGTGGGTGGCGAGGCGGTGCGGCTGCGGTGGACGGCCATGACGCGGCGTACGCAGCAGTCGATCTTGAATGAGAAAAGGCACCGGGCGGCCGGGTGACCGGCCGCTGCGTGCCTTGGTTGCCTCGTAGTGTCAGGCGATGAGGTTTTGCGGGACGCCTTCGTCGGCGTTCATCGCGACCAGGTTTTGCGGCACGCCTTCGTCCGCGGCCATCGCGACCAGGTTCTGCGGCA
Source organism: Pseudomonadota bacterium (assembly GCA_023389175.1). Taxonomy (GTDB): domain Bacteria; phylum Pseudomonadota; class Gammaproteobacteria; order Burkholderiales; family Burkholderiaceae_E; genus Lautropia. The sequence continues at coordinate 6,625 of JAEWEW010000340.1, read as the reverse complement.
CGCCCTCGTCGGCATTCATCGCGACCAGGTTTTGCGGGACACCTTCGTCGGCATTCATCGCCACCAGGTTCTGCGGAACGCCTTCGTCGGCGGCCATCGCGACCAGATTCTGGGGAACGCCCTCGTCGGCCTGCAGCGCGATCAGGTTCTGCGGAACACCTTCGTCGGCTTGCAGCGACACGAAGTGCTGCGGGACGCCCTCGTCCGAGTCCATGTACGCAGCCGAAGCGCCGGCTGCCAGGGTGGCGAGGATGGTGGCACTGACCAGGGATTTGCGGAAGTTCATGGTGGGCTCCTTCATTGGTTGTCGGGCTGCGTGGCGGTTGTGCGCTACAGCATGATGAGAATGTAATAGCCCACCTCGATCGGATAAACCGTTCCGATCGCTAAACACTGTTTCGACTGGATCAACAATTCACTCGCGCCCGGGGCACAGGTGCCGAAACGGACGACAGTCAGGAACTCGGGAAGCGGCGGCGCAGGTCCCGGGTCTGGTCAGGGGTGAGGCAGCGGCACGGTTGGCCGCGCAGCATGAGGAATAGACGGGCGGTGGCCTCGAGTTCCTCGATCGCGTCGGCGGCGGCCGCGATATCGGTGCCGGCGACGACCGGCCCGTGGTTGGCCAGCAGCAGCGCATGGTGCCGGCCCGCGTAGCCTCGGACGGCTTCGGCGAGGTCACGGTCTCCCGGCGGGAAGTAGGGCACGAGCGGAAGCGTGCCGATGCGCATCACGTAGTAGGCGGTGAGAGGCGGAAGCACGTCGGCCGGGTCGACGTCGGCCAGCACCGATGCCGCGACCGAGTGGATGGAGTGCAGGTGCACCACCGCGCCCGCGGAGGCGCGCTCCTGGTACATCGCCTGGTGCAGGAACGCTTCCTTGGACGGCGGATCGCCGGCAACCACACGTCCGGCCGCATCGAGGCGGGCGATGCGCGCCGGATCCAGCGAGCCGAAGCTCGACCCGGTCGGCGTGACCAGCAACCCGTCGCCGATGCGCGCGCTGATGTTGCCGGTGCTGCCGTGGGTGAGCCCGCGATCGAACAACGATCGCGCGGTGCGAGCGATCGCCTCGCGTGCCCGGTTCTCCTGGTCGTGGATGATGCTGGTGCCCAAGCGCTTCGCCCTCCCACCTCCTATACTCCCCGGCATGGTAAAAGTTCTCGCCTTCGATGTGTTCGGGACGGTGGTCGACTGGCACGGATCGACCATGCGGCATGTGCAGCGCCTCGGGCTGCCCGTGGACCCTGACGAGTTCGCGTTGGCCTGGCGCGCCGGCTATGCGCCCGCGATGGAGAAGGTTCGCTCCGGCCAGCTCGGCTGGAAGCGGATCGACGAGCTGCACCGCATGATCCTCGACGAGATCGTGGACCGCTTCGGGCTCGACCTGGACGACGCGGCGCGCACCGAGCTGAACCTGGTCTGGCACCACCTCGATCCCTGGCCGGACTCGGCGCCGGGGCTGTGGCGGCTCAAGTCGTCCTTCACCATCTGCACGCTCTCCAACGGGAACATCGGCCTGCTGACGGACATGGCGAAGTACGCCGCCCTGCCCTGGGACTGCATCCTCTCTGCCGAGGTGTTCCGCCACTACAAGCCGGATCCACAGACCTATCTGGGCGTCTGCGACGTCTTCGGGGTGGAGCCGGAGCAGATGCTCATGGTCGCGGCGCACAAGAACGACCTGGAGGCGGCCCGCGCCTGCGGCTGCCGCACCGCATTCATCGAGCGGCCGTACGAGTTCGGCACCAGCCCGGAAGCGCGTGCCCGCAAGGACCTCTCCAGGGACCCCCGCTTCGACTACCACGCGTCGGACATCCGCGATCTCGCCGAGCAGCTCGTTCCGCGCGGCTGAGCCCCCGGTCGCGCCCGGCATGGTCGCCACCGCTGCGGCCGCGGCAGGCCGCGGCTCGCGCGACACGCTCGCTACAATGCCACCGAGCAACCGTCACCAGGAGAGCACGCCATGACCACCCGCAGCTACGACCCCGTACCCTCGCAGAAAGTCGCCTTCATCGGCCTCGGGGTCATGGGCGGGCCGATGGCGCGCCATCTGCTTGCGGCCGGCCATGACGTCACGGTCTACAACCGGACCGCGGCGAAGGCGCAGGCCTGGGTAAAGGAGAATGGCGGCTCCGGCGACGCGGCCAAGCGCGCACGCAGCGCGCCCACGCCGCGGGAGGCTGCGACCGGCGCGCAGATCGTGTTCTGCTGCGTGGGCAATGACGACGACCTCCGGAGCGTCGTGCTCGGGCCCGACGGCGCATTTGCCGGCATGTCGGCCGGCGCGGTGTTCGTCGATCACACCACCGCCTCGGCCAACATCGCCCGCGAGCTCGGCAAGGCGGCCGCGGAGTCGGACCTCGGCTTCATCGACGCGCCGGTCTCGGGCGGCCAGGCCGGCGCGGAGAACGGCCAGCTCACGGTGATGTGCGGCGGCGACCAGGCCACGTTCGATCGGATCCGGCCGGTCGCCATGGCGTTCTCCCGCGCCTGCACGCTGATCGGTCCCACCGGCGCAGGCCAGCTCGCCAAGATGGTCAACCAGATCTGCATCGCCGGACTGGTCCAGGGCCTCTCGGAAGGCATCAACTTCGGCCTCGCATCGGGGCTCGACATGAAGCTCGTGCTGGAGGTGATCGGCAAGGGCGCGGCCCAGTCCTGGCAGATGGACAATCGCGGCAAGACCATGGTGGACGACCAGTTCGAGTTCGGCTTCGCGGTTGACTGGATGCGCAAGGACCTCGGGCTGTGCCTCGACGAGGCCCGGCGCAACAAGGCGCCGTTGCCGGTCACCGCGCTGGTCGACCAGTTCTACGGCGACGTGCAGGCTCTCGGCGGCAATCGCTGGGATACCTCGAGCCTGATCCGGCGCCTGCGCCGCAAGGGCTAGGAGCCTCCCTGCCGCTTCAACGGAACCCGCGCCGCCAGCGGGCGCCGTTCTCCAGCAGCGCCACCAACGCCGCGCGATCGCCGCGGCGCAGGGCGGACTCGATCGCCTTCGTTTCCTCGCCGAACCGGGCGGCTGCGGCGAGCGCCGGCCCGGCGTTGGACAGCAGGATGTCCGCCCACAGTGCCGGCGACGACGCGGCGGTCCGGGTGAGATCCGCGAGGCCCGGACCGACCAGCGCGGGCGGCACGGCCTCGCGCGCCACGGCCGACGCCAACGCGAAGGCGATCGCATGCGGCCAGTGCGAGACCTGCGCATAGATCCGGTCGTGCTCGTCCGGATCCATCCGCATGACCCTGGCGCCGAGCCGCTCCCAGACGGCGGCCAGCACGGCAACGGCGCCCGTGTCGCTTTCCGGCAGCGGGCTCAGGACGACGGTGCGCCCTTCGAAGAGCGCCGCATCCGCCGCTTCGGGGCCGGATCGCTCGCTGCCGGCGATCGGATGGGAGGGCACGAAGCTCGCCAAATGCTTCCCCAGCCGCTCGCGCGCGGCCCGGACCACCGGCATCTTGACGCTGGAGACATCGGTGACCAGCACCCCGGCGCGCAGCGACGGCGCGATCTGCTGCAGCAGCTCGCAGTTCGCGGAGACCGGCGCGGCCAGCACGACGGTATCGCAACCGGCCACCGCGGCCTCCGGTGACGCCGCGATCTGGTCCACCAGGCCGAGCGACTGCGCCTGCGCCGCATCACCGGTGGAGTAGCCGACGACCTCCAGGCAGAGACGGTGGCGCTTGAGCCCGGCGGCGAAGGAGCCGCCGATCAGGCCGGTTCCGAGCAGCGCGACCCGTCCGAGAGCCGGCGATGCCGCGACGACCATCAGCCCGCCGCTCCCGCCCGGGCCTCCGGCGCGCCGGCGGGGATTCCTTCCAGCGCTTCCTCCAGTGCGGCGAGCAGCGCCGCGTTCTCTTCCGGCAGCCCGACCGTGGCCCGCAGCCACTCCGGCAGCCCGTAGTTGCCGACCGGGCGGACGATGACGCCCGCGCGCAGCAGCCGCTCGAAGACGACGTCCGCCGGCCCCACCTTGAACAGGATGAAGTTGCCGTAGGACGGCACGAACTCGAGCCCCAGGCGGCGCAGCCCCTGGGAAAGCTGCTCGAGACCATCGCGGTTGACCCGGTAGCTGCGCTCGAGGAACTCGGTGTCGCCGAGGGCCGCCACCGCCGCGGCCAGCGCGAGCGAATTCACGTTGAAGGGCTGGCGCACGCGGTTGACCAGCTCGGTGAGCGCCGGTTGCGCCACCAGGAATCCGACCCGCAGCCCCGCGAGCCCGTAGGCCTTCGACAGCGTGCGCGAGACGACCAGGTTTGGATGCTCCCGCACCCAGGCAATCGAGTCGTAGCGCAGCTCCGGCGGAAGGTAATCCGTGTACGCCTCGTCGAGGACGACCGCAACGCTCGCCGGGACCCGGCGCAGGAATGCCTGGAGCCGGGCCGCCTCCACGAAGGTGCCGGTCGGGTTGTTCGGGTTGGCGATGAAGACCACCCGCGTGTCCCCGGTCACCGCGTCGGCCATCGCCTCCAGGTCATGGCCGTAGCCCACCGCCGGCACCACGATCGAGCGGGCGCCGATCGCCTGTGCGGCGAGCGCGTACACCGCGAAGGAATGCTCGGCATAGACGATCGACTGGCCGGGCGCGCAGAGGGCGCGAGCCACCAGCTCGAGGCCATCGTTGGACCCGTTCCCGAGCGAGATCCACTCGGGCGGTATGCCGTACTTCCGGCTGATCGCCGCCTTGAGCTCGAAGCCGTTGCCGTCGGGATAGCGCGCCAGCTCGTCGAGCGTCCGCTGGATCGCGGCGCGCGCGCTCTCGGGCATGCCGAGCGGATTCTCGTTCGATGCGAGCTTGATGATGCGCGCCGGATCGAGCCCGTACTCGCGGGCCACTTCCTCGATCGGCTTGCCGGGACGATACGGCGCGATCGACTTCACATAGGCCGGCGCGCCGTCGACCGGAGAAGTGGCGGCCTGGGCCGGGACGGAAGCTGCGTTCTTCGATGACATGGATTGCCCTGCTGTGGTGGGGAGCGGGTAGGCGGAAGCTTACGGTCCGAAGGACGGGTCGGCCGGGGCGCTGCACGGTTCAGTCACGCCGGCGCCTGCTCGTAGGGGTATGAGCCGAGCAGCTTGAAGAAGGCAGCCTGCGCCCGGATCTCGCCAAGCGCGGCCGCCACGGCAGGCTCCTCCTGGTGGCCGATCAGGTCGATGTGGAAGTAGTACTCCCAGTTGCCCTGGCGGGCCGGGCGCGACTCGAACCGCTTCATCGAGACGCCGTGCCGCGCGAGCGGCTCGATCAGCGCGTGGACCGCGCCCGCCCGGTCCGGCACCGAGAGGATGACGGAGGTCTGGTCGCGGCCGGTTGGCGGGCTTCGGTAGCGTCCGATGACGAGGAAGCGCGTCCGGTTGAGCGGATCATCCTGGATGCCCGAGGCGATCGCGGTCAGCCCGTACAGCTCCAGCGCGAGGTCGCCGGCGATCGCCGCGACGGTGGCATCGCCCGCGGCGAGACGGGCGCCTTCGGCATTGCTCGAAACCGGCACCCGCTCCAGTTGCGGAACATTGCGGTCCAGCCAGTTGGTGCACTGGGCAAGCGCCTGGGGATGGGCACACACCTTGCTAACTGCCGACGCTTTACCCCCCAGCGACATCAGGTTGTGACGAACGCGCACGGTCACTTCGCTTGCGATCAGGAGCGGACTCGACAGGAACAGGTCGAGGCTGCGGTTCACCGCGCCCTCGGTGGAATTCTCCACCGGGACCACGCCGAAATCGGCCGCCTCCGCCTCGGTGGCGCGGAACACCTCGTCGATGGTCGGGCACGGCAAGCCGTCGACTTCGGAGCCGAAGTGCTGGCGCATCGCCTGCTCCGAGAAGGTGCCCGCCGGCCCCAGGTACGCTACCTTCAAGCGGCGCTCCAGGCCCCGGCAGGCCGACATGATCTCGCGCCAGATCGCCGCCACCGCGGTGGCCGGCAGCGGCCCTGGGTTCTCGTCCTGCAGCCCGGCGATCACGGCGGCCTCCCGCTCCGGGCGGTACACCGGCGAGCCATCGCCCTTCTTGATCTCGCCGACCTCGAGCGCTCTGCGGGCCCGCTCGGACAGCAGCTCCAGCAACTGCCGGTCGATGCTGTCGATCGCGCTCCGAAGCCTGTCCAGTCCATCCGCCGCCATTTGCCCTTCGCTCCCCGTGCCGCGTTTCGGTTCCGCCACATGCGGCGCGATCGACTCGCCTGCCGCGAACTATGTCACACGCCTGTCAGCCGTTGAACCCGAGAATCGAATCCAACGACCTACCGGCATGAAACGATTCCTTCCTCTCGCCTCGGCGGCCCTCCTGTCCCTGGCCGCCACGTCCGCCTTCGCCAAGGACGTCGATCGGCTGCCGCAGCCGAGCGCTGATGTCTATGCCCTCGCGCCACAGGCGACGCTGGCCGCGTCCCCGGCGCTTGCTTCCGGATCCGCCGGCATGGCCCTCCTGCCCGCGCCGCTTGCGGACCCGGGCGCGGCCGGCCCGCTGCGGGCCGCGCCGGGACTGAAGGTGGCTTCCATCGGCGCCGTCCTGTCGCCGGTCGCCGCAGGCACGGCCGGGCCGAACCGGCCCGAGGCGGGCAGCGACGCCTTCTCGGACCGCCTGCCGTCGACGCCTGTCGCGCTGGCCGCGCTGTTCCTGATCATCTGCA
>JAEWEW010000318.1 GCA_023389175.1 Pseudomonadota bacterium | reverse complement strand
ATCAACCTGGTCAACATGAAGCGGCAGCAGGCAAGGGTCGACCTGGTACCCGCCATCCTGATCGGCGGCGTGATCTCCTGCATCGCGATGCTGCCCTTGATGCTCCCCGTCCAGGCAAGCGGCCGGGACATCCTGCTGCTCTCGCTGCTCGGCGCCTTCCAGCTCGCGCTGCCCTGCATCCTGATGATCCGGGCCGCTCGCTACCTGTCGCCCCAGGAGACCGCACTGCTCTCGCTGCTCGAGGTGGTGTTCGGCCCGCTGTGGGCCTGGCTCGGTGCCGGCGAGCGGCCGGCGGCCGCGACCCTCTACGGCGGCGCGTTGATCCTGGGCGCGCTGGTGGCCAACGAGCTGCTTGCGAACCGCAGCGCGCGCGCGAGGGTGCTCCTCCATCGCGCGGCGGTCGACTGACCGGCGCGCCTCAGCCGGCCAGCACGAAGTCGAACGTCGCGGCCATCGCCGGCCGGCCGCCGGTGCCCGCCGGCGGCGCGGCGTCCCGCTCCGTCACGGTGACCAGCAGCGCAGGCGAGAACAGCCGGTCCTGCTGGTTGCGCACCTCGCCCGGAAAGTAGAGCTGCGTCGTCAGCGGCGGCCCGCGCTCGCGTCGAACCCGCACGTGGATGTGCCGGGTCCGGCCCGGATAGATGCCGGGCAGGATCGTCTGCAGGCGCCAGCGCCCGCGATCGTCGGCGCGCAGGTGGCCGCGCAGCCGGTAGCCTTCGTTGTCGTAGCGGCCTGCCGCGTCGGCCTGCCAGAACTCGAGGAGCGCCCGCGGAACCGGGCGGCAATCGGTGCCCAGCACGAGCCCGCTCAGCATCAGCGGCATGCCCTCCATGTCCGGCTCGACCAGCGAATCGCGCTCCGGCGCATCGGGCGTGTAGAACGGACCCGCGGTCTGCGGCGGCGTCGGCTCGGCCGGGTCGACGCAGGCGGGGGTCGCCGCCAGCGCCGTCGCAGTGCCGGTCGAGCCGGCCACGGCGCTCGCGACCGAAGCGAGCCCGATGCGGCTTGAAAGCGGCAGCGCGGCCGCGCCGCGGACCAGGCGACGCCGCGCGGGGATGGGCCTCTTCATTGCAGGCTCGGCTCCACCCGCGTCTGCACCCGATCGCGCACGCGATCGTTCGCCCGGTTGCCCGTCCGGGCATCCGTCCGGGTATCAGGCCGAGTCTCCGTCCGGTTGTCCGCGGGCTTGTCCAGGCGCCTCTCCGCGGGCAATGCCGCGGTCAGCTGTGCTACCGGCGCAGGCTTGCGCGCGAGATCCGAGAGGCAGAAGCGGCAGCGACGCGCCTCCGCCCAGACGACCTCGGCGCAGGACGGGCACAGCCGCAGGCCGTCGCGGCCCTGCCGCGCGAGCTCACGCACCCGCGACCCGGAGCGGTCGGCAAACCCCGCGAGCACCAGCGCGGTCACGATCGGGGTGACCACGACGGCGAGGAGCAGCCACAGGGCGAAGGAACGTCCGCGGCTGCGCGCGGCGAACCCCACCAGCAGCGCGCAGAGCAGCCAGGCGCCGATCGCCCAGCCCGTCACGAAAAGGCCAGCGCCCGCGACCAGCGCGGTCACCGCCGCGAGCGTGCTCGCCATGCCCAGCATTCAAGCCTCCCTGGCCTGTTGGCGCCGAATCCGTAAGCTACCACGCTGCCGGGCCTGCGTCCGCGCTGCCGTTACACTGTGTGCCATGGACATCGCCCTCTGGATCCTCGCAGTCATCCTGATCATCGTCGGCGTCGCCGGCACCGTCCTGCCGGCGCTGCCGGGCATCATCCTCGTGCTCGCCGGCATCGTGCTGGGCGCGTGGATCGCGGACTTCACCCTGGTGAGCGGCGCGACGATCGCGGTGATCGCCGTGCTCGCGCTGATCGGCTGGCTGGTGGACTACTTCTCCGGCGTGCTCGGGGCCAAGCGCGCCGGCGCGAGCAAGGAGGCGATCATCGGTGGGCTCATCGGGACGGTGGTGGGCGTGTTCACCGGGCTGTGGGGGCTGATCTTCATGCCGTTCCTCGGCGCGGTGATCGGGCAGTACATCGTCGACCGCGACATGATCCGCGCCCGCAACGTCGGCTTCGCCACCTGGCTCGGCATGGCGGTGGGAACCGTCGCCAAGGTCGCGATCGCCTTCCTGATGATCGGCATCTTCATCGCGGCCCTGCTGATTCCCTGACGGGAGGTCGTCCGTGGCAATGGCGCGGAGCAGGCGACTGCAGGGAGCCGGCAGATGACGCCAGCCTCGGCCTACGTCGGCCGCTTCGCCCCCTCGCCGAGCGGACCGCTGCACCTCGGCTCCGCCGCCGCCGCGCTGGCCAGCTATCTTGACGCCAAGGCGCACGGCGGCCGCTGGCTGCTGCGCATCGAGGACGTCGACACGCCGCGCACGGTCGCGGGCGCCGCGGACTGCATCGTCGGGCAACTGCGCTGGCTGGGCATGCGATGGGACGGCCCCCTGGTCCATCAGTCCCGGAACGGCGCCCGCTACCGCGCGGCCTTCGACCGGCTGGTCGCCGCCGGGAAGGTGTACGGCTGCGCCTGCAGCCGGCGCGAGATCGCGGATTCGCTCGCGGTGCTGCGAACCGCGGCCGCATCGCGCGGCCGCGCCGCGGCACAGGAGCAGGCCGATCTCGTCTATCCGGGCACCTGCCGCAACGGCATCCCCGCTGGCCGCGCGCCCCGCGCATGGCGCTTTCGGGTGGACGACTCGGTGGTGCGCTTCCAGGACCGACGGCTGGGACCGCAATGCCAGCATCCTGCCCGCGACGCGGGGGACTTCGTGATCCTGCGGGCCGACGGCGTCTGGGCCTACCAGCTGGCGGTGACGGTGGACGACGCCGACGCCGGCGTGACCCATGTGGTCCGCGGCGAGGACCTGCTCGGCTCGACCGGGCGCCAGGTGCTGCTGCAGCGCGCGCTCGGCCTGCCGACGCCCGCCTACCTGCACACGCCGCTCGCGACCGGTCCGGACGGGCAGAAGCTCTCGAAGCAGAACGGCGCGCGCTCGATCACCGCGCCGGATGAGCACGGCCGCATCGCCTCGCCCTGCGAGGTACTGGATTCGGCTGCCCGGGTCCTGGGACTGGAGCCGCCCGCGGCTCGCGCGACGGAGCAGTGGCTCGACGAGGCAACGCGCCGCTGGGCGCGGCGCTACCGGCAGGTTGCGGGGTGACGACCGGAACCCGGCCGCTGCGCGAGCCCTGGACTCAGGCCGGGCCGGGCTTGCCGCCGAGCAGCGCGGCCACCTTGCGGGCCGGTCGACGCAGGCTGTTGCGCGCGACCGGCTCCGCGGTCACTTCCTCGCCCGCCTCGGGCGCCGGCTCGTAGGGCCGGGAGAAGAACGGGTCCGTCTTCGCTGCTCGCGACGGCGGCGCGGCGTTGCGCCGCGCCGGAGCGGTCCGCTCGCGGTCCGGTCCCGAATCGCGCCGGCCACCGCCGGCTTCGCGCCCGCGCTTCTCGCGGCTGCCGCCGCGGTACGAATCCGGCGACGATTCGCGACCGCCCTCGCGCCGGCCGGGCAGGCTCACGGCCAGTGCCTCGACGTTGAGTTTGCGCTGCGTGAGCTTCTCGATGTCCGCAAGCGCCCGCTGGTCCTTCTCGACCATGAGCGACAGCGCCATGCCGCTCGCTCCCGCGCGACCGGTCCGGCCGATGCGGTGGACGTAGTCCTCGGGCGAATGCGGCAGGTCGAAGTTGATGACCGCAGGCAACTCGACGATGTCGAGGCCGCGGGCGGCCACGTCGGTGGCCACGAGCACCTTGATCTCGCCCTGCTTGAAGGCCTCGAGTGTCTGCAGCCGCTCCTGCTGGGACTTGTCGCCGTGGATCGCCTCGGCCTTGAGCCCTTCCTTCTGGAGCTGGCGGGCAAGACGACCGGCGCCGATCTTGGTGTTGGAGAACACGATGACCTGGTCGAGCTCGCGGTCGCGGATCAGCGAAGCCACCGCCACCCGCTTGGCCTCGTCCCCGTCGACCCGGTACACCGTCTGCTCCACGTTGTCGGCGAGCGCGTTGCGGCGGGCGACCTCGATGAGCTGCGGCTCCTTGAGGAAGGTGCGGGCGAGCTTGCGGATCTCCGGCGAGAAGGTGGCGGAGAACATCAGGCTCTGGCGCTGCGGAGCGAGCAGGTTGATGATCCGCTGGATGTCGGGCAGGAAACCCATGTCCAGCATCCGGTCGGCCTCGTCGAGCACCAGCAGCTGGACCTGCGAGAGGTTGGCGGACTTCTGCTCGACATGATCGAGCAGGCGGCCGGGCGTCGCGGTCAGGATCTCCACCCCGGCACGGAGCGCCGCCGTCTGCGGCTTCATGTCCACGCCGCCGAAGACCACGGCGCTGCGCAGGGGGGTATGGCGCGAGTATGCCTTGACGTTCTCGTGGATCTGGTCGGCCAGCTCGCGGGTCGGGGCGATGATCAGCGCCCGCACCGGATGCCGCGCCGGCGAGGTGCTGCTGCTCGCAAGCGGCAGCAGCTTGTGGATGATCGGGAGCGCGAATCCTGCCGTCTTGCCGGTGCCGGTCTGGGCGGCGCCCATGACGTCCTTGCCTGCCATGACGACCGGGATCGCCTGGGCCTGGATCGGCGTGGGCTCCCGATAGCCGAGCTCGGACACGGCCCGCAGGATGGCGGGATCGAGGCCGAAGTCGGCGAACGTGACTGCTGTCGGGGTGGCTGATCCGGAGGCTGCCGGCTCGGTCGGGCCCTGCGCGTCGCGCGGGCGGATGGCGGTGGTGGCTCCGCCCTCGGCGCCGGTCGGCGCCTCACCTATTGACAAATGCATAACTCGCTATTCTACCCCACCCCGTCGGCGGCGCGGCTTTGCCGGACGGGCGGCAGGGCCGTAGGCATCGGCACCACGCCCGGCAGGCCAATCGGGCATCAGTCGGGCAACAGGTTGCGCAGGAAGTGCCAGGCGTTCGCGCCGGCAATCCGGGCGATGTCGTCCTCCGAAAACCCGGCCGCCATCAGCGCCTGCGTCAGCTGGGGGAGCCCGGCGGCATCGATCGGCGTCGGCAGGCCGTCGAAGTTCGACCCGAGCGCCACATGGTCCACGCCGACCAGATCGACGGCATAGCGGATGCTGCGCACGATCGCATCCAGCGTCGGTTCGCAGACGGCATCCGGCGTGAAGGCGATGGCGACCAGGCCGCCGGTGCCGGCGATGCCGCGCGCCTGTTCGTCATCCAGGTTGCCCGGCCGATCGCACACTCCCCGCAAGCCCGCCTGCGAGGCAACGATCGGGCGGCGCGTGGTGGCCAGCACCGCGGCCAGTGCCTCCGGCGGCAAGCCGTCCACATCCACTGCCATGCCGAGCTGCTCCATGCGCTCCAGCCAGGCACGCGCGGGCCGGGCCAGCAGGCCGGGCGAGGGCGAGGCGCCGGCTGCGGATGCGGACTTCGGCAGCGTCGCGGCGATCGGCGGCACCGCCATCCTGAAGCCCGCCTCGAAGAGCGCCGGAAGGCGGTCCGGCCCGCCGGCGAGCGGACCGGTGTCG
>JAEWEW010000286.1 GCA_023389175.1 Pseudomonadota bacterium | reverse complement strand
CCACCGCGTCGTAGCGGGCCGGCCGCAGGTCGCAGCCAATCGCCCGGTCCGCCCCGTAGCTCTTCAGCTGGATCTGGTACTCCGCGTTCCAGCGCGCGTCGTTGCCGATCACCCCGACGAAGGGCAGGCCGTAGCGCATCGCGGTGTCGTACTCGGTGAGGTGGAAGCCGGCCGCGCCGTCGCCCATCACCGCCACCACCGGCGCCTGCGGCCGGGCGAGCCGCGCGGCGAGGGCGAACGGTACCGCGACGCCGATCGCGCCGGCCGATCCGTTGATCACCAGGTCCGGCGCCTGCAGGCAGGCCTGCGCCCACTGGCCGATCTCGCCGCCGTCGCAGACGAGCACCGCGTCCGGGTGGCTGTCGAGCAGGGGTTGCAGCGCCCGGCAGAGCTGCACCGGATGCAGCCGACCAGCCGCCTCGGCGCGGGCCTGGTCCCAGGCGGCCGGCCGGTAGGCAATCGCGGTCGCCACCTCGTCGCGCCAGGCACGGTGCGACGGGGCCGCCACGTCGTGCCGCCGTGCGGCCGAATGCAGCGACGCGATCGCCGACGCCGCGTCGGCCGACAGGCTGGCCACGAGCCGGCCACCGACCAGTCGCCGCGCGCGTTCGCGCTCGGCTGCATCCGGATCCACCTGCAGGATCTCGCACCCGCCCTGCCAGGCAGGCGCGCGGCCGAAGCCCAGGGTGAAATCGAGGCGCTTGCCGAGCAGGAGCACGCAGTCGGACGCGGCAAGCATCTGTGCGAATGCGCCGAGCGCGGGATCGTTGATGCCGCGGGGGCTCTGCATGCCGACCACCGGGATGCCGAGCGCCTGCTCGAGGTCGCCGCAGGCGATCCGCGCCGGGCGGGTGAGCGAGGCGGGGCCGACGAGCACCAGCGGACGCGCCGCCCTGCGCAGGCGTGCCAGCAGCCCGTCCGCTTCGGCTTCCGGCAGCAGCGATGCGCCCGACACATCTTGCGCAGGCGCGGTGCCGCCCATGGCGCTGCCGACGGTGCCGATCGTCGCTTCGAGCACGTCCGACGGCAGGCTGAGATGCACCGGCCCGGGCCGCCCCGCGCTTGCGATTCGCATTGCCCGCGCGAGGTCGCTTGCGACCGCGTCGGCGCTCCGGCAGGTCCATGATGCCTTGGTGACCGGTGTCGCCATGTCGGCCTGGGCCATCTCCTGGAAGGCACCCTGGCCGAGCTGGCCGAGCGGCGCGTGGCCCGAGAGCAGGACCACGGCGGATTCGCTCATCGCCGCGGTGTAGAGGGCCGAGATCGCGTTGGCATGTCCCGGTCCGCCGGTCACCAGCGCGATGCCGGCCTGCCCGGTGAGGCGGGCCCAGGCATCGGCCATGTGCACCGTGGCGGCCTCGTGCCGCGTGTGGACCAGCGCGACGTCCCGGCCGATCGTCGCGTCGAACACCGACATGACGTGGTTGCCGGAGAGCGTGAAGAGCTGCGGCACGCCGGCCTCGGCCAGGGTCGTGACCAGCGCGTCGGCGCCTCTCATGGCTCTCGCGGTCATCTCACTTGATCTCGATGCCGAGCTCGCGCCCGATCCGGTCGTAGAGCTCGAACTGCGACGCCACGAAGCGGCGGGTGTCGGCCGGAGACATGACGCTCGGCATGCCGCCGATGCGCTCGGTGCCGGCGATCCACGCCGGATCCTTCGCCACCTTCGCGAGCGCGTCGCGCCAGAAGGCGATCTGGTCGGCCGGCATGCCGGGCGGGCCGTAGAGCGCGCTCCAGCCGATGATCGCCTCGAGCTGCGGATAGCCGAGCTCGCGCACGGTCGGCACGTCCGGGATGTCCCGCCAGCGCTCGGGCGTGGTGGTGAGCAGGGCGCGCATGCGGCCGCCCTTGATGTTGCCGATGAGGGACGTGAGGTTCCCGCAGTTGAAATCGACGTCGCCGGTGAGCACCGCCATGGCCGCATCGCCGCCACCCTTGTAGGTGACCTGGACTGCGGCGTCCCGGCCGAGTCCGAGCGCGGAGAAGATCATCTGCGGCCCGAGGTTGAGGATGGTGCCCGGGCCCGAGGTGCTGTAGTTCAGCTTGCCCGGCTCGCGTCGCATCGCCTCGACCAGGTCGCCGAAGGTCTTGTAGCGGGATTGGGCGTTGACGGCGCAGACGAACGGATTGCGTTCCAGCAGGCCGAGGAAGGTGAAGTCGTCCCAGCGGTAGCCCAGGTCGCGCTTCAGTGCCGGCAGCAGCGCCTGGGAGCCGATGCGGGCGACCAGCAGGGTGTAGCCGTCGGGCCTGGCTTCCTTGACCACCATCGACCCGATCGAGCCGCTCGCACCGGCACGGTTCATCACCACCACCGACTCGCCGATCACCTTCTGCAGCGCCGGTGCGAGATTGCGCCCCGAGAGGTCCGCATCGCCGCCGGTGCTGAAGGGCACGATCAGCGTCACCGGCCGCTCGGGGAACTTCTGTGCCGCCGCGCCGGAGGCGAGCGCGAATGCGGCAACGCCGGCCAGCATCCAGCGCATGGCGATCCTGCTTGCGCCCAGGGCAGGCCGGTCGTCCGGGTCGGTCGGCCGCGGATATCTCGTCATGTCTCCTCCGTCTCCTCGATGTCGTTGGTCGCGTTCTCAGCCGGTGGCGGCGAGCGCGTCGGCAAGCAGCGTCTCCCCGGGCCGGACCCGGGTGAACAGGACCGGCTCCCGCCGCAGCTCGAGCCGGCCGCTTGCGTCTTCCGTCACCACCGTGAAGGTCGACCGGGCCAGGTCGCGGGTCTCGGGAAAGTCCTCACGGAAGTGGGCGCCGCGCGAGTCCTCGCGTGCGAGTGCCGCGGTCGCGATGGTCCGGCTGACGGCGATCAGGCTGCGCAGGTTGAGCCAGTCGTGCCAGCTCGGATTGAATGCCCGGTCGCCGTCCCGGATGCCGCAGCGGCCGAGGGCTTGGTCGAGCTCGTCCAGCCGGGCGAGCGCGCGACCGAGCCCGGTGGCATCGCGCAAGATGCCGACGTCCTGCCACATGGTCTCGTAGAGCGATTCCCGGATCCGGTCGATGCCTTCCAGGTCACTGCTTCCTGCGGAGAACGGCTGCTCGTGCCGCGAGATCGAGGCCCGGATCGACTCCTCGTCCGGGTCGGCGTAGGCGCCGCGCGCGCCTGCCAAGGCCGCCGCCATGCTTTCGCCGGCCAGGCCGCCGAAGACGGTGGAGTTGGCCACGCCGTTGCCGCCGAGGCGATTGGCGCCGTGCACGCCGCCGGTGTCCTCGCCGGCAGCGAAAAGACCGGGAAGGTCGGTGGTGCAGTCACCGCGGAACACGACGCCGCCCATCATGTAGTGCGCGGTCGGAACCACTTCCACCAGACCGCCGGCGAGATCGAAGCCGCAATCCGCGCAGCGCTCCACCATGCCCTTGAACTGCCGGCGCACCTTGTCCGGGCCGAGGTGGTGCATCTGGATGTACACGCCGCCGTTCGGCGTGGTGCGGCCGGCCCGCATCTCGGCGTAGATCGCGCGCGAGACGATGTCGCGGGTGGCGCGCTCGCCGTCGGCGTGGTAGTTCTTCATGAAGCGCTCAGCCGCGCCGTTCAGCAGCCAGCCGCCGGCACCTCGCAGGCCTTCCTCCAGCACGGTGCCGGTCATGCGGGTGCTGCCGCCGGCCAGCAGGCCGGTGGGATGGAACTGCACCATCTCCATGTCGCGCAGCGGCAGGCCGGCGCGCAGCGCCATCGCGAGGCCGTCGCAGGTCTTCTCGCCCGACGGGGTGTGGTACTTGTACATGGTCGGACCGCCGCCGGTGGCGAGCAGCACGGCCCGGGCGCGCACCAGGACGTAGCGGCCGCTTCGCATGTCGATCATCAGCACCCCGGCGAGCCGCGAGCCGTCACGGCTGCGGACCAGCTCGATCGCCCGGTGCTCCTCGAGCCGATCGATGCCGCGGGCCCATACCTGCTCCGCGAGCCGGTTGATGATCTCGATGCCGGTCAGGTCGCCCTTGTGCACCGTTCGGTCGAAGGTCTGCCCGGCGAACGCTTTCTGGTGGATGGTGCCGTCGGGATTGCGGTCGAAGAAGCAACCGAGCTCGTTCTCGAGCTCCCGGATGCGCTCGACCGCCTTGTTGACCAGCGTCCAGGCGAGATCCTGGTCCGCGAGCCACTTGCTGCCCTCGATGGTGTCCATGAAGTGACGCTCGATCGAGTCACCCGGGGCGAGCGCGACGTTGTAGCCGCCCTGGACCATGCGGGTGCAACCGCACTTGCCGAGCAGCCCCTTCACCGCGACGGTGATCGAGAGCGACGGATCGGCCTGGTGGGCATGCAGGGCCGCGAAGAGGCCCGCGCCGCCCGAGCCGAGGATCAGGATGTCGGTGTCGCGGCGCGCGATGTCGTCCGCCGGTGACCTGCCCATGCCCATCAGCCGTTCGTCACGCCGAGCGAGGCTAGCACCGCCGCGCGCCGCGCGTCGACCTCCTGCCGCACGGTGTCGTAGAGGCTGCCGCCGTGGCTGTCCATCGCGACCAGCAGCGGGCCGAAGTCGCGGATGCGGAACTTCCAGAGCGACTCCGGGTTGAGGTCATCCAGGTCGACATCCTCGATGCGCTCGATCCAGGTGGTCTCGAGCGCGGCGGTGCCGCCGATGATGGCGAGATACACGCCGCCCAGCTCGGCGAACGCTGCCTGCGAATCCGCGCGCAGGCCGCCCTTGCCGATGATGATGCGCACGCCGTACTGCGCCATCAGCGGCCGGGTGAAGCGTTCCATCCGGTCCGAGGTGGTGGTGCCGATGCACACCGGGGCGTAGCCGGTGGGATGCTCGGCGTCGGCCGGCACCTTCCGGACATTGGGGGCGGTGTGGATGACCGCATGCCCCCGCAGGTCGAAGCGGGTGGTCCTGCCTCGGTCGAACAGGTGGATCTGGGTGGCGTCCCGGATGCCGTAGAGCGTCGACTGCAGCGTGACGGTGTCGTTGATCCGCAGCGCGCGCACCTGCGCCTCGGTGACCGGCGTGGAGAGCTCGTGGTGTGCCATGTCCCGTCTCGCCTCAGAAGCCGTACGCCACGCCTTGCGGCGTGAAGGTCGCGCGCGCCCGGCGGGCGGAGTGGCATTGCATGTTCACCGCGACCGGATTCATGGTGATGTGGGTGGCGGCCAGCTCGACATGCACCGCGAAGGCGGTGGAGTCCCCGCCGAGCCCCTGCGGACCGACGCCCAGTCGGTTGACCGCCTCGGTCAGCTCGGCCTCGAGCGCCGCGCCTTCCGGATCCGGGCAGCGACTGCCGAGCTCCCGGGTGGCCGCGCGCTTGGCGAGCGCGACGCAGAGGTCCGAGGTGCCGCCCACGCCCACGCCGACGATCGTGGGCGGGCAGGTCTTGCCGCCGGCGGCGATGACGCAGTCGATCACGAAGGTCTTGATCGCGGCGATGCCTTCGGCGGGGATCGCCATGCGCAGGAAGGAGTTGTTCTCCGAGCCGCTGCCCTTCGGCACCATCTCGATCTCGAGGGTCTGCGGCTTGGCGATGAAGTCGAGATGGATCACCGGCACGCCGATGCCGCAGGAGGTGTGCTCGTTGCGCCGGTTGAGCGGATGCACCACCGAGGAGCGCAGCGGATGCTCCCGGGTGGCGCGCTCGCAGCCGCGCCGGATCGCCTCCTTGAGGCCGTAGCCGTCCACCTGGACGTCACGGCCGATCGCCACGTTGTAGATCGGCACGCCGGTGTCCTGGCAGAGCAGGTTGTCGGTCTGCTCGGCCACGCTGATGTTGGTGATCATGGTGCCGAGGACGTTCTTCGCCGTCGCCCCGCGTTCGGCCGCGGCGAGCCGCTCGAAGCCCAGCTTGATGTCGGGCGGCAGCACCTTGAGCGCCCGGATGTAGAGCTCACGCGCCGCTTCCTCGACGCTCCCCAGATCCACCTGCATCATCGTTCCTTCGGTTGCGGCCGCGCGGGTAGGCCTCCGCGGCGGCCGTCGCGATTGCCGGTTCGGCCTGCTAGTTGACCTTCAGGCCGCGGTTCTTGACGACCTCCGCCCACATCTTCGACTCCTCGGCGATCGCCTGCGCGAACTGCTTCGGACTGTTGCCCACCGGGGCCATCCCGGCCACGTGCAGCCTCGCCTTCAGCCGCGTGTCCTCGAGCGCACGGCGCGTGTCGCGGTACACCTTGTCCACCACCGCCTGCGGCGTGCCGGCGGGCAGCATGAAGCCGAACCAGCCGCTGTTCTCGAAGCCGGGCAGCCCGCTCTCCGCGACCGTCGGCAGGTCCGGCATCAATGCCGCCCGGCTCTTGCTGGTCACCGCGAGCGCGCGGATGCGGCCGTTGTTGACGAACGGGACCGCCGCGGCCAGGTTGGTCACCACGAACTGGATCGAGCCAGCGGCAAGGTCGGCCAGGGCCGCGCTCTCGCCCTTGTACGGTACGTGGGTCGCCTGCAGGCCGGCGGCGTTGACGAAGTTCTCCGCCGCCATGTGGGTCTGGGTGCCGATGCCGGCCGAGCCGAAGTTGAGCTTGCCGGGGTTGGACTTCGCCAGCGCGATCAGCTCCTTCACCGTCTTCGCCGGCACGTCCGGATGCACCGCCACCACCTGCGGTCCGCTCGCCACGTTGGTGACCGGCACGAAGTCCTTGGCCGCATCGAAGGGCAGCTGCTTGTACATGTGCGGGTTGACCGTGACGATGCTGCCGGAGGTCATCAGAATGGTGTAGCCGTCCGGCGGCGCCTTGGCCACCACCTCGGCGCCGATGTTGCCGCCGGCGCCGGCGCGGTTCTCCACCACCACCGACTGGCTCCAGTACTCCGTGAGGTTCTGCGCGATTGCCCGCGCGACGACATCGGTGGCGCCGCCCGCGGAGAACGGGACGACGATCCGGACCGAGCGCTCCGGCCAGTTGCCCTGGGCGGTGGCCGGGCCGCCGGCCGCGAACAGGACCGCGCCGGCGATCGCGGCGATGGCGCAGCGACGCCCCCGGTGCGACGAACTTCCATGCTTCCGTGTCATGCGAGTCTCCTCTGTGGGTGGTGTATTCCGGTCGTGCCGCCGTCGCCGTCCGCCCGGATCAGGCTAGCCGACCAGGGCGAGGGCGAACGCGATGCCGGCGGCGATGGCGACGCCGATGATCGCCGCCGTCCAGTTCTTGCGCGTGCCCGACCAGGGCCGGAACTCGATCACCAGGAGCCTCAGCCCGCAGCTTGCATGGACCGCCAGCAGCACGACCAGCAGCCATTCTGCGACCTTGAACGGCGCCATGTCGACCAGTCGCAGCGCGCCGTCCAGCGCGGCGGCGCCGCGCAGCGCCTGTGCGAGCAGCAGGAAATGCAGCGGCAGGAAGGCCGCCAGCGCGATGCCGGAGATCCGGTGCGCCATGGCAAGCAGGAAACCGGGATGGCGCCGCGCCCGCCAGTCATTGCGTCGCGGCGCAAGCGCGCCGGTGCCTGGGGCGTTCATCCTGCAGCCGGCGCCCACACCGCCCAGACGGCCCGCAAGCCGAGCGCGAGCAGAGCGGCGGCGAACAGCAGGGCCGCGGCATGGCTCGCGCCGCGGCGCCAGCCGGCCCATTCCTCCAGGATCCGGGCAAGCCCGATCGGCGCATGCGCCACCACCGCGAGCACGAACACCAGGTAGAACGCCGCGAACGCCAGGTTGCCCTGGGTGCGCGCGAGGATCTCCGCCGCGCCCAGGCCGCCGCGCACCGCGTAGCCGATCGTGACCAGGTGGATGACCACGCAGGCGAGCAGCACCATGGCGCTCAGGCGCTGCGCGTACCAGAGCCGCGCCTGCAGGCTTGCGGCGCTGCGCGAATGAACGCCGGGCGGCCCCGGATCTCCTTGATTCCGGTGGGGAGCGGGCTGGGCATGGCCCGGCCGCGGGAGCGCGTTCAGAGTTCCCCCCGCAAGGCGGCACGCGTGGCGAGGCGCTTGAGGCCGGAAATCCCCGCGGTCGGCTCCAGGTGCTTCGGGCAGCGCTCGGTGCAGGAGCCGTGGGTATGGCAGGCGTGGCAGCCGGCATCGCCGGCCACCGCAGCGAGACGCTCCCGGCCGCCGACGTCACGCACGTCGTTCATCAGCGTCCAAGCGCGGTTGAGCGCGGCGGGCCCAAGGTAGTCGGGCCGCCAGCCGACCACGTCGCAGGAGGCATGGCATACGCCGCAGCCGATGCACTCGATGCCGGCATCGGCGGCCCGGCGCTCGGGCGAGGCCGGCGCCACCTGCTCGAAGTCATCGTGACGGCTCTTCGCGCCGCGGAACCGGCCTTGCGCGCGCGCCCACTTGTCGAAGAAGCCGCTCATGTCGGTCGCCAGGTCCTTGATGACCGGCAGGTGGGAGAGCGGCGCGATCTCCAGTTGCCCGTCCCCCGCGACCTTGCCCACATGGGTCCGGCAGGTCCAGCGCGCGATGCCGTTCACCGTCATCGCGCAGGAGCCGCACATGCCCACGCGGCAGGCGAAGCGGTAGGCGAGCGACGGCTCCAGCCGGCGTTGGATGTAGGTGACCACGTCGAGCACCGTCTGGCTGTCCTGGCGCGGCACTTCGTAGGTGGAGAACGATCCGCCGCCGGCGCTGCGCCAGACCGAGACCTTCAACGATTCCGACATGCGTCCGTGCTGCTCCCCGGCCCCCGGCCCTTGCCCCAGGGGCAAGATTCTGACCGGGTTGCCAGCTAAAGCGTAGCTAGTTATTCTGAAGGTGAGGTAAAGAGATTCTTTAGGGGGCTTCGTCCGGCTTGTCCTCGATCCGAACGCTACGCACCTTCCTCGCGGTGGCGCGCCTCGGAAGCTTCGCCGCCGCCGGCGACGAGGTCGGCCTGACCGCGGCCGCGGTGGGCCTGCGCATGCGCGCCCTGGAGCGGGACCTGAACCGGGCGCTCTTCGATCGCGGCGCGCGCGCGGTCGTCCTCAACACCGCCGGCCGCCAGGTTGTGCCCCAGGTGGAGCGGATGATCGCCGAGTACGAAGCGCTGGGCGCCGGCGCGGCGGGGGAGGACCAGGCGCTCGCCGGTACCGTGGTGATGGGGGCGCTGGTATCGGCCCTCATGGGCGCGTTCGCCGATGCGCTCTGGGCAATCCGCCAGGAGCATCCGCGGCTGGAGGTGAAGCTGTTCGCGGGCCAGTCCGGCGCGTTCGCCGAGAAGGTGCTGCGCGGCGAGCTGGACGCCGCGGTGGTGATGCAGTCGCCCCGGCCGCTGCCCTCGAGCGTCGTGTGGACGCGTCTCTACGGCGAGCCGATGGTCCTGATCGTGCCGCGCCGTCCGCATTTCCTCATGCCGCAGGACCCGATCGCGGTCCTGCGGGAAGCGCCGTTCATCCGGTTCGACCGTGAGACCTGGACCGGGCTGCTGGTCAAGCGGGTGCTGCGCCGAACCGGCGTCACCGTCTCCGAGGGCATGGAGCTCAACTCGGTGGAGGCTATCGTGGCGCTCGTGCGGCAGGGCTTCGGGGTCTCGATCGTGCCGCGGCTCGCCAACGTGGACTGGCGCCGCGACCGCGACCTGCAGGTGATCGAGTTGCCGGGCGTCCGGGAGGTCCGCCACGTCGGCCTGCTCGAGCGGGTGCATCACTCCCGCATGCGGTTCACCGCGGCGATCAAGGGCTACTTCGGGGTCGACGGCACCGGCCGTACTAACCCCCATTGACGCCGGGCGGCTCGCGATTCGATCATCGGAGCCCGGCCCGAACCGATCACGGCCCGACCAGAGGAGGAGACGCAGCATGAAGAAGGAGCATGTCCTCGCGCGCATAGCCGGCGTGTTCGCGGTCAAGGCCGCAGCGTTGGCCGCTGCCGCCACGTTGTCCACCGCCGTTGGCGCCCAGGAGGCGACGCTGCGCCTGGTGAGCGCCTTCGCCGAGAACAGCACCTATGCCCTGCGCCTGCAGGAGTGGGCCAAGGAGGTGAATGCCAAGGGCAAGGGCGTGCTGCAGATCAACTTCATCGGCGGGCCCAAGGCGATCCCGACCTTCGAGGTCGGAAACGCGGTCCGGACCGGCGTCGTGGACATCGCGATGAGCACCGGCGCCTACTACACCAACGTCATGCCGGAGGCGGACTTCCTCAAGCTGACCCAGATGCCGATCGCCCAGCAGCGCAAGAACGGCGTATTCGAGGCGATCAACAAGGTGTGGAACCAGAAGGGCAACATGCAGTACCTGGGCCGCATGGTGGAGAACCAGCCGTTCCACCTCTACACCAACAAGAAGATCGACAAGCCGGACCTCACCGGCCAGAAGATCCGGATCACGCCGGTCTACCGGGAGTTCTTCCAGGCGTTGAACGCGAGCGTCGTCACCACGCCGCCCGGCGAGGTATTCACCGCGCTGGAACGCGGCGTGGTCGATGGCTACGGCTGGCCGATCGGCGGCATCTTCGATCTCAACTGGCACGAGAAGACCAAGTACCGGGTGGATCCCGGCTTCTACGACGCCGAGGTCTCGCTGATCATGAACCTGCCGGCGTACCGCAAGCTGACCGACGCCCAGCGGGACTTCCTGGAGAAGCAGGTGCTCGCGCTGGAGGCGAAGAACGACTTCTGGGTAAAGTATGCGGCCGACGAGATCGCCCGCCAGCAGAAGGCCGGGATCGAGGTCATCCGCTTCGACGATGCGACCGCCAAGGCCTACCGGGAGAAGGCCTACGAGGTTGCATGGGCCGCGGCGGAGAAGCAGAGCCCGGAGGTGGCCAAGACCTTCCGCCCGCTCTTCGCCGGCGCAAAGTAGGCGGATGACCGGGCTGCCGGCGCCACCGTCCTTCCTGCCCTGAGGTTTCCGGCACCGCAGCCCATGCTGGATCGGATCTCGCATGCCTATGGCCGGTTCCTCGACCGGCTGGCCGTGGCCGGATGCTTCGTGCTGCTCGCGATGATGCTGGTCATCGTCGCGGACGTCGCGCTGCGCAACATCCCGATCCGCGGCCTGCCGGGGAGTCTGCCTTGGAGCACCGAGGTGTCGGAGCTGATGCTCTATGTCATCACGATGTGCGTCGCGCCCTGGCTGCTGCGGCAGGGTCAGCACATCCGGGTCGACATCATGCTCCAGGCGATTCCATCGCGGCTCGCCTGGCATCTGGAGGTGCTGACCGACCTGATCGGCTTCGCCTGCTGCGTGACGATCGCCTGGTACGGCACCCGGGCCGCGTGGGCAAGCTATGTCTCCGGCGCCGTCAACATCCGCACCCTGGTGACGCCGGAGTGGTGGGCGCTCGCCCTGCTTCCTGCCGTCTTCATCCTGCTCGCCATCGAGATGTGCTTCCGCCTGATCCGCCTGTACCAAGGCGACCGCGCCCCGCGCAAGGAAGCGGTCAGCGCGGCATGAGGACTTGTTGAGCAACTGGGTGATCGCCGCCTGGCTGATGCTGGGCGGCTCCATGGTGCTGCTGTTCATCGGCATGCCGGTGGCGCTCACCTTCATCACCATCAACATCATCGGCGCCTGGCTCTACATGGGCGGCGAGCCGGGCCTGGTGCAGCTCGCGCGCAGCAGCGTCGGCTCGATCACCGCGTTTTCGCTCACGCCCATCCCGCTCTTCGTCCTGATGGGCGAGATCCTGTTCCACACCGGGCTCGCGATCAAGGTGATCGACGGCATCGAGCGGCTCATCCGGCAGATACCGGGCCGGCTGGCGGTCGTCGCCGTGGTCGCCGGCACCGTCTTCTCCGCGATCTCCGGCTCCACCATCGCCACCACCGCGATGCTCGGCTCGCTGATGCTGCCGGTCATGCTCGCGCGGGGCTATCACCCGACGCTCGCGACCGGGCCGATCATGGCGATCGGCGCCGTGGACATGCTGATCCCGCCGTCGGCGCTGACCGTGCTGCTGGGTTCGCTCTCGGGCATCTCCATCTCGGGGCTGCTGATCGGCGGTGTCGTTCCGGGCATGATCCTGTCGGTTGCGTTCGTGCTGTGGATCGTCGTCCGGGTCCGGATGAACCCGACGCTCGCACCGATCGACGAAGAGGGCTCCGGCCATACCGGATGGGAGCGCTGGCGGCTCTTCTTCGGTTACGTGCTGCCGTCGCTGTCCATCTTCGGTGTGGTGGTCGGCGCGCTGGCCGCCGGCTGGGCGACGCCGACCGAGTGCGCCGCGCTCGGGGCCTTCGCCACCATGCTGCTTGCGGCGTTCTACCGGCGCCTCACCTGGGACGCCGTCATGCGTGCTCTTCGGGGCACCGCCGGCATCTCGGGGATGATCCTCTTCATCATCCTGGGCGCGACCACCTTCGCGCAGATCCTCTCATTCTCGGGCGCGAGCAACGGGCTGGTGCAGCTGATCACCGGGCACGGCCTCTCGCCGACGCTGGTGGTGATGGGCATGATGCTGATGCTGATCTTCCTGGGGATCTTCGTCGACCAGGTGAGCATGATGATGATCACGCTGCCGATCTTCATGCCGGTGGTGCAGGCGCTCGGTGTGGACCTGATCTGGTTCGGCGTGATGTTCCTCATCTGCATGCAGATGGGCCTGCTGCTGCCGCCCCACGGCCTGTTGCTCATGACGATGCGCGGGGTGGCACCTCCCCCGGTCACCATGGGCCACATCTTCCGGGCGATCATCCCGTTCGTGGGGATGAGCCTGCTTCTTCTAGCGGCGGTGTTCTGGATCCCGGAGATCGCCACTTGGCTGCCCAAGCGAATGGGTTGACCGCCGCCGGGCCCGCTGCGGCGAGAGCGCGGGAATCGTGAATGTTGTGAAGTGGCAACGAAGCCTGGCGACCGCCGGATGGCAAGCGGCGCCTGACTGCCGGCAGGATGCCACCGGGGCCGGGCGGAGCCGCTCCTTGCCGGGCCACGTACAATCCGCTGCGACCGACGCCGCGCGGCGCGCGGCCGCTCCCGCAAGGTTCCGGAGGCTCCTAGCCCGACATGGCAAGACACAAGATCGCAGTGATACCCGGTGACGGCATCGGCAAGGAAGTCATGCCGGAAGCCATCAAGGTGCTCCAGGCAGCCGCCCGGCAGGAGGGCATGACCCTGCAGCTGGATCACTTCGACTTCGCCAGCTGCGACTACTACGTGAAGCACGGCAAGATGATGCCGGACGACTGGAAGTCCCGCATCGGTGACCACGACGCCATCCTCTATGGCGCGGTCGGATGGCCGGCCACGGTGCCGGACCATATCTCGCTCTGGGGCTCGCTGCTGCTGTTTCGCCGGGAGTTCGACCAGTACATCAACCTCCGCCCGGTCCGGCTGATGCCCGGGGTGCCGTGCCCGCTCGCGCACCGCAAGCCCGGGGAGATCGACTTCTACGTCGTGCGCGAGAACACGGAGGGCGAGTACTCGTCGATCGGCGGCCGCATGTTTCCCGGCACCGACCGGGAGGTGGTGATCCAGGAAAGCGTCTTCACGCGGGTGGGCGTGGACCGGGTCCTGAAGTATGCCTTCGACCTCGCGATGACCCGCCCGAAGCGCCACCTGACCTCCGCCACCAAGTCCAACGGGATCTTCATCTCGATGCCGTACTGGGACGAGCGGGTCGCCGAGATGGCGAAGTCGTATCCCGACGTCAAGCTGGACAAGTTCTACATCGACATCCTGACCGCGCACTTCGTGCGCAATCCCCACTGGTTCGACGTCGTGGTGGCGAGCAACCTGTTCGGCGACATCCTCTCGGATCTCGGCCCGGCATGCACCGGCACCATCGGCATCGCGCCCTCGGCCAACATCAACCCGGAGCGGCGCTTCCCGTCGCTCTTCGAGCCGGTGCACGGGTCGGCGCCCGACATCGCCGGCAGGGGCATCGCCAACCCGATCGGGCAGGTGTGGTGCGCGGCGATGATGCTGCAGCACCTCGGTCATCCGCAGGCGCATGACCGCATCCTGGCCGCGATCGAGCAGGTGACCGCGAACGGGCCGCGCACGCCCGACATGGGCGGCTCGGCGGGCACCGCCGCCATCGGCGATGCCATCGTTGCCGCCCTCGAGGCCTGATGGTCCCCACGGGAGACCATCCGGACCGCTGCATCCAGTTACGCATTTACGCTTTCATTTCCACGCAGGAGTCTTTGAGAAGATGAAGAAGCTGATCGTTTCACTCACCGCCGGCGCGGCGCTCGGGCTGGCTGCCCTGCCGGCCGCCGCCCAGGATTTCCCCAGCCGGCCGGTGACCTTCGTGGTCCCGTTCGCGGCCGGCGGCCCGACCGACATTGTGGCGCGCTCGCTCGCCGCGGCGATGGAGAAGCCACTGGGCGGCTCGATCGTGGTGGAGAACAAGCCGGGTGCCGGCGGCACCATCGCCGCCGCCGACGTCGCCCGCGCGCAGAACGACGGCTACCGGCTGCTGGTGCACCACATCGGCATGTCGACCCAGCCCACGCTCTACCGCAAGCTGTCCTACAGCTCGGTCAACGATTTCCAGCCGATCACGCTGATCAACGACGTGCCGATGACCATCGTGACCAAGGCGGACTTTCCCGCCAAGGACTTCAAGGAGCTGCTTGCCTACGTCAAGGCCAACTCGGCGAAGATCACGCTGGCCAATGCCGGCATCGGCGCCGCCTCGCACCTGTGCGGGCTGATGTTCATGACGGCCATCGACCGCCAGCTGACCCCGGTGCCCTACAAGGGCACCGCGCCGGCACTGACCGACCTCATGGGCGGCCAGGTGGACCTGATGTGCGACCAGACCACCAACACGACGCAGACGATCCGGTCGGGCAAGATCAAGGCGTATGCCGTGACCTCCGCAGAGCGGCTCGCCACCTTCCCGGACCTGCCGACCGCCAAGGAGTCGGGCTTGGCTGACCTGCAGATCGGCATCTGGCATGCGCTCTACGCGCCCAAGGGCACGCCACGGCCGGTGGTCGACAAGCTGGTCGCTGCCGCGCAGCAGGCGCTGGCCGACCCCGGGCTGCAGAAGCGCTTCGCCGAGCTCGGCGCGGTGCTCTACCCCAAGGAGCAGCAGACGCCGGAGGCGGTGACCGAGAAGCTCAAGTCCGAGATCGCCCGCTGGGAGCCGGTGATCAAGAAGGCCGGCGTCTACGCCGACTGAACCCGGGCGTCCCTGCGGGGACGCATGACCCGAAGCCAGCGGGAGCGCCGACGACGACCTCCCCTGGCTTCTTTCTTTTCTGGCCCGGGCGCGACGCGCGAGGAAGCGAGAAGCATGGACAGGCTCACCATCATCCAGCCCGACGATTGGCACCTGCACCTGCGCGACGGCGAGGCGCTCGCCGCCGTGGTCGCCGCGAGCGCACGGCAGTTCCGCCGTGCCATCGTGATGCCCAACCTGAAGCCGCCGGTGACCACGGTGGCCATGGCACGGGCCTACCGGGATCGCATCCTGGAGGCACTCGCCCGCCACGGCGCAGGCGCGGCGTTCGAGCCACTCATGACCCTCTACCTGACCGAGAGCACGACGCCTGCCATGGTGCGTGAAGCCGCGCAGAGCGGCTTTGTCCACGGCATCAAGCTCTATCCGGCGGGAGCGACGACCAATTCGGATGCCGGCGTGCGCGACCTCGCGCGGGTGCAGCCCGTCCTCGAGGCGATGGAGGCGAGCGGGCTTGCGCTGCTGGTGCACGGCGAGGTGGTGGATCCGGACGTCGACATGTTCGACCGCGAGGCGGTCTTCATCGACCGGGTGCTCGAACCGCTGCGCCGGCGCATGCCCGGCCTGCGCATCGTCCTGGAGCACCTGACCACCCGGCAGGCGGCCGAGTATGTGCGCGATGCCGCAGCGGCCGACGGCACCCTGGCCGCCACGATCACGCCGCAGCACCTGCTCTACAACCGCAACGCGCTTTTCACCGGCGGGCTGCGTCCGCACTGGTACTGCCTGCCGGTGCTGAAGCGCGAGACCCATCGCCAGGCGCTGGTGGCCGCCGCGACCAGCGGCAATCCGCGCTTCTTCCTTGGCACCGACAGCGCCCCGCATGCGCGGGTGCTCAAGGAGCATGCCGCCGCCTGTGCCGGGTGCTACACCGCGCCGCATGCGCTCGCACTCTACGCCGCCGCATTCGAGGCGGCCGGGGCGCTGGACAAGCTGGAAGGCTTCGCCAGCCGCTACGGCCCCAGGTTCTACCGGCTGCCGGTCAACACCGGCACCGTCACGCTGCTGCGCAGGGCCTGGACCGTGCCCGAGTCGCTGCCGTTCGGCGCAGGCACCATCGTGCCGCTCGCCGCCGGGGAGACGCTCGGCTGGCAGCTCGCCGACTGACGTCCCGGTCGGCTGGCGCGGAGCTTACGGTCGCCCGGGCCCGAGGCGGCGCGATCCGGGGTCGGGCGGAGGTGCGCGCCGCCTTGTCGTCCCGGCGGCCTGCGGCCCCTGCGGCTAGGGTTTGTCAGAACGCTCGCGACATGGTGCCGCCCGGCCCTTTTGAAATAAACTAGGCGCCGCCCCGCAGTCGGGGCAGGTACAAAGAACCCGGGGGAGACGATGAAATCAGGGAATGGCTTCCGTCCGCGGCGCATCGCCTCGGCCTTCGCACTGTCCACGGCGGCCCTGCTCGCCTCCGGGCTGATGCCCGCCGTCGTCGGCGAGGCGGCCGCGCAGACCAAGATCAAGTGGGCCCACGTCTACGAGGTGAGCGAGCCCTACCACACCGAGTCGGTGTGGGCGGCCGAGCAGATCAAGAAGCGCACCAACGGCAAGTTCGACATCCAGGTGTTCCCGGCCTCCTCGCTCGGCAAGGAGACAGACATCAACCAGGGTCTGTCGCTCGGCACGGTGGACATGATCATCAGCGGCCCGTCCTTCGCCGCCCGTTCCTATCCGCGCATCGGCATCGCGTACTACCCGTTCATCTTCCGTGACGGCGACCATCTGCTGGCGTTCTCCAAGAGCGACCTCTTCAAGGAGATGGCCGAGGAGTACCGCAAGAAGACCGGCATCGCGATGATCGCCTATACCTACTACGGCGCACGGCACACCACCTCCAACCGGGCGTTCAAGGATTGCGCCGGCATGAAGGGGCTGAAGATCCGCGTGCCGGATGTCGCGGCCTACATGGCCACGCCGCGTGCCTGCGGCGCCAACCCCACGCCGATCGCCTTCGCCGAGGTCTACCTCGCGCTGCAGAACGGCACGGTGGAAGCGCAGGAGAATCCGCTGCCCACCATCGAGGCGAAGAAGTTCTACGAGGTGCAGAAGCACATCATGCTGACCGGGCACATCGTGGACGGACTGGTGACCCAGGTCGCGCCGCACGTCTGGAACAAGCTCTCGGATGACGAGAAGAAGATCTTCACCGAGGTCGCGCAGGAAGCGGCGGCCCGGGCCTCCGCCAAGATCAAGCAGCGCGAGGGCGAGCTGGTGGCCTTCTTCAAGAAGGAAGGCCTCACGGTGAACGAAGTGGACCGCAAGGACTTCCAGCAGGCCGTGCTGAAGAACGTCCCGCTCAAGTCCATGGGCTTCCAGCAGGCGGACTTCGACAAGATCCAGGCCATCAAATAGCGCCGAATGACGGCTGAGGCGCGCGCCCGGCAGGCGGCGGACGGACCGGACCCGGGCGGCGACGGTCCGGTCCTTGACGCGGAGGGCCACTGGCATGCGCAGGACGCGGCGGTGGACCTCTCGGTCTACCGCTGGGAGGACTGGATCACGCTGGCGATGTTCTGGCTGCTGGCGCTGGATGTCTTCTACCAGTTCTTCACTCGCTACGTGCTCGCCAACTCCGCCTCCTGGACGGAGGAGATCGCGCGCTACCTGCTGATCATCGTGACGTTCCTCGGTGCGTCGATGGCGGTCCGGCGCAACACGCACATCCAGGTGGAGTTCCTCTACCGCTACCTTCCGGCTTGGGCCGGCCGCATCCTCTCGACCTTCGTCGACATCGTACGCATCGCGTTCCTCGCCCTGGCGAGCTGGCTGTCCATCGACCTGGTGCCGCGCATGCACAACCTGCAGATGACGGTGATCGACTGGCCGATGAGCTATGT
>JAEWEW010000258.1 GCA_023389175.1 Pseudomonadota bacterium | reverse complement strand
TCGATCAGGTTGGCACGACCCACGAAGGTGGCGACGAAGGCATTGGCTGGCCGGTCGTAGAGAGCCTGCGGCGAGGCGACCTGCTCGATGCGGCCGTCGCGAAGGACCGCGATCCGGTCGCCGAGCGACAGCGCTTCGTCCTGGTCATGCGTGATGAGCAGCGTCGCGATGCCCTGGAGCTTCTGGATCCGGCGGATCTCGTCGCGCATGACCAGGCGGGTGGCGGCATCGAGCGCGGACAACGGCTCGTCCAGCAGCAGGGCCTGCGGCTCGAAGACCAGCGCCCGCGCGAGCGCGACCCGCTGCTGCTGCCCGCCCGACAGCATGCGCGGCAGGCGATCGGCGAAGCCGGCAAGCCCGGTGAGCGCAAGCATCCGCTCCGCGCGCTCGTGCCGCTCCCTGGCCGGCATGCCGCGCACGCGCAGGGGATAGGCCACGTTGTCCCGCACGTTCATGGTGGGGAAGAGCGCATACGACTGGAAGACGATACCGCAGTTGCGCTCGCGGGCGCTGCTCGCGGTGACGTCCCGGCCCCCGACCAGGATGCGGCCGCGCGCGGGCGCCAGGAAGCCGGCGATCAGGTTGAGCAGCGTGGTCTTGCCGCAGCCGGACGGGCCGACGCACACCAGCAGCTCGCCCGGCTCGATCGCGAGGTCGATCGCCTCGACGCCCTGCGTCGTGCCGGGATACCGGAACGTCACCGTCTCCATGGCCACGGCGGCAGTCATTGTCCCGCGACCCCCGCCGCGCCGCGCGGTACCCAGGCGCCACCGCTCGCGCCGCGCGCGGTGAGCGCGCCGGCGACCGAGGCGCTCAGGGCGAGCAACAGCAAGATCACCGTCGCCGCGCAGGCCGCGCCGGTGGCGCCGTAGAACGCCTGCAGCAGCACGATCGGATAGGTGCGGTTGAGGAAGCCCGCGACGAGGTTGGAGAACTGGAACTCGCCGATGGAAAGCGCGGCCACGACGATCAGCCCGGCGAGGATGGACTGGCGCAACGAGGGCAGCACCACATGGAAGAACCGCTGCGGCCCGCTCGCACCGAGCGATTCCGCTGCGCGTTCCAGCGCATCCAGGTTCAGTCGCGCCATGTCGCCGAGGACGGTCTGCAGGAAGTAGGGCAGGCCGAGCACCAGGTGCCCGGCCACCAGCAGCCAGATGCTGCCGAGCCACGGCAGCGTGTCCGACGAGAAGACGAGGATGAAGCCGAAGGCGAGCACCAGGGGCGGGAGCGCGACCGGCAGCTGGTAGAGCACCCGCGTGATCGCGCGCACGCGGGCGTCGCTGGTCCGGAACAGGGCGTAGGCGAGCGGCAGGCCCACCACCAGGCAGGAGGCGCAGGCCGCCGCCGCGACCACCAGGCTCGACTGGAACGCGCGGCGGAAGCTCGGATCGGCTGCCACCTCCAGGTACCAGCGACCGGTGAAGCCGCTGGGCAGCAGCGTGTTCATCCACGACTCGCCGAACGACCCGACCAGCAGCAAGGCGATCGGCAGCAGCAGGTACGCGAGGTAGGCGGCGGTGATCCAGCGCGGCAGCATCGTTGGCGGTCGCAGCAGAACGATGAGCGGACCGCGCGATGATATCGGACTAAGCCGTTCGGCCGGTTTACGTCCTCCGGTCGATTTCCAGTCGCGGCGCCGGCGCGGATGCTGGTGCGCATGCGATTCGCGCCTTGCTTCCTCGCCATGCTCCGGCGGCTCGCCCACGGCGTCGTCCTGGCCGTCGCTTTCGGCGCGGGCGCCGCGGCCCAGCAGTGCCGTCCCGCGGCCGGCGGCCCGCCGTGCGAGACGGCGGGCGGCATCGCGAGCCTCGCTGACCCGGACGGCAGCGACCTCACCGTCGGCAACCCGATACATCCGATCACCGGAAACAAGTACCAGGCCGAGCTGGATGCGCCCCCGCTCCCAGGGCCGTTCGGTCTGGAGCTGCACCGTCTCTACAACGCGAGCTACGTGGCGGCAGCGAGTCCCTGGGGGCGCGGCTGGACGCTCTCGTATGACACGCGCCTGTACCGGACGGGGGACACGGTGCAGATCCTACAGGCCGATGGCCGCCGCCTCGTCTTCCGGAGCGCGGACACGGCGCTCGCGGCGGATGCGTCGGTGCCTTGCGAGGCGGAGTCGCCCGGGCAGGGCCGCCTCCTGCGCCATCGGGACGGCTACCGCTGGACCTGGCCCTGGGGACGCGTGCTGCATTTCGATGTGAACGGATGGCTGGTGCGCATCGGACCGGTCGGCGGCAGCGATGCGGAGTCCGTGCGCATCGTCCGTGATGCCGCGGGCCGGATCGTCCAGGTGACGGATCCTGCCGGTCGCCGCATGGCGCTGGAGTACGGCAGCGACGGGCAGCTCGTCTCGGTCACGCACCCGCTCGGCAGCTGGCACTACCGGATGGACGCGGCCGGCCGCCTGCAGTCGGTGCGCGGTCCGGACGGCATGGTGCGCGGCTACCGGTATGAGGACATCGGCCATCCGTCGCGCCTGACGGCGATCACCGTAGCCGCACCCGGAGAGCCGCCGCGGGAGACCGGCCGGTGGTCCTACGATGCCGAGGGCAGGGTGGTCGCCCACCGCCGGGCGGACGGCAGCGAGCTGCGCATGGCCTACGGGCAGCCGGATGCGGCCAAGGACCGATCCGGACAAGTGGCGCCGCGCAGCGCCGTCTCGGTGCTCATCAACGCGCTCGGGGCGCGCACCCGCTACACGGCCGTCGAGCTCGCCGGCCGGTGGCGGGTGACGGAGATCCTCGGGCCGGGCTGCGCGGAATGCGGTCCCGGCAACCTGCGCATGCGCTATGACTCGCGCGGCCAACTGGTCGCGCGCTGGCGCATCGATGGCGGCGGCGTCGAGTATCGCCGCGATGCCCACGGGCGGGTCGTGCAGGTGCTCGCGGTGAGCGGCTTCGATCGGCCGTCGCGCAGCTCGCGGCTGCTGCGCCGCTTCGAGTACGCGGACGAGGAGAGCGGCTGGCCGTCGGTGATCGCGCGGCCCAGCGTCGTACCCGGCCGGGAGCACCGCATCACGGTGTCGCGGGACGAGCGTGGCAATCCGCTGGAGGTGATCCACGAGGGCTTCGAGCCGCCGCCCGATGTCCGTCTCGCCACGGCGCCGGTCCTGGGCACCCCTGGCATGCCGCGTGCCATTCGCCGTGTGGTCCGCCTGCGTCATGAAACCACCGCCGGACGACGCCTCCTGGTCGCGATGGACGGCCCCCTGGAGAACGGAGCCACCGCCTCGCCGCTGGATTCGGACGTGGTCCGCTTCGGCCACGATGCGGCCGGGCTGACGGCGTTCGTATCGATGCCCGGCGGCATCGAATGGCGCTATCTGGAGCGGGACGCGGCCGGACGTCCGCTGCTGGTCGCGATCCTCGACGGCCGTCGCATGGTGCATCGGCGATTCGTCCGCGACGCTGCCGGGCGTA
The DNA here is from genome assembly GCA_023389175.1 of Pseudomonadota bacterium. GTDB lineage: Bacteria > Pseudomonadota > Gammaproteobacteria > Burkholderiales > Burkholderiaceae_E > Lautropia. Next base: position 5,518 of record JAEWEW010000258.1, on the reverse strand, counting down.
CGGTATCGCTGGAGCTCACGGCCTGGCGGCGGGACGGGCAGGGGCGCGTCGAGGAGTCGTCGCGCCTGCAGCGCCGCGCGGCCTGGCGCTACGACGCCGCGGGCCGACTCGAGGCGGCCGTGGATGCGGCCGGCCGCGTGGCGCGCTACGAATACGACGCGGCCGGCCGGCCCGCCGGAGTTCGGGATGCAAGCGGACATCGCAGCGTCGTGGAGCGGGATGCAGAGGGGCGCGTGCGCGTGGCGGCGCTGTACCGGCCGGGAGCGATGACCCCGCAGCGTGCCGCGTACTTCCTGCGCGGGGCAAACGGTGCCGTGCGCGCGGTGTTGCTGCCGGATGGCAGGCTGCTGCGGTTCCATCGGGACCATGCCGGCCGTGCGGTCGGCTTCGGGGGCGAGGACGGCAGGCTGCGCCTCGCCATTCCAGGCCGGCCGAAGGCCGGCCTGGTGGTCGAGTCCCGCGATGACTTCGGCCAGGTGGTCCAGCTCGTGCGGCGGCACCACGGACGCAGCGCCTTTCGCTACGACGCCGCGGGCCGGTTGGTCGAACGCATCGACACCGGTGTCGAGCGGCGACTCTACAGGCATGACGCGGCCGGACGGCTGCTGGTGGAGGAAACGCAGGCGCCGGATGCGGCGGGCGGCTGGCAGGTCACCGAATCGGTGCGCAGGCACTATGAAGGCAGCCTGCTGATGCGGGTCGATGGTCCGGTGCAGCAGACCGACTTCCGGCGCGACGCCTTCGGCCGCATCGACGGCACCGAGGTGCGGCTCGCCGGGCTGCCCGGACGCGTGCTGCGCACCGCGACGCTTCGCGATGCCGGCAGCGGCCTCGCGGGCGCGGAGCTGCTCGCGGACGGACGCTCGCTCGTCGTCGATCGGACCGATGTGGAAGACGGCGCCACCCCGCGACGCTTGCGGCTGCGCGGTCCCTTCGTCACGGCAGTCTCGGCACGGCTTGGCCGGTGGCTGCCACCCCGGTGGCACCGCGCCCTGGACAGCCTGCTGCCCGCGGTCACGGTGGTAAACGGCATCGTGGTCGATCCCTTCGATGGGCTGGTTGCCTACACGCACGGCAACGGCGTGCGGGTCGAACGCGTGCATGATCCCGCCGGGCGCATGGTCCGACTGCGTGCCGGGACGGCCACGTCGGACATCGCGCACTGGCGCTATGAGTACGGCACCGGTCCGCGGATCCGCTCGATCGAAGCGGTCGGGCAGGACGGCGGCGGCCTGCCGACCGCTGCCGGCCCGGCGTCCGCGCCGGCGGCCGCGGTGGCTGCGGGCGCAGCGGTCGAGCTGGATGCCGGCGGAAGGGTCGTGGCCGCGGATGGCCGTCGCTACGAATACGGGCCGGGCGGTCGCCTTGCCGCCGTTCGCGACGGCCGGGATGGCGGCCTTCTTGCGCGCTACGCCTACAACGAGCGCGGGCAACGTGTCAGCAAGACCGTCCGCGGGGGCAACGGTACGCTGTGGCGCACCACCTTCTTCCTGTGGTCCCGGGACCGGCTCGTGGCCGAGCTGGACGCCGACGGGGTGGTCGCGAAGCAGTATCTCGCGCTGGACGATGGCGGACGCAGCGTCCCGGTGGCGCTGCTTGGGCGGCACGGCTCGGTGCTCGCCATCCACGTGGAGCACCGGGGCGCGCCGGTCGCCATGACGGACGCGGCCCGGCGCCTCGTCTGGCGCGCACAGGTCGCGCCATCGGGCCTGGCGGCCGTCGTCGTCTCGCCAGGCGGACCCGAACTCCACCTGCGGCTGCCGGGCCAGCATGCGGACCCGGAGACCGGCCTGCACGACAACTGGCACCGCAGCTACGATCCGCGCCGCGGGCGCTACCTGCAGCCGGATCCGCTCGGCTATCCGGACGGAGACGATCCCTACGTCCATGCCGGCGGTGATCCCATCAACCGGGCGGATCCGACGGGCCTCTACGAGATCGACGTCCACTACTACATGACCTTCTTCCTCGGCGTCACCGCCGGGCTTCATCCGGAGGATGCGCGCATCGTCGCGCTCGCATCCCAGTACGTGGACGACAACCCGCTGACCCGTCCGCTGGACGGCACCGACCTGGTTTCGGCCGTCGGCTCGGCGCTGCGCAACCAGCAGCGGCTCCTCAACTACCACTTCGTCCTGAGCGGCGCGGATGGCCGCACGCTTGCAGCCTGGCGCAATGACCGGTTGGATGGACCGGACAGCCCGCAGCTGCGCAATCTCTTCGCCGCGGTCGAGGGCGAAGGCGTCGGCCGTGACGGCAGCCTGCAGTTCCTCGGTGAGTACCTCCATGCCCTCGCGGACACCTATTCGCATCGGGATCCGGACGACGTGCCCTATGACGCGCTGCTCGCCCGGTGCGGCGTCGGCCACGGCCTCGCGCTTCACGAGCCCGACCTCACCTATGACGGGTTCGGTGGACCCGGTCCGCATGCGGAGGATGGCGTGCCGCTCGGCGACCGCTTCTGGCAGCGCGAGGCACGCACGCTGTCGATGGAGCTGCGTATCCACGACGTCCTGCAGTCCTACGGTGATCCGGGCCGGGCCCGCAGCTTCGCGGAGATCGAGTCGGCGCTGCGGGAGTTCAACGCCATTCCCGAGCGGGAACGTGGTCGCGGCGCGGCGGACTTCCCGCGAAAGCTCGCTCGGCTCGAGGCAGCGCTTGCCGCACTCGGCTATGGCGGGCTCGACCTCGGCAGCGAAACCGCCTACGGCTACAGCCAGCGCGAGGCCGCGCTCAACCGGCGCGCCTTCCTGCGCGACGAGCGCACCGGCGTGCCGCTGCTGGAGATCGATTTCCCCGGCACCTGCCTGGAAGGAGGAACACGATGTCGTACCCGCTGAGCCGTCGCCCGCGAGATCACAACCGCCAAGGCCTCGTCGCCTTCATCGCGAGCGCCGCCATGGTCGCCGGCGGGTTGGCCGGTGGTGCCGGCCCGGCCGGCGCAGCCGGCGCGGCTCCCTTGTCACCGGACTGTACGCCGGTGCTCGCGGGCGAGTTCGCCGACACACCGCGCAGCAGCGCCGCCCCGCCGCGACGACCGGAGCTCAACCTGGTCACTGCGGGGCACTACTGCCTCGCGGAGGACATGCGCCAGGAGAAGCTGCTGGATCATCGCGGGCGGGAGTTGGCGGCCCGGGGCGGCGATGCGCTGGTGCTGATCGGTGCGGACGATGTCGTGCTGGACCTCCAGGGGCATACCGTCCTGAATGCGCGCACGCCCGGCTACACGCTGGTGCGGCAGGACCGGCATGTGCCCGGCCGCGTGCAGTCCCATTGGTTCGCCGGGACGGTGGTGCGCAACGGACGCCTTTCGTCCCCCGGCAGTGCCGGCACCGCGATACGCCTGGTCTCCGCCCAGCGCTACGGCCCTCGCGGCTTCGGCGACCTGGCGGCGCTCGCGCCCGACCAGTCGCTTCCCGATGTCTTCAGGCGGACCGCCCATCGCCTGGAGCATCTCGTGATCGATGCCGGGCGCCGCGCCATCTTGATCGATGGCCGGGACAACGTCATCCGGAACAACCGCATCGTGGTCGACGGATACACGGCCATCGTCGCCCAAGGTCCGGGCATCGTGATCGAGGACAACCTCATCGAGGTGCGCGGCGACCTCTCCGCCCTCACCGCGCACGAGCAGGCCGGCGACGGTGCGCATCCGTTCGTCATCCGGCTGATCCAGGCCGACGGCGCGGTGGTGCGCAACAACCGGGTACGGCTGCGGGACGGGGCCGCACCGCTCGCCGCAGCCGTTGAGCTGGTCGCCTCACGCGGCGTGACCCTGGAAGGCAACCACTTCGACGGCGTTGTCCGCGGCGTGCACGCCGACGAGGCGAGCGGTTACCAGGAGTCCGGCGACCAGGTCCGTCCGTGTGGTCCGCGCGGCACGCGGACGGTGCCGCCGGAAGACCGATCGGACGGGACGGTGGTGGATGGGATCGCGTGTCGTTGATGGATGCCGAACCGCAGGCTGTCCGGCTTGCGTGTGGAGACGATCACCTGCGCGGAGACCAGCGCCCCCTCGCTACCATCGCTCCAGGAGGCCTGCATCCGCGCGCGCGCAAGTCGAGGCGCTGGCGCAAAGGCGGTTGTTTCACCGCGCGGCGCGCCGCCACGGTGACTCGGTGAAGTGCGACGCTTTCAGCCGGATCGGATCCGCGCGCACGTCCAGCATCACCAGGCTGCCGGCGACGCGGCGGATGTCCGCTTCGTGCGCCTGGAAGCGCTCCAGCACGTCGGAATCGTAGAAGGCTTCGGCGCCGAGCGCCTTCAAGGCGTTCATCTCGAGATGGAAGCGATAGCTCGAGCCATCCGGACCGGTCGCGCTGAAATCGATGCCGTCACTGCAGGGCGTGGGCTCGGAATAGGTGAGTCCGACGTGGCGGTTCCAACGGTCCTGGCTGTTCATGCGCGATCTCCTTCCTTTGCGTTCTGCGTGGGAATGAGACTAGCAAAGGGCCCCGTTGTATTTGGCTTCAAGCCCCGCCGTCGATTCGCATCCGGGCGCCGTCCGGCGCCCGGATGTCTTTTGGAGCCGCCGCGCGGCCCGGGAGCCTGTGCTGCGGGGCGGCGCGCGGATGCCGGACCGGCTCGGCCTACCTGCTGTAGAAGTCCAGATGCTGCTGGTAGTACTTCTTCTGGTCGGGGTCGCTGGTGTTGTTGACCAGGCACTGGTAGTACGGACGGCCGACGGAGTTGAAGGTGCCGTCGGCGTCGACCTCGTTGCAGCCGACGGTGCGGGCGAACGCCTTCTGCTGGCTGCTGCACGGTCCGTCGCTGATCGGGATGGAGTTGGTCGTGCCGGTAGCGCTACAGGTGTACTTGTAGTCCACCTTCGGATAGGACAGCGGGTCCTTTGCGGAGCCGGATGAACCGGAGGATCCGGACGAGCCCGACGTGCTGGCGCTGCCCGAGCTGCCGAGGGATTCGTAGTCGGAATAGTCGTCTTCGGGCGTGCTGCATCCTGTGACGAGGAAACCAACGACGGTCAATGTGGAGAGAACTGCGGCAATGCTCGATCGGTTCATGTCGGGTTCGGAGAGCTCGATGTGAGTTGATGGAGCCCGAATCGAACCAGATCGCGATCGCTTGCACCCCTCGCAAGTCAACAGCCGGCCGCGGCCGATCGACAAGAGGTGAAACTTGGTGTCGCGCTGTCGGAAGGATTGTCACCTACCGCATGACGGAGTACCGTGGGGCATCGCGTCGAAGCGTCGTCGATGACGCGATGAACCAGCCAACCTGCGAGGAGATCTGCCATGACCAAGGTCGTCCGCTGCCGTGATGTCGGTTTCGACTGCAATGGCGTGGTCCGCGCGCCGTCTGAAGAAGAAGCGCTGAAGCAGGTGGCGGCTCATGCGCGCGAGGTGCACGGCGTGGAATCGGTGCCGCCGGAAGTGGTGCAGAAGGTGAAGGCCGTGATGAGGGACGAGGAAGGCTAGGCGTTCCTGGCGGCTTCCGGATCGGCGCCTACCCAGAGGCGCATCCGGGAGGCGCGCCAGCCCAGGACCATTGCCAGCAAGAA